>NZ_DATJBQ010000161.1:0-5493 GCF_035515275.1 Pusillimonas sp.
TCGCGTGTTTCAGGCGTGGCAAGGGTTGAAGCGCCTGGTGATGTTGTCGAGGCGCTTGGTCTCGAATCGCCCGATAAGGTGCTTTACCTGCAGCGAACCATATCCGTCAATGGCTCACCCCTGGCCTGGACCCGCACCTATCTTTGCACGCCGCCCGATTTTCTTCCCAGCGTTCAAGAGCTCGAGCGTACCGGCACGGTGTTTGCGCTGATCGAGCAAGCCCTTGGCCTGACATTCACGCGCGGTGAACAGCACATCTGGGCTTCGGGCGCCAGCAAAGAAGAAGCAGAAGCGCTTGAGGTCAAAGTGGGTGCGCCTGTTCTGGTGACGGTTACAACCATGTTTACGCACGACGGGCAGCCGGGGGGCTGGCGGCGAGCCGTGCATCGCGCTGACGACTTCAAGTACGCCTTCGGCCTGAATCGTTGACAGTAAAATTTTTTTGTCTCATACTTTGGTATAACATTAGTACATAAGACCCAAGTAGCAGGAGACCTCTCTTGAGCGAAATCATCGTTTCTATCGCCGAAGGCTTGCATTGCATGCCGGCGCCCAGAAGGGGCAGGCATGTGTGTTAGACACAGCAAAGGCATCGAGCCCACACCGCCCTTTACTTCACTTTTTCTCGACAAGCCCGCCGACCGAGGCGTAAATGTTCCGTCGGTCAACACGGTGCTTGGTCCGGTCGACGCCAGACAGTTGGGCGTCACGCTCGTCAGCGAATCGCTTCTGTACGTGTTGCCCGGGGCGCAGTACGCCTACGACATAAAGATCGACCGCGCCGAAGTCTTCGATACGCTGGCAGCCAAGCTAACGCAGTTCAAAGCGGCAGGCGGCGGCAGCATTGTCGATGCCACCGGCATGTTCCAGGGGCGCGACCTGCGTTTGTACGAAGCGTTGTCTCGTGCCACCGGCGTTCATATTGTGGCCTCCACCGGCCAAGGGCCCGAGGCCATGTTGGGCGGCTACTTTCTAACGCCGCAAACCAACCCGCCCGCGCCGTGGCCTGCACAAAAATTTGCGGAGCTGTTCGGACGAGAAGTAAACGAAGGTATGGTCGTGCCGCGCTTCGAGCGCCGTGCTCGGGCCGGGTTGATCACCACGGCGGTTACCGTCAGCGGCATGACGCCCACTGATGGCAGCTTGGTGCGGGGTGCAGCCCGTGCCGGCGCAACCTACGGGGCGCCGGTGTTCATCCGATACGGATCCGATGCGCTGGCCGAGATGCAATTGGCTATTGACGAATCGCTTGAGCCGGAACGCATTGTGGTGGGGGGCATCGACCGTCGGGAAGCCGTCGCCAAAGGTTGGCCAGCGGCCGTGGCCCGCGCAGGCGCCCGCGTGGGTATTGACCACATCGGCTCGAACGACCCGCTTTACCTCAATGATTCCGAGCGAGTGGCGTTGCTCAGCGAGCTCATCCACGCGGGCTACGCAGATCGAATCATTCTGTCGTCCAGCGCCACCGGAGTGGCCTTTGGCGAAGCCGGCCACGACCTGCCTTTTAGCAATGTGCTGACCAGTTTCGTGCCCATGCTTCAGGCGGCAGGCGTGCACCAGGAACACATCGAACAAATGCTCGTGACCAACACAGCGCAGTTGCTGAGCATCAGCGGGGAAGTGAAATGACACGCGTGAACACAGTGCTTGGCACGGTCTCGGCTTCGGAACTGGGTTTCGTGGCGGTGCATGAGCATATCGGCTATGGCATGCCCGGCTGCGAGCTTGACAGCCGCTGGTGGAAAACACCGGAACAACGATATGAAGAAACCGTGCCAAAGTTGCGCAAGTTCCACGAGAACACCAAGCCATGGGGCGCAGCAACCTTTGTAGAAGCCACCGGCATCTGCAACGGCCGCGATATTGATTACTACAAATCGTTGTCGGACAAAACCGGGGTGCACATTATTGCCAGCACCGGCTTTGTCGGCGGCGACACAGCCCTGCCATTCTTTGAGCGCGCCAGCGTCGAGTACCTGACCGACCAGTTTGTGCATGAGATTACCGTGGGTATCGGTGACACCGGCGCAAAGGCGGGAATCATTAAAGTAGGTGTGAGCCGAGGCTTCAAAATGAAAGACCTCGACCTGCGTATTTACCGTGCGGCAGCGCGCGCATCCAGAATTACCGGCGCACCCATATTCACCCACCTCGCCGTCGATTCCGAACCGGCCCTGAAGATTTTTGACGAGGAGGGCCTGCCTTGCCACCGTGTGCTGTTCGGCCATGCCGACGACGGTGTCAGCCAGGGCAAGATCAACGAGAAAGCCATTTTGGCCGCCGGAGGCCGCATCGGCTTCGACACGTTCGGATATGACCTGGAGCTGCCCGACCCGCCATTCTGGGGGCGCGCCCGTCAAGAGCGTCTGGACCACTTTCTTCGATTCCTGAACAGCGGCCTGGTCAAACAGGTTCTGGCCTCGGCAGATGCCAATTGTTCGCCGCTGGGTTGGCCGGGAGTCAAAGGCCATACCGTGAACTACCTTTTCGAGCAGCTTATACCCGACCTGCACAAGGCCGGCATCGACGACTCGGTAATCGATGAGCTGTTCGTTCATAACACGGCCGATTTCCTGACCTTGACGCCGTATCCCCATCAGTAACACCACCCAATACTGAGAAGTAGAACCATGAGACCAGATACTTTGAAAAACCTGAACATTGCCGTTATTGGCGCCGGCTACGCGGGTGCCACTGCCGCACTAGCCCTGAATCAGCTGGGCGCCACCGTTACGGTTTACGAGCAAGCGCAAGAGGTCAAAGAGGTGGGGGCCGGAATCGGTCTGCGTCCGTCCACCATGGATCAGTTCCGAAAGCTGGAAGTCTTTGACGAGATCGCCGCAGTGACAACGTCAAGCGACTACTTTGAAATACTGACTGCAACCGGCCATCGCATCGCGATGGAAGAATGGCCCGAAAAAGAAGCCTTTGGAATCAGCACCCATTTCGTGCATCGATGTGACTTCATCGACGCCTTGCTGGGTGTGCTGCCCAAAGGCATGGTCAAGCTTAACCATCGCCTAAGCAACATTACCGACAACGGAGACGGCGCCACTGTCGAGTTTGAAAACGGCGTCACCATCCACGCCGACTTGGTCGTTGGTGCCGACGGCATTCGCTCGCAGGTGCGCAGGCATTTGTTCAGCGACAAACCTCCGGTATTTGCCGGCGAGCACGCCTATCGCGCGGTCATACCGGCGGCTGATACATTCGGTTTGGTTCAGGACGGCAACCTTCGTATGTATATGGGGCACGGCACCAAGGTGTACTTGCTGCCGCTGCATCATCGCAACGAAGTCTCGTTCGACGTTACGTGTCTTGCTGCCGACCCCACCCCGGTACCCGCTTTCGACAAAGAGCGGCTGCTTAAAGTAGTGGCCGGATTTGACGAGCGGCTCGTGACCATTACCAAAGGGCTCGAATCCGGACTGGTGAATTTGCGTGCCGTGTACGACATTGACCCGGTTCCAAATTGGCACAGCGACTCGGTGGTGCTTATTGGCGATGCGGCCCATGCAATGTTGCACCATCAGGGCCAGGGCGCGAACTCGGCGGTTCTTGATGCCGGCTCTCTTGCCGATGCACTCAAAAAAGCTGATTCTATTCCCGAAGCACTGGCGCAATACCAGGCCGAGCGCAAGCCGGTCACCGACGAGCTGCAGCGCCTATCGCGTCAGGGTTGGAGCGAAGACGAAATACAAACCGTTTTCCCCAACCAGCATCAGGGCGAAATCGGGGCACGGAGCTGATATGGCACTGCACCCAACCATAGCTCAGTTCATCGCGTCGATGCCTGCGCCGCCGCCGGGCCCGCTAAACCCCGTCGCTATGCGCGAAGGGGAAGAGAGCCAGGTTCCTCCGGTGGAAAAACGCCTGCTGGTGCACTCGGTGTCCGACAAATCTATACCGACTTCGTTCGGCGATATTCCCGTGCGTATCTACAAACCGACAGCTGCCGGCAGCCACCCGGTGGTCGTGTACTTTCACGGCGGTGCGTTCTTTCTTGGCAGCCTCAACACACATGATCATATTGCGCGCGCGTTAACAGACGCTGCGCAATGCGTGGTGGTTTCGGTGGATTACCGGCGCGCACCTGAGCACGCTTTTCCGGCCGGCCTGAACGACTGCTACGCCGTTGTTGAGTGGATAGCAAAGAACGGTCGCGACCCGAACAGCGGTATTGGCTGGAACGGACAATCCTTTGCCGTGGCAGGCGACAGTTCGGGCGGTAATTTGGCGGCTGCGGTAGCGGCCATGGCGCTCGACGCCGGCCTGAAAAGCATCACGCACCAGATTCTTTATTACCCCTCGCTTGACCTTGACTTCGATGTTGAGCGCTATGAGTCGCTAAAGACCAACGCAGTGGGTAATGGGCTGGAGACGGCGTTGCTGAAACCGTTCAACGCGTTTTATATCAATAGCGGCGCCGACCCTGCCGACCCGCTCGTATCGCCGATAAAGCGAGAAGACCTGTCGGGCCTGCCCCCGGCGCTTATTGTTACGGCCGAGTGCGATCCGCTTCGTGACGAAGCCGAGCAGTATGGTCGAAATCTGATCCTGGCCGGGGTGCCCGCAACGATTCGACGCTATCAGTCCGCCGGTCACGGTTTCGTGCAGCATTTTTCCTGGCTGCCCGAGTTTCAAGGTGTGTTCGCTGAAACCGCTGACTTCCTGAAGAGCGCTCAACGATGAGTACCGTCAGCATCCACCCCTTGTTTTCTCAGTGGGGGAGGTTTGGTCTTTACAGTTTCTTCATCGATGGGAGCGAACCCGCAATCGTGGATACGGGCATTGCCTCGTCCCCTGCCGACGGCATTGCACCCGCGCTGAAGCAGTTGGGTCGACACATTGAAGACGTGCGCTGGATCCTGCTTACCCATGGGCATATTGACCACATGGGCGGCGCCCATGCTTTGTGGGAACTTACCGGCCGTAAAGCCAAAGTCGTTATACACGAAGCAGATGCACCGTTCTTGCGTGCACGACGCACCCATGTGGACGAGTACCTTGCCGCGCGAGGTCGATATATTAACGACCCCCAGGGGGAAGCCAAGTTGACGGCAGTATGTCAATCTGCCATTTCGGGCGAAATGGAACCCGACCTGATTGTTCACCATGGCGACTCAATATCGCTTGGGCCCGATGTAACCATTGCGGTGCATTCGGTGCCGGGCCACACAGCCGGCTCGGTAGCGTACGAGGTCGAAGGGCAGGGTGATGTGCTGGTGGGCGATGCGGTTCAGATTCACGGTGCCGCCAACGGGTTCCCAAGCTACGCCGACCCCGACGCGTACCGGGCCAGCCTGCTGCACCTTCGCGACCACGTCAAACCGAAACGCCTGTATCTGGGCCACCCGTATCGCAGCCAGGGCGCCGAATCGCTGGGTGTGGTCCTTGACCGCGAACAGGCTGCCGAAAAAATTCAGGAAAGCCTTGACATCGAAGCCAAGGTTCGCGCTTCTACCGAAACACTTGGCCTTGACGCGGCGGACG
>NZ_DATJBQ010000162.1:0-10775 GCF_035515275.1 Pusillimonas sp.
CGACTGGCGGAGCTCTTCGACGAGCCCTTCCATGACCGGCTGGGCCTGAGACCACACCGGCAGCGAGCTCAGGTAGGCAAAACCCAGTTCCAACACCTTTGGCGTCAACCGAAACAGCCTGCCTTCGACCGACACATAACCCAGGCTGAGCAAGGTCAGTAAAATACGGCGTGCCCCTGCCCGGGTCAGACCTGTGCGCTCGGCTACTTCAGAAAGCGTCTGGGCGGGGGCGTCGGCGCCAAAGCTGCGCAGCACCGCGAGCCCGCGGGCAAACGAACGCACATAACTGTCGCCTGGCCGGGGCCCTTCTTTGTCATCGCCCTCTGGGCCACGGTCGCGCAGCGCTGGGTCTATGGAATTCATGAACAGCCTCATACAAACACGACTCCGGAAGGAGCCGGACGCGGCCAGGCCGCAAGCGGCGCCATTGCGTAAATACGGATGGACGCCGACCAATGGACCGGGGCATGATTGCATAGCACATTTGTGCCCGGCTCTATATGTGTTTCTGGCCGTAATGCAGCCGCACGCCAAGTGCCCGCTTGTCATTGACAAGTAGGCGGACGGTCATTATGCTAGATGCAGATAGTTCTACATCCGAATAAAAATTCATTATAAGAACAAAAATTGCTATTTTCAACGAAATGTTCGTACTGGAAACATGATCAATAAAATTTCTCCTTCGATCGAAAGTGCCCTGGCCGAAATCCACGACGGCGCCACCGTCATGATCGGCGGCTTTGGCGGTGCGGGCCAACCGGCCGAGCTAATCGACGGCCTTATCGCCCACGGCGCCAAAGACCTCGTTATCGTCAACAACAACGCGGGCAACGCCGAAATCGGCCTGGCCGCCCTGTTGAAAACAGGCCGGGTGCGCAAAATTATTTGCTCCTTCCCTCGCCAAGCCGACTCATATGTGTTCGACGAGCTGTACCGCTCGGGCAAGATCGAGCTCGAGCTGGTGCCCCAAGGCAACCTGGCCGAACGCATTCGCGCGGCCGGCGCCGGCATCGGCGCGTTCTTCACGCCCACCGGCTACGGCACCGAATTGGCCCAGGGCAAAGAGGTGCGCGAAATCAGTGGCCGCCAATACGTGCTCGAGCACCCCATCTTCGCCGACTTTGCGCTGATCAAGGCCGAAACGGGCGATCGCTGGGGCAACCTGCTGTACCGCAAAACTGCACGCAACTTCGGCCCCATTATGGCCACCGCCGCCAAATGCACCATTGCATCGGTACATAACATTGTCGAATTGGGCGAAATCGACCCTGAAACCGTGGTCACTCCCGGCCTGTTCGTCAAGCACGTGGTCAAGGTGCCGCGCACCGCCACCGGCCCGGCTGGTTTCAAACAAGATTAAGGATTAGCGTCATGAGCGAGCAAAAAAACACTCCCGCCTGGACGCGCGACGAGATCGCCGCGCGCGTAGCCGTCGACATTCCTGACGGCGCCGTCGTCAATCTGGGCATTGGCCTGCCCACCAAGGTGGCCAATCATTTGCCGGCCGACCGCGAAGTTATCCTGCACAGCGAAAACGGGGTTATCGGCATGGGTCCGGCACCCGCCAAGGGCGAAGAAGACTACGATCTGATCAACGCCGGCAAGCAACCCGTTACTTTGCTGCCGGGCGGCTGCTATTTTCATCATGCCGACAGCTTCGCCATGATGCGTGGCGGCCACCTCGATGTCTGCGTCCTGGGCGCGTTTCAGGTTGCCGCCAACGGCGATCTGGCCAACTGGAGCACCGGAGCCCCCGACGCCATTCCTGCAGTGGGCGGCGCCATGGACCTGGCCATTGGCGCCAAAAAAACCTATGTCATGATGGACCTGCTGACCAAAACCGGCGAATCCAAGCTGGTGCCCGAATGCACCTACCCCATCACCGGAGTCTCGTGCGTCAGCCGCGTTTACACCGACGTGGCCGTGTTTGACCTTACACCCGAAGGTACGCAGGTTATTGATATTGTGCCCGGCCTCAGCTTTGACGAACTGCAAAAACTGACGCCGGTTACCCTCACCGACGCTCGTACCGCTTAATCGTCAGCCTCGGCGACCCGATCAGCGGCGCCCCTTGTTTGCACACCCGCGGCTTGAACATGCATTGCCGGTGCGCGAACCAGGGGCGCCGTTTTTCATGACGGCCTTCACTCTAGCAACGTAGCCGCCTGCCTGCGAAACTCCCGGGGCGAAACACCTACTTCGCGCTTGAAAAAGCGCGTGAAATACGCCGGATCGGAAAAGCCCAGTGTGTGCGACACAACGCTGATGGTCATCGACGTATAAACGAGGTTACGCTTGGCCGCCAGCACCACCCGCTGGTGAATCAGCTCCAACGCCGAATGGCCCACAATTTGTCGGCACAGATTATTAAGGTGGGCCGGTGTAATACCGATTTGGCGCGCATAGCGCTCTACCGGCCACTGCTCGGCATAGTGCTTTTCGATCAGTTCGTTAAACGTGCTGAAATGGCGCCGTCCCCGATCGGCTGCCTGAGCCGGCTCAAGGGCGGACGTGTGCATCTGGCGTCGTACCCAAACCAGCAAAGTGGTCAGCATCGACTCGATCAGGGCACTGCGGTCGGGCCGGTTGCAAAGATACTCTTCTTGCAGAATGTCGAACAACATGTCGATGCGAGTACTTTGCTCGGGCCGCACGGTGTGCACATGAGGGAGCACAGGCAATAGCCCGGCGTCGTCAATACCTTGAGCCAGGCGGTTGGCCAATGGGTAGCCCAGCGTGACCACATGCCCCACGGCATTGGGTGCAAAGCGAAACCCGTGCACACACATTTGGGGCACCACCACTAGCTGGCCGGCATGCATGTCTTGATAACGGCCGTCCAGCCCAACGCGGGCATCGCCGCCCTTCAGGTACAGTAGCTGCATCAGCCCGTGATGCTGATGCAGCTTAATCTGCCAATCGTGCAATTTACTTCGGTCTGCGATAAGCTCGCAGTGCACCATGTCGGGCGTGGGCCAGTGCTCATTTTCGCCGTACAACTGATAAACCGGCACTAAAGCCTGAGTTGCCATAAGCAAACCTAGTTTACAAAAGTACAATTATTATAGGCAGAAATGCATTCCCATACGGGGGGTTTAAGGCCATTATTACAGCTGAACACTGATTTACAGTGGTTTACGAATTTAATGTCATGCCCTGCGGGTTCACGCCCGCCGTCACAGGAGACGCTCCATGAAAACACAAGTCGCCATCATCGGCGCAGGCCCCTCCGGACTGTTGCTCGGCCAGCTCTTGCATCACCAAGGTATTGATACCGTCATTCTCGAGCGTCGCTCGCCCGAATATGTGCTTGGCCGCATCCGCGCCGGCGTGCTCGAGCAAGGCATGGTCGATCTGCTTCGCGAAGCCAAGGCCAACGAACGCATGGACCGCGAAGGCGAGGTGCACACCGGCGTATCGCTGGCGTTCAACGGCATACAGCATCGTATCGACTTCAATAAGTACGCCAAGGGCCAGTCGGTTATGGTTTACGGCCAAACCGAAGTCACGCAAGACCTTATGGATGCCCGCAAGCGCGAAGGCGGCATCACCATCTACAACGCCGAAGACGTACAACTGCACGATTTTTACAGCGACAAGCCCCGCGTCACCTTTGTAAAAGACGGCGAAACGGTTGAGCTCGAGTGCGACTACATTGCCGGCTGCGACGGCTTCCATGGCGTATCGCGCCAATCGGCACCCAAGCACGAAATCCAGACCTTCGAGCGTGTATACCCGTTCGGCTGGCTGGGCATTTTGTCTGAAACACCCCCCGTGGATCATGAACTTATCTACGCGAACCACGAACGTGGCTTTGCCCTGTGCAGCATGCGCTCACAAGTGCTTAGCCGCTACTACGTGCAGGTGCCGCTCGACGACAAGATCGAAGAATGGTCCGACGACCGGTTCTGGGAAGAGCTTAAAACCCGTATTCCGAAAGAAGCCGCCGACCGTCTGGTTACCGGCCCCTCTATCGAGAAAAGCATTGCGCCGCTGCGCAGCTTCGTTACCGAGCCCATGCGCTACGGCAATATGTTCCTGGTTGGCGACGCCGCACACATTGTGCCGCCCACCGGCGCCAAGGGTCTTAACCTGGCAGCCAGCGACGTATCCACGCTATACCGCATATTGGTCAAGGTCTACAAAGAGAACCGCGTCGACCTGCTCGACAAATACTCCGAAATTGCGCTGCGTCGCATCTGGAAAGCCGAGCGCTTCTCGTGGTGGATGACCTCGATGCTGCACAAGTTCTCGGACGACGGCTTCGGCAAGCGCATTCAACTGGCCGAGCTCGACTACTACACCAGCTCCGAGGCCGGACTGACCAATATCGCCGAAAACTACGTGGGTCTGCCCTACGAGCCTATCGAGTAAGCCTCCAGTACTCCTGGCAACGGGGCGCGACCAAACAGTCAGATTGATGCACGCCCCGAATCCACCCATAAAAAAACGAGGTTGACCCTCGTTTTTTTATTTGCACCTTCAGCCTTACCGGGCCTACAGCATAAGCCACCGGCTCTAAAGCAGCTCTTTGCGAAGCTGTGCCGCGCTTTTCGGCGACAGCAGACCCGGAGGAACGTCGAGCACCGACTTGGCACCGGCTTGTCCCATTTGATTCAGGCGATGAGCGGCGCGCGCGTAAGCCACCAGAACACTGGCCGTAAACTCAGGGTTGCTTTCAAGCTTCAGGCCGTATTCGACCACTTGGGTATTGCCTTGCCCGGTAGTGCCGCTGCGAATCACGAAGCCGCCGTGAGGCATGGCTGCATGATCGCGTCGCAAGGTTTCTTCGTCGATGAAGGTGACAGTGGTGTCGTAATCGGCAAAGTAGTCGGGCATGGTGATAATAGCTTGCTCAACCGCCGCCGCATCAGCGCCTTCGGCCAGCACCACATAGCATTCGCGCTTGTGTTTTTCGCGGGTCGAAAGCTTGGGCAGTTCGCCTTGACGCACACGTTCCACGGCTTCGGGTACAGGCAGGGTGTACTGCACACCCCCCTTCACCCCCGGTACACGCCGCACAGCGTCAGAGTGACCCTGGCTGAGCCCCTTGCCCCAGAATGTGTAGGTCTCGCCCACTGGCAGTACGGCCTCGCCAAACAGGCGGTTCAATGAAAACAGGCCTGGATCCCAGCCCACCGAAATAATGGCCGTGTTGCCTGCCGGCTCGGCCGATTGGTTCACCGCTTCAAAGTACTGGGGCACCTTGGCGTGAGTATCGAAGCTGTCGACGGTATTGAACAGCGCCGCCAAAGCCGGGCCCTGCTCGGGCAGGTCGTTCTTGGAACCTCCGCACAGAATCAGGACATCGATCTTGCCCTGAAAGCCGCCAATATCATCAATATGGGACACCGGTGCTTTGCCCAGCAAAGAGACTTGGCCGGGATCACGACGGGTAAATACGCCCACCAGTTCCATGTCAGCGCTTTGCTGCAGCGCAAACTCTACGCCCCGCCCCAGGTTTCCATAACCTGCAATGCCTACTCGGATCTTCGTACTCAAACCGCTCTCCTGCTTGATCGTCTATATGTGCCGGTATTTTACGGCATGGCGCGCCCCATTCTGACTTGGCCACGATCCGAGGACCAGACAAAGCGGTGGCACCTTGCCTCCGAACGAATTAACATCCCTCGTAACCAAATAAAATATCCGCGAGAAACATGAAAAAGTCTCGAAAAATCTCCGGTGTAGTTGCAATAGGCGCGACGGCCTGCTCTGTCTGCCTGGCGGAGCCGGCCTTAAACCACGGTCCCTACGTGGGGGTGTTCGGCGGCACCGGCGGCGCCATTGCCACCAACTTGCAACAGAAAGGGGGCGTGTATCTTGAACCACCCGCCACCCGGCCGATACTGCCCATTCTCGCCAAAGGCTCGACCGGCGGCAGTCTGGGCGTGGGCGTGGGCGGCGTCCATATGGGCTACGAGTGGACGGGCTTGGGGCTAGGTTCTGGCTGGAGCTTGCGGCCGGCCGCAGAGATCGAAGGCATGTATATCGGCAAGCATTCGCCCATCGGGCAAATGCCGGTTCGACCCCGTGCCTTGGGTACACAATACGTAACCGTACCCACCACGGCCGGCGTACTGCTGGCCAACGCAATCTTTACCTTTGAAACGCCGTACTCAAAGAAAGTATCGCCGTATATTGGAGTAGGCGCGGGCGTGGCGCTGGTGTCCATCAAAGGGGCTGACTCAGCCAACCCCTCCGAACCCGGCATCAATCATTTCAACTCCGACCCGGATGCCACAGATTCGGCCTTTGCCGTGCAGTTCAAGGCGGGGCTTAAGGGCGACATAACCAACAAGCTGTTTTGGTTTGCCGAATACCGCTATCTGTCGATCGACTCCACCCATTACAAATTTGGCGCCACCGATTACCCCGGACTGCACTTACCGACCAAAACGTGGGACGTGCAGATGGGCAGAAAAAACTTCAACCTGTTTGTTGCCGGGGTGCAGTACCGGTTTTAGCGTCGCTGCCCGATCATCGTCGACCGTCAGAACGGCTTTGGCCAGAGAAAGCTCCGTATCCGAGTTTGTATATTAATAATTTCTAAATTAGAATTATCTTATATAAATTGTCTGGCTATATTCATACAGAACACCTGTATGAATGATATCCGTTCAAAAACCAGATACTGGAAACACCATGAACCACGCCGCACAGATTCAAGCTTTTTTCGACGATGCCACTAACACCGTCACCTATCTGGTCTCTGACCCGGCAACCAAAGCGGCGGCCGTCATTGACCCGGTTCTCGATTACGATCATCGTAGCGGCAAAGCATCAACGGCTTCGGCCGAGCGCGTGCTCAACGAAGCCAGCGAACTAGGACTGCAGGTCATCTGGGTGCTCGAGACCCATGCCCATGCCGACCACTTAAGCGCCGCTCCTTACATCAAGGAACGCACTCAGGCAAAAGTGGCCATTGGGGCGCATATCACCGAGGTGCAGAAAATATTCACCCCGGTCTTCAACCTGGACGACGTGTCTGAAGACGGCAGCGAGTTCGACAGGCTGCTGCACGACGGCGAAACCCTGGCCATCGGCAACCTGACCGTAACGGCCATGCACACACCCGGCCATACCCCTGCATGCATGGCCTACCAGATCGGCGACGCCGTGTTTGTAGGCGATACGCTTTTCATGCCCGACTACGGCACCGCCCGTGCTGATTTTCCAGGCGGCAGCGCACAAACCCTGTATCAATCCATACAAAAGCTGCTGGCCCTCCCTCCTGAAACCCGTTTGTTCATGTGCCACGACTATAAAACCGAAGAACGTGACACCTATGTTTGGGAAACCACCGTCGCCGAACAACGCGCACACAATATTCATGTACACGATGGGGTGTCTGAAGCGCAGTTTGTGGCCATGCGCAACGAGCGGGACGCCGGCCTGCCAGCACCGACGCTGTTACTGCCCTCCATCCAGGTCAATATCCGCGCGGGGCATCTTCCCAAGCCCGAATCCAACGGCATGAAGTACCTGAAAATTCCAGTGCGCTTTCCAGGCTGACCCGCTCTGCGGGCCCACCACGATTGGCAAACACTAACAAAACATACAAACAATAAAGGCCTGGGCCGGCATATGTGCCGGCCCAGGCCTTTTCGGATTTAATGCCCGACTAAACAGGGCAATAAAAACTTAAGCTTTCTTCAGCGACTTTTTCAACGCTTTGATTTTGCTCTCTTGCTTTTGCACTTTGGCTTGGCGAGCTTTGATCTTTTGCTTGATGGTTTTAACGTTCTTGGACATGGTTGCTTCCTTACTTTATTAGGCGTTACTCAGCGGGCTCATGCTTTTGAATGAACCCACGAATAAACGACCTGATTTCGCGAGCCGCGGAGGTATCCAGCTTTTCACATAATCGTAAAAATTGCTCGCGCTCGGTGCTGCTGATACGAATCAGCAACTGGCTATCTTTTTTGTTGGGCTTTACTTTAGCGGGCTTGTCGGACGGATTGTTAGGCATCAGAAAGGCCCGAAAAAAGCAATGCTCAACCTGAAAAGATATATGCATTGTATATACATTTTAGTAAGAAGACAAGAGCGATGGGTTTACTGAACTGAACAGCCTTCGGCAAACATTTGGTTCGTTCAGCCGCTCCATGTGCGAACCTTGCCGGTATCCACATGAACGAAGTCGCTTCCGGGGTAATAACCGACCCCACCCGCCTTAAGCTCCAGGGCGGCGTCTCGCAGCTCTTTTAACGGAACCCCCGGTATGCGCAGGTCGACCGCCTTGCCGTCCATGTGCAAACTGCGTTTAGCCACGCCGCCACCCCGGGTTGTGCGCAAACGCTCGTTGGTCGCAGGCGCCCGGTAGCCCGAGATGATCTGATAGGGGTTGCGAGCCTTGAGCGAGTTGCGCAAGGCATGCATGATGTCGTAAAGCCCCGGGTCCATGCTGCCGACCAAGCCCGAATAATGATCCCGCAAGAAGTTATTCAAATCGACCAACGCCTCGGGCACGTAGCGCCGGCCTAGGGCGAAGGTCAAATCGATTTGCTCGCGTGTGTGCGTGTGGTCCATGGCCAGTTCACGCGGGGCAGTGCCCACAAAAGTCGCCCTGGCAACCATCGGAAAGCCCAATAAAATGCCTGCCCCCGAGGCACCGGTTAAAAAGCGCCGGCGTGCAGAGTTGGTTTTGAGTGTCATGAGTGCATCGTAAATATGCGGCCGGCCTTACAACAAGGACACGGCCCACGGCCGACATGTCAGGGTGCCCGACGAGCGCTGTGCAACGCCTGCTCAAGACGCGCATCCTGTTGATAGATATCGGGAAAAAAATAAACTGTACCACTATCTTTAACAACAACGGTACTGTAGGCGATCAATACCGGAATGGTTTGGGCCAGGCGCAGCGTGTACGACTTGCCCCCTTGCATGGCAGCCTCGATTCGCTGGGTGGTCCACTCGGGCTGATTGCGCAAGACGAACTGGGCCAGTTGCACCGGGGCCTCGACACGAATGCAGCCGTGGCTGAAATCGCGACGTGCACGAGAAAACAGTTCTGGTGCCGGCGTATGATGCAGGAAAATGTTCTGGTCGTTGGGGAAGATAAATTTAATATCGCCCAACGCATTACGGGGGCCGGGGCGTTGACGAATACGCCACTCACCGCGT
Organism: Pusillimonas sp.; assembly: GCF_035515275.1. GTDB lineage: Bacteria > Pseudomonadota > Gammaproteobacteria > Burkholderiales > Burkholderiaceae_B > Pusillimonas. The sequence continues at coordinate 9,127 of NZ_DATJBQ010000162.1, forward strand.
TGTACGGCATCAATCGCATCGCCTGACAAGGTGTTTACGACCGTCCCTTCACGAGTCACGAACTCAAACCCCTGCCTAGTGAAATAGCCGGGGTCGCGGCGCAACCGGGGCAGCGTTTCTGCACGGGCAATCGAACGAGGCACATTCCAGTAGGGGCTGAACTCGATAAACCGCATGTCTTCAAGAAAAATGGGAGTGCGCGTGTCAAGCGCCCTGCCCACCACCACCCGCATTTCCAGATCCAGCTTGACCTGGCCCTCGTGCAGCTCGTACGCCCTAAGCATGAACTCGGGAACGTTCACCACAATCATGCGGGGTGCATGCATCAGCGGTGTCCAGCGAAGACGCTCAAGCGTCAACGCCATCTGTTCGACCCGTTGGGCAGGCGTAATCTCTAGCTGCGCTACCGTACCCGGCCCCACCACCCCGTCGACGTCCAGGCCATGACGAGCCTGAAACCTGCGCACACCCTCTTCCAGCACCGAATCGTAGTGATCGGCCGCCACGACCCCGGCCGGCAAATCGCCCACAGCCTCAAGGCGCGCCGCCAACACGGCCAAACCCTGGTAGGGCTGCCCGGACTTTAACGAACGGCCCGGTAGCGGCGCAAGCGGGGTGCGCCAGGCGCGATGGTCACCCATGGCTCGATAAGTATTCATGGCCGACCGTACTGACTCATACATGGGCACCTTGGGCTGCGCCGACTGTAGCGCTTGCGCTAGACGACCCTCTTGCCGCGCCCGCAGCACGTAGGCGCGCGCATCGAACCGATTCAAAGACGGAGCCTTGAAATCATGCTTGAGCTGCTCGGGGGTGAGACGCCCCTGGTTCAGTTCGGTTAAATAGCGTTCGAGTGCATGGGTTAGCTCGGCATCCAGGTGCGCCAAAGATTGCGGGTCGGAATTGCTGCGCGATGCCTGCTCAAACGCCTGCGCAAGTTCCACGGCCCGATAGTCTTGCGGGCGCAAACCCTGATCCTGGGCGTCAGCCAACGTAGCCAGAGCCGCTCGCGCATCTTCGCCGGGCCGACCGTTTTCGAACCAGGAAGGCATCGGAAGCATCAATTCGGCCGGGACCGACCCAAGGCCCGACGTAGCGGCAGGCGTTTCAAGTTCGGGCACGGGGGCCACCGCATTGGAATGAGCCTGGCCGGATGCAAAGGCGGCGTAGCCTGACAAAACGCCGGCCAGCACCATATATAAGAATGGTTTCTTCATGGGGAACGCAGTATTTACCACAAGCTTAGCTGCGCTATTGTCCCACAGTGCATGGCCGCACAGCCATTGACAGGCCCCCGGGGTCAAAACTACTGTAACCATGCCGGCGCCCCACAGCACACCGCTGGCGCGGCGGTTTCCTTCAAGCAGCACCTTCAACCAGCCACTTCAGGAGAAACCCATGCATGAGCCCCGATTCAACTACGCTGACGCCGCGCCGGACGCCTATCAGGCCGCCGTGGCACTAGACCGATACATCGTCAAGGAAAGCGGGCTTGCCCCGCGCATCTTGCATTTGCTCAAGTTGCGCGCCTCCATTATTAATGGCTGTGCCTTCTGCGTCGACATGCATCGCAAAGAAGCCCTGCACAGCGGCCTGAGTGAGCAATGGATCAATATGGTGTCCGTCTGGCACGAATCGGTTATTTTCAC
>NZ_DATJBQ010000163.1:0-17003 GCF_035515275.1 Pusillimonas sp.
GACTTGGGGTCGATACCCACCATGGCGGCCATTTCAAGGCTTTGGCTTTGGCGCAGCACCTTGATCATGAGGTCGGTGCCGATATTGCCCGAGCCGATGATGCCGACTTTGATTTTGCCTGCTTGTGACATGTCAGTTTCCTTTGTCTGTATTCAGGACCGCTACACGAAACGCAGCGACAGCGAGCCCAGGTGCTGATAGCGCACTGTGATGTTGTCGCCCTTGCCGACCGCTACGGCTTCGGTTACGCCCCCGGTAAGAATCAAGGTACCGGCGGGAATCTCTTCGCCGCGGGCGCCCAGCATATTGGCCAGCATGGCGACGCTTTGGGCCGGGTGACCCAGCACTGCGGAACCCGCTGCGGTCGCGACGACCTCGCCGTTCTTTTCCATGACCACGCCCAGGTTTTTAAGGTCGATGCCCATGGCGCTGCGGGCGTTGCCGCCCACCACATAACGCGCCGCCGAGGTGTTGTCGGCAACCACGCTTTTAAGGTCGAACTTGAAGTCTTTATAGCGGGAGTCGATGACTTCAATGCCGGGCAAGATGAAATCAGTGGCGGCCAGTACCGTGCCAATATGACATCCGGGCCCTTTTAACGGCTTATTGGTAACGAAGGCGATCTCGGCCTCGACCTTGGGGTGAATAAGCGTCGAGGTATCGCACTCGCCCCCGTCGGCCAGCATGCCGTAGTCGGTAAGAAAGCCTCGTACCGGGTCGACCACACCCATTTGCTTCATTTTGGCGTGCGAGGTAAGGCCCATTTTCAGCCCGGCAATGCGTACGCCTCGCGAAGTTTTAATTGCCCGCAGTGCATCCTGCACGGCGTAGGCGTCGTCCCAATCCATATCAGGGTGATCGTCGGTAATCTTGACGACCTCTTTGCATTGCATCTCGGCCTCGTCCAGATGGACCGCGAGTTTTTGTATGGTTGCCTTATCTAGCGCCATGATCCTTGCCTATAAATCTTTAAATAAACCGCACGCCGACCGAGCCGATTCCGCCCAGGCTTACGCGCAAATTGTCGCCCGCCTGCACCGGAACCATTGCGGCCAGTGAGCCCGACAAAATGACTTCGCCCGCGCGCAGCGACATGCCCAATTCGCCCAGAGTGTTGGCCAGCCAGGTAACGGCGTTAAGCGGATGGCCCAAGGCGGCGGCACCCGCGCCGGTGGCTACGACGTCGCCGTTTTTTTCGAGGGTCATGCCCACGACCGCCAGATCGATCTTGCGCGGATCGGCCGCGGCGTCACCCAGCACAAAGACCCCGGAGGAAGCGTTGTCGGCCACCGTATCCTGGATGCGGATCTTCCAGTCACGTATGCGGGAATCGACGATTTCAAAACAAGGCAGCACGTACTCGGTGGCGCGCAGCACATCGGCGTTGGTAATGCCAGGGCCGCACAAGTCGTGCTTGAGCACGAAGGCGATTTCGCCTTCGGCCTTGGGCGCAATAAGCGAATCGGCGGCAATGGCCGCACCGTCGCCGTACACCATGGACGAAGTAAGGTGCCCGAAATCGGGCTGATCGACCTTGAGCATGTCCATGACGGCGCGGCTGGTGACCCCGATTTTCTTGCCAATGACCTGTTCAGTGCCTGACTGCAAGCGCCGCTCTATCATGCGCAGCTGAATGCGGTAGGCATCTTGAATGGTGATGTCGGGCTCGGTCGTGGTTAGCGGTTCGACCGCCTTGCGGTCAAGCAAGGCCTGGTAGAGGGCGTCGCCGTACTGTTGGATTTTTTGTTCGTTCATGAGGGTCCTAGAGCTTGATGCAGACGTTACGCAATTCAGTATAGAACTCCATGGAGTGCACACCGCCTTCGCGTCCGATACCCGACTGCTTGGCGCCGCCGAAGGATGTGCGCAGGTCGCGCAGGAACCAGGAGTTGATCCAGCACAGGCCCACATTAAGCGCTGCGCCAAGGCGATGCGCGGTACCCAGGTCTTGCGTCCAGACTGTGGCAGCCAGGCCGTATGCCGTGTCGTTGGCCAGGGCGATGACTTCTTCTTCGGTGTCGAACGGCGCAATATGACAGCAAGGCCCGAAGATCTCTTCGCGAATGACGGGCGAGCTTTCGGGCAGGCCCGTCCAGATGGTGGGCTGCACCCAGGCGCCCTGATCCATCGGGGCCGGCATATTGGGAACCCCGCCGCCGGTAACGACCACTGCGCCCTCTTCACGTGCCTTGTCAAAATAGCTCAAGACCTTCTTGCGATGGATTTGCGACACCAGGGGGCCGAAGTTCATGCCTTCGTCGTAGGGGTTGGCCAGCTTGAATGACTCGGCCTTTTCTTTAAGGGCAGCCACAAAACGCTCGAAAATGGGGCGTTGTACATAGACCCTTTCGGTTCCCAGGCACACTTGACCGGTGTTCTCGAACGCCGATCGAGCAATGCCGGCCACGGCTTTATCAAAATCGGCGTCGGCAAAGACAATACCCGGGTTCTTTCCACCCAGTTCAAACGACACCGGGCGCACACCCTTGGCAGCGGCCTTCATAATGACTTCGCCCGTGCCGGTTTCACCCGTAAAGGTAATGCCGTCCACGTCAGGGTGTTCGGTCAGGAACTGGCCTGCAGAATCGGGACCGAAGCCGTGCACCACGTTGTACACGCCGGCCGGCATTCCGACCTCGTTCATGACCTCGCCCAGCAGGGTGGCGGTAGCCGGGGTTTCTTCCGAAGGCTTGACCACCACAGTGTTGCCGCAAGCCAGCGCAGGGCCGACCTTCCAGGTCATGAGCAGCAAAGGCAGGTTCCACGGGCAAACAACACCGATAACCCCACGTGGCACGCGAACGCCGTAGTTCAGGGCGCGGCCGCCGTCAGGCGTATCCATGGGGAAGGTTTCAGTCGGAATATTGCGAATAAGGTCGGCAAAAACCTTGAAGTTGGCTGCGCCGCGGGGAATGTCGATGTGGCTTGCCAAAGAGTATGGCTTGCCTGTGTCTTTGATTTCAGCGTCAAGGAAATCGTCGAAGCGGCGCTCGATTCCATCGACCAGCGCATAGAGCAGATCGACCCGCTGCTGGGTCTTGAGCTTTGCCCAAGGGCCGTTCAGAGCGGCGCGCGCGGCTCGCACGGCCTCGTCCACCTGCTTCGCATTAGCTTCGTGAACCATGCCGATCAGGCTGTTATCTACAGGGTTGCGTTTCTCGAAGGTTTTTTCAGAAGTAACCCATTTACCGTTGATGAAGTTCTTAAATTCGTTCATTGAGCGTTCTCGTTGATAAAAGCGCCGGATTCGATATCGCCGGCAACCATGTATTCCCACATGCGTTCAAAAATTCGGCCGGCACTGGTGGCACGCTGTGTCGCCGCCTGATGTGCCAAGACACCATCGTTGGAAGCGAGCCCCGCGCTTCGCAATTGAAGCTCGATGCGTGCCGCGTCTTCGAGGTACCAGGTAAGCGCCGTAGCCTTCTCGAGCGACTCGGCCGCCACCACCGCGCCATTACCCCGCATGACGACAGCCGCCGACTGACCCATGGCGTCGGCCACGCCTTGCGCTTGCTGCTCGCTGCGTATTAGTTGCACGTCGTTCCACAGCGGCACGCCGGGCGAAAAATAAGCGCCCATGCCGTGACGTGACGCAGGCGTAATGCCGGCAGCGGACAAGGTCATGACGTCTTTGGGCATACTGCGCACGACACCGCCCACTTCGGGACGACGCTGATATATTTGTTGATGGATGCGCACTTCGCCCAGCACGCCTTCGGGCAGCTCGCCGTCGATGGGCACCACCGTACCGTCTTCCGTCGTGATAAGGCCCATCGGCTTGGCGGCGCACACCAGAAAATGCCGTTCGCCCAGGCGCATGCTGCAGTGTCCATAAGCGTGAACCAGTTGCGCACGCGCGAGGGCGCGCGCAGCCTGGCGCACCAATTGTTGTTGCCCGGCCTGTACGACGGGTGCAGAGCCTGGCTGTGTCACTTCTTGAACTCCGGAATGTCGGGCTTGGCGCCCCACATGCAAAATGACGACGGAACGCCGGGGAAATTACGCGGCCGATAGGTTTTTTCGTCTTCTTCGGTGATCAGGCGCACCCCTGTGGAGTACTCGTAGATCATGCCGTCGGGTCCATCAAAATACAGGAACATGGCGCCGGAAGTGGGATGGCGCCCTGGCCCGAACCGAATGGGAATATTGCGCTCGAGCATGATGTAGTACGCGCGCATGATGTCATCAATGCTTTCAACCTGGTGATTGATGTGCTGCACACCCGGGTATGACGACGGAAAAAGCGCAACCTTGTGATGGACTTCGTCGATACGCAGCAAAGGAGCCTCGCCGATGCGGTCGCTTACCTTGGCGCCTAGCAGGCTGGTCCAGAAGGCTTCATCGCGACGAGCGTCAAGCGTACGCAGGCCGATGTGGCTGAAGCCGGTAATGCCGGCATCTCGCGATGGAAAGTAGCGGCGCCCGCTGTGATGCGGGGCATAGACCAGATCGATGCTGTTGCCCGACGGGTCTTTGAAATTGATGAACTCGCGCACATAGCGCTGCTCGGCCTGTTCGGCGCTTCCTTTGCTGACCTTATAGCCTTTGGCCTCGAGCACGGCTGCCGCGCCGTCGAGCTCTTGGGCGGTATCGACCTCGAAGGCCGAAGTATGGTCTTGAGGATCGCCTTCGAAATAGCACAAGGTGTGATCACGGCTGTCGGAACGAAAATACACCGCCTTGTCTTCGCGGCGCGCCACCTCTAACCCAAGCAAATCAGTTGCATATTTAACGGCGGCGTCCAGATCGGGTGTGCCCAACCGTACATACCGAATGTCATGCAGATTAATCATTTTGTCTCCTTGTGCCTTTTGGGGCTGCCGCTATCGGTTGACCAATGATGCGATTGATATTCGGTAGGATAAATCGGCGAAATATCGGCGTCAACTCATTTTATCGAGATTTAATAAAAATATAAATAAAGTCGGCCACTCATGTAGAATATAGCGTTATCGAGGTTAATAGCCCCATTTTTCCCCTGATCGCCATGGATCGTCCCGTCGCCCCCCCTCTTTCGCCGTCCGCCGAGGCCGATACGCCCGTCAGTAACGGCAATGGCTCAAAAACACTGGTTGGCGCGGCCTATCACAGCTTGCGCCGCGACATCATCGAAGGCCGGCTCGCACCCGGGGCCAAGTTGCGGGTCGAACATCTGAAAGATTCATACGGTGTCGGGGCAGGCACCATGCGAGAAGCCCTGGCGCTGCTGGTGTCAGACGCCTTGGTCGTTGCCCAGGACCAGCGCGGGTTTCATGTCAAACCCATGTCAATGGCCGACTTCCACGACATTACCCAAACCCGCATCTTGCTCGAATGCGAAGCCCTGCGACAATCAATGCAGCAAGGCGATGACGTTTGGGAAAGCCGGCTGGTAGCGGCGTTTCACCGGCTCGATCGTGCTGAAAAGCGGCTGGATGAGCACGCTGATTATTTCGACGAATGGGAAGACCGCAATCGCGAGTTCCACCAAGCCCTGATCAGCGCCTGCACGTCTGCGTGGATCAGGCATTTTCTGGCCATTTTGTATCAGCAGGCCGAACGCTATCGGCGGTTGGCAATTATGCGCAAACCTATTCCCCGGGACGTACATGGCGAGCACCAGGCCATACTTGATGCGGCATTGGCCCACGACGCCGACACGGCTTGCCGGGTATTGTCCGAACATATCGGCATGACCTATGAGGCCATGAAGCACCTGCCTGCCGAACTGTTCACCGGTTGATGCGCCGGCTACTCGCAATACGGGGGCGGCACCATGGCCGCTAGCCCCAAACAACAAGGCCGGCGTTATAGCCGGCCTTGGACATTCAGGAGTTAAGCGATCAGCCTTGCTGCTGATGAGCGGCGTCGGCCGCCTGGAACACCGTTGCATCTTCGAAGTGGCGACCGACAAACATCAGGCCCACCGGCTTGCCGTCGGAAGTTCCGCAACATACCGATATGGCCGGATGGCCGGTAAGGTCGAACGGGCAGGTGTTGTTCAATGGACCCCAGCTTGCGTGCAGCACGTCTTTGGGTGGGGCGTCTTCGGACACTAACTCTTCGGCTGTCATGGGCGTGGTGGGCATCAGAAGTACGTCGTACTTTTCAAGCCAGGCGTCGTACTCGGACCTAAGCCGACGCACCAGATTGCGAGCCTTCGCGTACAAACGCCCGCCATGCCGGTTAAGCACCTCACCGGTCAGCAAAGTACCCTTGATGGTGGGTGCAAGTTCGTTGGCGTGGCTGGTCCAGCCCGACATGGCCCGCATGAACGACAACGAGTAAGCCCCATTGACGCCATACCCGACACCGTGTGCATGCACGAGGTTATGGTACGAACCCTCGATGCCGATAGGCAGCCAAAGCGCCGAACCAATGTTGTGCCACGGAATGGAAATAAGATCGACGATGGCCCCTTGATCTTGCAGCCGCTTGGCTGCAGCGCGCACCGATTCATCGACGCCGGCTTCAGACTCGGGACGCCCGAATCCTTCTTGCACCACCCCGATACGCAGGCCCTTTACACCCTTGCCCAATGCCTTGGTGTAGGGTTGTGTACGCACGCCCTTTTGGCGCCCGTCAATGCCGTCATCGCCCGCAATGACCTCGAGCAGCAAGGCGCAGTCTTCGACCGTATCCGCCATGGGGCCCAGGTGATCAAACGAGTATTCAATGCCAAGCGCGCCCGTATAGGGCACCAGGCCATAGGTTGGCTTGTGGCCGACGATGCCGCAAAATGAAGCAGGCATGCGTATGGAACCTGCCTGGTCGGCTCCGATAGCCATGTCGACTTCATGCGCTGCAACCAGCGCAGCGCTACCGTTGCTGGAGCCGCCCGTGGTATGCCCTGGCGCGCGGGGGTTGTCGACCGGGCCGGTATTGGCCGTTGCGCTATTGGTGGCAAAACACAGGTATTCGCACACCGACTTGCCGGCAATTTCGGCTCCGGCGTCGAGCATGCGGGTAACAATGGTGGCGTCGGTTTCAGGTACATAGCCTTCAAGCACCGACGCCCCGTTGGTCATGGGCACACCCGCGACCATTACGTTGTCCTTGACCGCGATGCGCTTACCGCGCAATTTGCCTCGCGCAGCGCCCTTGATGCTGGTTTTGTAATACCAGGCGTTATGAGGGTTGTCGGCGCCTTCGGGCTGGTAGCCGGGCGTACGCGGATATTTGACGACAGGCGCGGGATCCGCCAGTTTTTCGATCATGCGAAATGCCGGGGTAAGTGCGCTGAGATACTCGTGGTAGCTGTCTGCTTCAGACTGGGTCAGTTCAATACCCAGGTCTTCGCCTATAAACCGCAGCCCGTCGGAATCGGGAAAGGAATACGCCATGCCAACCTCCTGTGCTTATTGTGATGAAACGCCGCCGCGCATGCGGCAAGCAGTAAACGGCCTTGTCGATTAAAGCCGTTTACCCCAAGCGTTTCAAGACATTGGGCAAGAAAACAGGGGTTTTCCAGCAGGGGGGAGCTGCCGGCAGATCCTAGGCCGTGCCTTCAAGGCATGGCGATTGCTGGTCTTCGCGCCCGCTGGATTGCCCGGCAACCTACCGAGAGAGCCTGTCATGAATAAATCACAAATACCCGTCGCCCAAAAGGAAGTGCTGAGTCTTTTGCTGGATGACCACAAGAAAGCAAAAAAACTGTTCAAGGATTTCGAGGCCGAAAAGAACGAATCGGCCAAAGAAAAACTGGCGCGCGAGGTCTGTACGGAACTAACCATCCACACCACGATCGAGGAAGAAGTTTTCTATCCGTTTCTTCGAGAGCAGAACTCAGAACTCTTTGGAGACTTGCTCAATGAAGCCCTTGTTGAGCACGCCAGCGCCAAAGAGCTCATTGCTCAAATTCAAGGCATGAGCATCAAGGATGACCTGTACGAAGCAAAAGTAATCGTTCTGGGCGAATATGTGGCACATCACGTTAAGGAAGAGGAGGATGAGCTCTTTCCTAAAGTCATTTCGCAAAAAATTGACCTGCGTGAACTGGCAGGCCCGATGACGGAACGAAAAGAGGAAGCGGTGCAGTCGACGGGAGCCAACTGAAAGCGCCGCGCAGCAACCCTTGAAAAATGGCGCGTCAGGAGGGTCTCGAACCCCCGACCTCAGGCTTAGAAGGCCCGTGCTCTATCCAGCTGAGCTACTGACGCAGGTATGGCGCCCCGCATTTTAGCGTGTCAGACCAAAACACGAAAACGGCGCGCTGATTTACCAATAAACACTCGCCGGCGAAAATACTTACATGCGGTAGCGATGCCATGAGACAGGGGTGCTACAGTTTGCAGCGACAGAACTTGAACGCCGCTTTAAACCATGAACCCACACCCATTTGTCCCGGCAAGCTTACGCCGCCGACCCGCTATTGTCCCACGCTTTGGCTACGCACTGTGCTGGCTTGCGCTGGCGGCCGGCCTACACGCGCAGCCGGCCGCCGCAGGCATGAACTACCAGTTGAATGCCGCCCACGCGGCCCCCGGCGAAACAGTGCAGATCAAAGGCATATTGTTCAACGATACCGACAACGCGTTGACCTGGACGCCTCCAACGAACCTGGTGCTGCAGTGGCGCAATGAGCAGGGGCGTGTAATACGCAGTCTTGCCCAACTGCAGGCACCCGCGCAACAGGTGAACTTGCCGGTAAACAACTTTGCTGCGTTTTCGTGGCAAGCAGTGGTTCCAACCGAAGCGCGGGGCCTGCAAGCGGTGAATATCGAGGGCGAACCTGTAATGTTGGCCCTCGATACCACGCCGGGACCCCACAGCGTGGTGGCGGGCAGCCCCGCACACACTCCTATTATCGATGCCGGTGCCGCCCCGGTGGGCACCAGCCAAGACCCGCCCTTGCCCGATACCGTGGCAACCGCGCTTGGCGCCGACTCCAGAGGCGGGCCGCGCCCCACGTCGGCCGCCTCGCCCGACACGCAAGACAGCACGCTGGCGGCTTTCGACAATTTCCGAAACGCGATTTCTCCGTACGAACCGGTGTACCTTGACGTTGGACAGCGCGACGGCACCAATGCGCGCTTTCAGCTCAGCTTCAAGTACCGTTTGTCTACACCCAAAGACCCCGCTCAATCCCATTTTTTCAATCACTTTTACTTGGGCTACACCCAGTTGGCGCTGTGGGATCTGGACGGAGACTCGAAACCTTTTGTCGATGTCACCTATAACCCTAGTCTTTTCTGGCACAAAGAAAAGGTATGGAGTCCATCAGAGCACAGCCCGTTTTATGTCGGGCTGGCTTCGGGCGTGGAACATAAGTCAAACGGCCGAAGTGGAACCGACTCGCGCTCGCTCAACGACGTGTTCATTCAGCCTGAGCTGCGCTACCGATTCGGCGGGGGCAGCACCCTGACCTTTGCTCCTCGGATCAAGACCTATTTCGCCAAAAACGAAAATAACGATTACGCCGACTATGCCGGGCATGTCGATTGGAAACTGCGCTGGGCACAAGATAACGGCCTGATTTTGTCCGGCTTGTATCGCCAGGGCGCAAGCGGTCGAACGGCCATGCAGGTTGAGGCCGCCTGGCCGCTACGCCGCAGCTTTCTGAATATGAACGGGTACCTGCACGTGCAGTATTTCAAGGGTTACGGAGAGACCCTGCTGGGTTATAACCAGAAAAGCTCCGGACAGGTCAGGCTGGGCTTGGCCCTGGTGCCATAATCAGGCCGACGCCTCGGCCGCCTGTGCCGGGGCGTTTTCTTTCAGGGCTGCCAGGATCTTATCGGGGGTAAAGGGCGCCGCACGAAAGCGCAGGCCTGTCGCATCGAACAATGCGTTGGCAATGGCCGCAGGCGCCGGCACCGATGAAGATTCGCCCGCCCCCATGGGCGGCTCGGTCTGGCGGTCGAGCAACAGTACTTCGATGGGCGGAATATCGGTAAACGAGATAATGGGGTAGGCTCCCCATTCAAGGTCGACCACGCCCTTGGCATTGAAGGCGACCTCTTCTTTAAGCGTGCGGCTAAGCATCTGAATGATGTTGCCGTGAATCTGATGCCGCACCCCGTCGGGGTTGACGACCATGCCGGTGTCTTGCCCCACCACGACCCGCGTAACAGTGACCCGGCCGGTATCTACGTGAACAGACAGGTCTATGACCCAGGCGTTCCACGCCGCGCCAAACCCCGGAAATCGGCTGTGCGTATAGCGTGCATAGGCAACACCCCGACCATGCAACATGCCGTTGGCGTCGGGACAGCCGCGCGAACCTGCTTGCCCCGCATTCCAGCCCGCGTGGCGCGCGGTTTCAAGCAGTACATCGCGCGCACGCTCGTCTGTAAAGTTGCTTGCTCGAAACTCGACCGGGTCGCGGCCGGCCGCGACGGCAAGCTCATCAATGAAAGAGTCGTGGGCAAACGAGTTGGGCAGCGCCGATACGCCCCTGAGCCACGCCGACCGGATTATGGCGGCCATGTCGTTGCATACGATGCGCATGTTCGGGTAGTTGTAAGGCGGCACCGAGGTTCGGTCTCCCATTTCGAGCATGCGAGGCTCGGCGCTGGTGGCACCGGTCAGCAGCAGGGCCAGCGTGGGCGCATCGTTTGAGGGATAACACGTGGTGAAATCGTACGAACGAAGTTCGCCGTGCTGGTCAAGGCCGCCATGGATGTCGATAAGCTGCGCCGCCCCTTTGGGTTCCCAGCCATGCTCTTGTTCGCGGCTTAACTGCACCCGCACAGGCTTGCCAATGGCCCGCGAAACCAGCACGGCATCAGCACAAACGTCGTCGGCACAGTTGCGGCCGTAGCAGCCGGACGCCTCCATTCGAATAATCTCTATGCAGCCTTCTTCAAGCTGGAGCAGGCGGCTGAGCTCGACCCGCAACATGTGCGGATTCTGGCTTCCGGACCAGACACGTACGTGGCCCTTTTGATAATGCGCGACCGAACACGAGGGCCCTACGGAAGCATGCATCTGAAACGGCCAGAGGTAGCTGCGCGTCAACGTCGCGCCGGCAAGGGTTTCGGCGCCTATCCGCTCTTGCTCCAGCAACACACGTTCTTCATAAGGGTGACCCCGCAAAGCCGTATCCAGATCGGACAGATCGACCAGATCGGGCGGCTGCTTCCAGACCACTTTAAGGGCTTTGGCGGCCTTGATGGCGTGCTCTTCACGCTGTGCAGCCACCGCAACGAAATCGCCAATGGCCACGACACGAATGTCGGCAGCAATGTGCTTCACCGACGTTTCATCGATGGAAATGAGGCTATGGCCTACGAAACTGCCGCTGTCGCGTCCGACATAAGGAGGGCGCACCACCCGCGCATGCCACATACCGGGTACCCGGACGTCGTGAACGAACACCAGGCCGCCTGTAGCCTTGGCGGGAATGTCGACCCTGGGCATCGAGGTGCCCACCAGCTTGTAGCGGGATACCGGCTTGACAGCAACCTGCGCGTCGTGCTCGATAAGCACTTGCTCACCCTGCAACAACGCCCAGTAAGTGACCGTTCTGCCGTCGGCAGCGGTAATCAGGGCGTTTTCAACCGAGAGGGTCTCAGGCTGAACCCCCCATTGCCGTGCCGCCTTGGCCAACAAATGATGCCGGGCCTGAGCCGCAGCCTGACGCAAGGGCACGGCCGATATCTGCAAGGTAGCGCTGGCAATGGTGGGCCCCTGATTGGGCGTTGCCGAAGTGTGGCCGAGAATCATGCCGACCTGATCGAAAGCGATGTCGAGCTCTTCGGCCACGACTTGCGCCAGCGCAGTGCGTACGCCGGTGCCCAGATCGACATGCCCGTTAAATGCCCAAGCGCGCCCTTCGGCCAGCAAGGCAATAAAAACATCGTCGTAGGGCTGGCGGTAGTCGGAGGCAATACCCGGCTGGCGAGGCGCTGGCTTTGGCGCCTTGCCGGGGGTGCGGGTAACCAGCAGGCTGCCCGGTCGTCCGAAAAGCGCTTGCAGCTGTTCTTTGGGCTGAGCGAACGCCGACATAGCGTGTACCTTTTTCTTCAATGTTCAAACTGCAGTTTCGCACACCCAAAAACAAGCGGGAATTTAAGGGTATACATTGATTTAACCACCTTACTCCAAAAGCACGTTCCAATAAACAGCGCCGGTTATATAAGCCACAAAACCTAGGGTAAACCACTAATAAAGATACGAATTCTTGCAAAAAATCTACTTTAAAAGCCCTGGAGAAAACCCTGATACTCCTAACCCATAAAAATTCTTTACCCGGAAAATTAAAGCGTATACACTTTAATTAAGCGTTCCGATGGGGCGCTCGAACAGGAGAGACACCATGAAGCGCAGCCCAAAAATCGCCATTATCGGAGCAGGCCTCGGGGGCACGGCATGCGCCGGCCTTATGGCCAAAGCCGGCCTGAACGTCACCCTATACGAGCAGGCACCCGCCTTTGCTCGAATGGGTGCAGGCATACACCTGGGGCCTAATGTCATGAAGGTCATGCGCCGCATCGGTATCGAAGACGAGCTCAATCGCACCGGCGCCCACCCCGACTACTGGTACAGCCGCGACGGCATCACCGGCGAGATCCTTGCCCAGATACCGCTTGGTGACTACGCCCTGTCGCACTATGGGGCGTCGTACCTGACCGTACACCGGGGCGACTTTCACAAACTGATGACCGACGCCCTGCCCGCCGGCATACTCAAGTTCAACAAAAAACTGGATACGGTTCAGGACAGGGGCAAAGACGTTCTGCTCACCTTTACCGACGGAACGACTGACATCGCCGATATTGTCATCGGCGCGGACGGCATCAACTCCAAAATTCGCGACTCGCTGCTGGGAGCGGAACAGCCGGTGTACACGGGCTATGTGGCGCACCGCGCTGTGTTCAATACCCCGCAGGACAGCGGCAGCTTGCCGTTCGACATGTGCTGCAAATGGTGGGCCGGCGATCGCCACATGATGGTTTACTTCGTTACCAGCAAGCGCGACGAAATCTACTACGTCACCGGCGTGCCTGAACAAACCTGGGACATGAGCAAAAGCTGGATGCCCTGCACAAAAGACGAAATGCGTGCCACTTTCGCAGGCTGGCACTCGTCGGTGCAAGCACTTATCGAAGGCACTCAAGAGGTGACACGCTGGCCCTTGCTGGAGCGCGAACCGCTGCCGCTGTGGAGCCGCGGACGACTGGTATTGCTGGGTGACGCCTGCCACCCCATGAAACCGCATATGGCCCAAGGCGCCGCCATGGCTATCGAAGACGCCGCCATGCTGCTACGATGCTTTCAGGAGCTGGGCTTTAGTGACCACACGGCTGCGTTCGAGCTATACAAAGCCAATCGCGCCGAGCGTGCCGGCAAAGTCCAGTTGGTATCGCACAACAATACCTGGTTGCGCACAAACGAGAACCCCGATTGGTGCTTCGGCTATGATGTGTTCGAAGTTCCGCTCGTGGATATTCCCGAACACTCCTAAAAACAAATATGAGACACCGAGCCGAGACCCATACCCTTACCGTCAACACACAAACACATTCAATCCAGGTCGAGCCCGACACGCCGCTGCTGTATGTGTTGCGCAACGACCTGCAATTGAACGGGCCCAAGTTCGGCTGCGGCCTGGGTGAATGCGGCGCCTGCACCGTGTTGATCGACGGTGTGGCGGCCCGCTCTTGCGTCATTCCAGTAAAGGGTGCCGTGGGCCACGAGGTAACCACCCTCGAGGGCCTGGGCACCCTTGAACACCTGGCACCCATACAAAAGGCGTTTATCGAGCAACAAGGTGCCCAGTGCGGCTACTGCCTTAACGGCATGATCATGACACTGCAGGCGCTGCTTAATCGCAACCCACATCCTACCGAAGCTCAGATTCGCAACGAGCTTAAATTCAACCTGTGCCGTTGCGGCACGCATATTGAAATCATGGCGGCGGCCCGGCAGGCCGCACAAGCCCAGTCATGACGGCCCCGGTGTATCGAGCGGGGTCGAGCCCGTTGCCCCATGTCGGCTCGGCAGACATTGCCATGCCCCCAGCCGGCCAACTGCTGCATGGCGTCACCTTGCGTCCGCCCCTGCTCTGCTGGAACGGATCCGCCTACACCGGCGCCCGCCTGACGCAGGTGAACATCGATGAAGCGCGGCGCACGCCCGGTGTCGTCAATGTGATGATCCGGCAAGACTTTGTCGGGGCCATTGCCTCGCAGCCGGCACAAGCACTTCAGGCATGCAACCGCCTGCAAGCGGGCTGGGCCATGCCCCTAGCATCGGGTACGGCGATTGGCAGCAACGCCCGACCCAGCAGCCTGACATCACCAAACCCTGTCGCCGCAGATGCAGCAAACAGCGATCAACTCTACCAAGCATATACGTGGCCGGCTGCATCGGCCCCCGACATGGCCTGGGCCATAGCGCAGCATGCCGACAGCTCGCTCACCGTCTGGGTGAACACGCGTCACAAAGACACCTTGCGCAGCGAGCTGGCTCAGCTTTGCAGCCTGCAAGTTGAACAGGTGCACATTATCGCCAATGGGCAGACACAAGCCGAAGGCTATGACGTGGCCGCTGACGCCGCTCTACTGGCCCTGGGCTGCGGCAAGCCCGTGCGCGTGCAGCAGCGCCCGCAGACATCCGGCACAGAAGCCCTGCGGATCGAGGTTTCGGCCACTTGCTCCGATGCCCGAAGCCCGGACAATACGGCGGCCCAAGCCCAAGGCAAGGTCTATTCCCCCATTGCCAATCTGGCGGTTTCGGCACAACAACAGCTGGCCCGCCGCCCATCCATCGCGGCTTTATTGTGCGGCTTGCAAGTCTGTTACGCCCCCGATGTGGTGCTGCGCATGGCCGACTATGCCCCGCAACAAGCCCAGTTCCCGACGACCAGCGACAAGGCGGGCTTGCAGGAAGGTTCGGTACAGGGCCTGCCCGTCTCGGCGCAGGTGTTCGCACAAGAGTCTTTCTTCGACGAAGCATGTGAACAGCAAGGCCTGGATCCGGTCCACGCTCGCCTGCAGGCCATGGGCGACGAAACCGGCCGCCATCTGATCAACGCCGTGGCGTCGCGTGCCAAATGGTTCGAGCGCGATCGCAACGGCAGGCAAGCCTACCAGGGCAAAGGTTTTGCCTATGCCCACGTTGTTGACCAAAGCCGGCAACCCCCGCGCGAGGTCTGGTCGGCATGGGTGGCCGAAGTTGCTGTCGATCCGGCTACCGGAGCCATCAATCTGACGGGGCTTACGGTAGGCCACGACGGCGGCCAGATCCAAACAGGCGCAACAAGGCTTATACAAGACGATGTTCGCCAAGCAGCGACACGCTGGCTCCCAAACTCACCGAGCTTTGATGACTGGGCAAGTAACGACGAGAACCACTTCCCGCTCGCCGCATCCAGCCCCGATGTGCAGCTGGTCGAGCAGGGGCCCACCGGCCTTGCATGGAGCCGTGAAGCAGAGCTGCCGGCTGCCGCCGCCATTGCCAACGCCATCCACGATGCAACCGGCATACGTCTGCGCGAGGCGCCCTTCGATGCCGAACAACTGAAGCAGCAACTCGCGCTTGCCGACAGCGGGCGCCGATACAAGAGAACCGGGTACGCGCTGCTGGGCGGGCTGGCGGCTGCGGTGGGCAGTCTGCTGGTCGCCGCCATGCCTTGGCGCGCCGCCATCGCCCCCGTGGCCAGTGTCGACACATCCATCTATTCAGCGGCCGCCATCGAGCGGGGCCGCCTGGTGGCCGCCGCCGGCGACTGCATGGTCTGTCATACCGCCGAAGGGGGCACACCCAATGCCGGGGGCCTGGCGCTGGACACCCCCTTCGGCACCATCGTTACCACCAACATCACTCCCGACAAAGAAACCGGCATCGGCAACTGGTCGTATGCTGCGTTTGAGCGCGCCATGCGCCAAGGCATACACCGCGACGGACGCCACCTGTATCCGGCGTTTCCGTATACGGCGTTCGCAAAAATGTCCGACGCCGACATGCAGTCGCTTTATGCCTACTTAATGGTCCAGGAGCCTGTACACAATCAGGTCGAGCCCACCGATTTAAGGTTTCCCTACAACGTAAGGCCGTTGCTGGCGGGCTGGAATCTGCTGTATCACAAAGACGAAACCTATCAGCCCGACCCCGCTCAAACCACTTTGTGGAATCGGGGTGCGTACCTGGTTCAAAGCATGGGACACTGCGCAGCCTGTCACTCGCCACGAAATGCCTTGGGCGCTGAAAAGTCCGACAAGGGTAGTTTTCTGGCGGGCGGCTTTGCCGAAGGCTGGGAGGCCCCTGCCTTGAACGCGTTGTCAAAGGCGCCCATTCCCTGGTCGGAAGACGAGCTGTACAACTATCTGCGCACCGGCTATTCGCCGCTGCACGGCGTGGCCTCGGGCCCCATGGCGCCTGTCATTCAAAGCATGGCCGAAATGCCCGACCAAGATGTGCGGGCTGTGGCCCATTACTTAGGGACGTTGGCCGCCGCCCCGAATGAAGCCAGCCCCGCCATGCAGGCAGCGCTGCTGGAAGAGCGCAGCCGCAACGATCAACGAGTATTGTCGCTGGCGGGCGAGAACCTTTTCCAGGGTGCCTGCGCGGTGTGTCATGACGCGCGCGAAGGCCCGCCGTTATTCGGTGCACGTCCCTCGTTGGCCCTGAATACCAACCTGCATAGCGACCACCCCGACAACGCCATCCAAATCCTGCTGCACGGCATCGACAACCCCGCCGCGGCCGAGCTCGGCTACATGCCGGGCTTCGCCGACAGTATGAACGATGAGCAGTTGCAGACGCTGCTTGAGTATTTGAGGATGAGGTTTGCGCCGGATAAGCCGGCTTGGGAAGGGCTGGAAGAGAAGATTCGGGCGTTACGGGAGTGATGGGCGGATTTCAGTGCGTTATGTGCTTACGCCCACACTGCCGAATTTTCGGCGCTGATGTTATTTGAGTTCTTTAGTCGGGTCAGGGGCGGGGGCCTATAAGGCGGGCCCATCCCGCGGCTCGTCCTTCGGCGAGCTGCCCGCATTTTCTTCATTTGGGCGGAGGCGTCCGAACTCAACCTCGTCGCTGCGCTCCTCGGGATTCGGACAAGCGGGCGCCTTTGA
>NZ_DATJBQ010000164.1:0-4767 GCF_035515275.1 Pusillimonas sp.
GAGTTCCTGGCGGTTGCTTATCGCGATCTGGCCTCCGGGGCACCGCATTTGGCTCTGGCCCGCGGCAATATCTCGCCCGACACTGAAACCCTGGTGCGCGTGCACGAGCCCACCACGATTCTTGATATTTTGTCGGCCGACCGCACGGCCCATAGCTGGACCGTACCCAGCGCCATGAAGGCCATTGCCGAGGCGCCGTCGGGGGTGATGGTGCTGCTTAATTGCCAGGGTTCGGCCGAGCTCCTGTTCGAGCAGTTCGACGCCTGGGAAAAGCCGCTTGCAGCGCCCACCACCGAACCCGGGTCTCAGCGTTTCGACCTACGCACCTACGGCATCGGTGCGCAGATTTTGCGCGACCTTAACGTGGGTCACGTGCGGCTTTTGGCCCGGCCCCGAAAAATGCCCAGCATGGCGGGCTTTTCCCTGACCGTAACCGGTTACGATAGTGAACCTTCCCCTTCCGCCTAAAAGGAATCCCGACATGAACCCTTATACTTTATCGCCTGACCTCAACGGAGAAGGCCTGCATTTGGGCATTGTCCGTGCGCGCTTCAACGAAGAAATCGGCCTGGCCGAGCTTGATGCCTGCCTGGCCGAGCTGGCCGAGCTCGGCGTCGACGAGCGCGACGTCATGGTGGTGACGGTTCCTGGCGCGCTCGAAATGGGCGTGGCCCTGGCTCAAATGGCCGAAACCTTCGAGTTCGACGCGCTTATTGCACTGGGCGCCGTCATTCGCGGCGAGACCTATCACTTCGAAGTGGTCAGCAACGAAAGCGCCGCCGCCATTAGCCGCATTGCGCTCGAAACCGGCATTCCTGTCGCTAATGGTGTGCTAACTACTGAAACCGAAGAACAGGCCCAAGAGCGTGCTGCCGAAAAAGGGCGCGACTGCGCTCGCACAGCGGTCGAAATGGCGAACTTGGCGGCAGCGCTCGAGCCCGAATCAGATGACGACGATGAGTTCGACGATAACGACTTCGACGACGAGGACGAAGACTTTGATGAAAGGTAAAACGCAAGGTGGCGCGGCACAGGGCCGCGCCAATACTCGCAGTGCGCGCCGCAGGGCGCGCGAGTTCGCTTTACAAGGCGTTTACGCCTGGCTGCTGCGTGCAGACGAAGGCCTGCAAGAGGCCGGCGCCATCGACGCCCACCTGCGCGACGACGAAGAGTTTCCCGAGGCGGACGCCAACTGGTTCAAAACCCTTTTGCATGGTGTGTTGCGCGAGGCGCCGGTGTTGCGCGAACGCTTCTCGCCCTACCTCGACCGCCCTCTCGAAGAGCTCTCGCCTATTGAGCACGGCATCTTGCTCATTGGTAGTTACGAGCTCATCCATCACGTCGAGGTGCCTTACAAGGTTGCCATCAACGAGGCCGTCGAGCTGGCCAAATCGTTCGGGGGCACCGACGGCTTCAAGTTTGTTAACGGTGTTCTGGACCGCATGGCCGCCGACGTCCGTTCGCTCGAGGTCGAGGCGGCCGCACGCCCTCGCTAGTTGCGCCCGGCGCACCCCGTGAACGAGTTCGACCTTATCCGGCGGTATTTTTCAAAGCCGGTTCCGTCCGGGTATCTGGGGGCGGGCGATGACTGCGCCTTGGTGCCCGTTGACCCCGGCAAGCAACTGGCGGTCAGCACCGACCTGCTCATCGAGGGCACGCACTTCCTGAAAGACGTCGACCCGTCGGCATTGGGGCATAAGGCCCTGGCGGTAAACGTATCTGACCTGGCCGCCATGGGGGCGCAGCCCCTGGGCTGTGTGCTGGGCTTGTCGTTGCCCCAAATCGACGAAAACTGGCTTGAGGCATTCTCGCACGCATTCTACCGCTATGCCCAGGCAAGCAATTGCCCTTTGGTGGGCGGCGACACGACACGAAGCCCGGGTGGCATCGTTATAAGCGTGACGGTGTTCGGCCAGGTGGAGCCTGGCCGAGCCTTGCGTCGCGATGCCGCTTGCCCGGATGACGATATTTGGGTTACCGGCAGCCTTGGCGCGCCTGATATTGCCCTGCAAATGCTGCTGGGCCAAGCACCGCTACGGCCCCAATTACTGCAGGCCACCCGCCACGCCCTTGAGCGCCCCGATCCCCCTTGGCGTTTCGCACAGCGCTTGCCGGGTGTTGCCCATGCCGCGCTGGATATTTCGGACGGCTTATTGCAAGACCTGAACCACATTCTAACGGCCAGTGGCTGCGGCGCAGTATTGCACTATGACGCACTGCCGGTAGATGCAGCGCTGGCGTCAGTCGACGCAGCGCAGGTGCAGCGGGCCGTGCTGGCGGGGGGCGACGTTTATCAGCTTTGCTTTACCGCGCCGCCCGAAAATCGCCAGGCAGTCAGCAGCCTGGCAGATGAGTTCAGGCTTCAGGCCACGCGGGTCGGAACCATTGTCAGCACGCCAGGGCTACGGGTTCTCGATACTATAGGCAAAGTCATTCCGGTATCATCTTCGGGCTTTGATCATTTTGGCTGAGATAAATGTCCGATACGCCCACGCCTTTTCAAAAAACTGAAGCTTCCCGGCCTACCTTGGGCTGGGTGTTTCGCAGCCCATACCGGGCCGTGGCGTTTGGCCTGGGCAGCGGGCTGCTGCGTCCGGCGCCGGGTACCTGGGGCACGGCGTTGGGCTGGTTGCTGTGGGTTGCGGTGGTGTCGCGACTTTCCGATGCCGGCATTGCGGTCGTGCTGCTGGTGTCATTTGCCTACGGATGCTGGGCTTGTCACCGTGTGGGCAAAGAGCTTGGTCGGCCCGACGACAGCGCTATGGTGTGGGACGAAATTTTGGCGTTCTGGCTGGTGCTCTGGCTAATGCCCCAAGAGCTCGGCGTGCAGACCGTGGCCTTTGTGGTATTCAGGTTCTTTGACATTATCAAGCCGCCGCCCATTCGTTACTTTGATAAAAAGTTCAAGAACGGCGTGGGCGTCATGTGGGACGACTTGCTTGCTGCGGCCTATAGCTTGCTGGTATTGGCCATTTTGGTCCGCCTGGGGGTTCTATGACACACACGCCAACTGCCGCTCTGGCTCAGCAACTGGGTAAATTGCTTTCTGATCGGGGCTGGATGCTGGCCTGTGCCGAGTCTTGCACCGGGGGGCTGCTTAGCGCCGCCATTACCGACATTGCGGGCTCCAGCCAATGGTTCGACCGGGGCTTTGTCACCTACAGCAATGCCGCCAAAACAGAACAGTTGCGGGTCGGTGCCGACACGCTCGAGCGCTTTGGCGCCGTCAGCGAAGAAACCGCCATGGAAATGGCGGCCGGTGCGCTCGATGCCGGCAAGGTTCAGTTTGCCGTTTCAACCACAGGCATAGCTGGTCCGGGCGGTGCTGTGCCCGGCAAGCCGGTGGGCATGGTGTGTTTTGGTTTTGCCCAGCGGGTCGGAGAAGGCATTAGCACGCGCGCCATCACCAAGGTTTTTGAGGGCGACCGCGCCCACGTTCGCGCGGCGGCGGTTGCCTTTGCGCTGCATCGGGCGCTCGAGATCATCGAGCCCTGATCGGTTTTGCGGATTACAGGGCGGCGCGTGCCCGGTTGATGGCGTCGCGGGTGTCGAGCGCCGCTTTTGCAGCCGCTTCGCGCCAGTCGTCACCGGCGCCCGCATAAATAATGGCGCGCGATGAGTTGATCATCATGCCGGTTCCCACGCTGTTGCAACCGGCCTTTACAGTGGCGTTAATGTCGCCGCCCTGCGCGCCAATGCCCGGCACCAGTAAGGGCATATCACCCACACGCTCTCGCACACGCGCGAGTTCTTCCGGAAAGGTCGCACCCACCACCAGCGCACATTGGCCGTTGCGGTTCCAGCGGTCGGCCACCAGGCCCGCCACACGCAGGTAAAGGGGGTCCGAGTCGGACACCATCAGTGACTGCAGATCAGACCCGCCCTTGTTCGAGGTGCGGCATAAAATAATCACGCCTTTTTCTTCCCAGGAAAGATAGGGCTCGATAGAGTCAAAACCCAAGTAGGGGCTGACTGTGACGGCGTCGGCGCCGAAGCGCTCGAAGGCCTCGCGGGCGTATTGCTCGGCGGTCGAGCCGATGTCGCCACGCTTGGCATCAAGTACCACCGGCAATTGCGGGTAGCGTTCGCGTATGTAGCGGCACAGGTCTTCAAGCTGGTCTTCGGCCCCTTGTGAGGCAAAGTAGGCGATTTGCGGCTTGACGCCGCAAACGTAAGCTGCGGTTGCATCGACGATGCCCCGGCAAAACTCATAAATGGAGTCAGGGCGTCCGTGCAGTTCGGCCGGGAAGCGCATGGGGTCGGGGTCGAGCCCAACCATCAGCAGAGAGTCGGCGTGCGCCCAGGCGGCATCAAGTTTTTGGGTAAAGGTGGTCATGTGTTTATGAATGTTCAGTTTTGCGTCTTCAGGTCAAGTCGCCGGCGGACTTAAGCCGGTCAAAACCGCGATCCACACAATCGCGGCACCGATAATCGCCAGCATGACAGCGGCGCTGCCAAGGTCTTTGGCGCGGCCGATCAAAGGGTGTTTTTCAAGGGTGACGCTGTCGGCGATGGCTTCGAGCGCTGAATTGAGGAGCTCAACGATGAGCACGAAAAACAGGGTGGCAATTAACAGCAGTTGCTCGGCCAAGGTGTTTCCGGCCCAGATTGCGACCGGTATCAGCACCATGCACAAAAGCAGCTCTTGGCGAAAGGCCGCCTCATGCTTAAGGGCTGCGCCTAATCCCTGCATGGAATAACGCAGCGCATTGATCAGGCGGGCCGGGCCGCCTCGACTTTTATACGGTGATTTATGTTGCGTCATGA
>NZ_DATJBQ010000165.1:0-9844 GCF_035515275.1 Pusillimonas sp.
CACCCCCCAAGTCACCCCCCAAGTCACCCCCCAAGTCAGGGATTTACTGGCTGCGATCCAAGGCCAGCAAACTCGAACGGAATTAATGGATGCCCTTGGGTTAAACGATCGCAAGCATTTTCGAGCTGCTTACCTGCAACCCGCGCTCGACGCGGGGCTGATTGAGATGACCATACCGGACAAACCTAACAGTCGCTTGCAAAAATACCAAGTTACCGAACAGGGTCAGGCCCTTTCTCAAGGCCAAAAAATACTGTTTAACAATATGGCCTCACTCCCACCCGATCATCAATAGCCAAAAAAACTCCTTTCATCTGCGTCGCATCTGGAATAGCTCCCCGATTGATGCTGCAGCGTGGGAAGCTGGGCGTTATCGCCCGACGCCAACCATCGTAGAGGCTGCCCAAGCGCTGTATCAGGGACATGCGGTCGAAGAAATTTCTCGCTCTGAGGCTGGAGCCGAAAACCTTACAAATACCGCCGATTATGTGGCTAATGCGATCGAGGCGGCTAAGCGGAACAAACGCAAAATTATCTGCTTCATCACTGGCGTCCCAGGTTCGGGGAAGACGCTGGCAGGCCTCAATCTCGCCACAGCACGCCAGCGCTCCCATAGCGACGAGCATGCCGTTTTCCTTTCGGGCAATGGCCCCTTGGTGGATGTTTTACGCGAGGCGCTGGCCTTGGATGCCGTAGCAAGGGCACGTCAAACCGGCACCAGCACCTCCAAGGTGCAAGAAGACCGCCGTGCAGCAGCCTTCATCCAAAACATCCACCACTTCCGCGACGACGCACTCATCTCTCAAGATGCCCCAGTGGAAAAGGTCGCCGTGTTTGACGAGGCCCAGCGCGCTTGGGATGCCGAACAGACATCAAAATTCATGCAGCAGAAGAAGGGCCAGCTTGGCTTTTCCATGTCGGAGCCGGAGTTCTTGCTTTCGGTGATGGATCGACACCAGGACTGGTGCGCGATTATCTGTCTGGTGGGCAATGGCCAAGAAATCAACACCGGTGAGGCCGGTATTGAGGAATGGCTATGCGCGCTGGAGCGGAGTTTCCCGCATTGGCAAGCGCACATTCCCAACAATCTAGTTCATTCATGCCGGCTCACTGAAGACGTTACCGCACCCGCGCTGCATTTGGCTACTTCGCTACGGTCTTTCCGCGCCGAGCGCTTATCTGATTTTGTTGGCCATGTGATCGCTGGAAATGCAGCGGCCGCACGAGAGGTCAAAGGCACGCTAACTAACTTTCCTCTCTACATCACACGGGACCTTGAGCAGGCGAGGCAGTGGCTTCGTTCCAAACGCCGTGGCGCTGAGCGGACAGGCTTGCTGGCCTCGTCGAATGCCACCCGCCTCAAGCCGCATGGTGTGTTTGTGAAAGCCAAGATAGAGCCGGCAAAATGGTTCTTGGCTCCGAACGACGATGTGCGATCGTCGGATGCGCTTGAAGATGCCGCCACAGAGTTCGACATTCAAGGCTTGGAGTTGGATTGGACCTGCCTGTGCTGGGACGCTAACTACCGGCGCGTGGGAGATCAATGGCAAGCCCTACAATTCAAGGGCGCGCGATGGCAAGCTGTGAATAACGAAGCACGCCGGGCTTATGTGGCCAATGCCTATCGCGTGCTGTTGACCCGCGGCCGACAGGGCATGGTGATTTTCGTGCCAGAAGGTTCTAACAAGGACGCGACGCGGACGCCCGCGGTTTACCAGGCCATCTATGCCTTCCTGAAAAATGGTGGGCTCGACGATTTGGAGAGCATAAATTCGGATCTCGAGCCGCGGTTCCGGCTCGCGGCAGGTTAACTACAGCTACCGCTAGAGGTTTCTCCGGAACCAGACATTCTGCAATATCCAGAGGTAACCGATGCACGGGAGCTCTCCCGATACCATACCAGCGTCATTCAGCCAGCCATGCTATCGGCGCTTTTTTCAATGGCATGCCCTCCGCACGCCATGAAAAATGCCATTGATGATGCGGGAGAAATAGTTATTGATTTTTACATTTTTATAATTAAATCAATAACTTATAAAACACACTCATTCCCACTCAATCGTAGCCGGCGGCTTGCTGGATACGTCGTAGGTGACGCGGTTGATGCCACGCACTTCGTTAATAATTCGCGACGAGACCTTCTTGAGCAGCGAGTACGGCAATTCGGCCCAATCGGCGGTCATGAAGTCGGAAGTTTGAACGGCGCGCAAGGCCACCACGTACTCGTAGGTGCGGCCGTCGCCCATGACGCCCACCGACTTTACGGGCAGGAACACGGCAAACGCCTGCGAGGTCAGGTCATACCAGTTTTTACCGGAAACCGGGTCTTCGGCGCGGTGCAGTTCTTCTATGAAGATGGCGTCGGCCCGGCGCAGCAGGTCGGCGTATTCGTGTTTAACCTCGCCCAGAATGCGAACGCCCAGGCCTGGCCCGGGGAACGGATGACGGTACACCATGGCGGGGGGCAGCCCCAGCGCCACGCCCAGCTTGCGCACTTCATCCTTGAACAGTTCACGCAGCGGCTCGAGCAACTTAAGATTCAGGGTGTCAGGCAGGCCGCCCACGTTGTGGTGCGATTTAATGGCGGCGGCCTTGCCGGTTTTGGCGCCGGCCGATTCGATGACGTCAGGGTAGATGGTGCCTTGAGCCAGCCAACGGGCATTTGGCAGCTTGCCGGCTTCGGCCTGGAAGACTTCGACAAACTCTTTACCGATAATTTTGCGCTTTTGCTCGGGGTCGGTGACGCCCGCAAGCTTGCCCATGAACTGCTCAGACGCGTCGATGTGAATGATCTTTACACCGAAATGGTCGCCGAAGGTGTTCATGACCTGCTCGGCTTCGTTCAGGCGCAGCAAACCGTGGTCAACAAACACGCAGGTAAGCTGGTCGCCGATGGCCTTGTGTATTAGCGCGGCGGCAACGGAAGAATCAACCCCGCCCGACAGGCCCAGTATCACTTCGTCGCTGCCCACTTGCGCGCGAATGGCGGCGACCGCCTCTTCGACATAATCGGGCATGTTCCAGTCGGCGGCGCAGTCGCAAATTTCGTTTACGAAACGCGACAGCAAGGCCTGGCCCTGCGTAGTGTGGGTAACTTCGGGGTGAAACTGCACGCCGTAGAAATTGCGGGTTTCGTCGGCCATGCCGGCAATGGGGCATGAATCGGTTGACGCCATCAGCTTGAAGCCGGGGGGCAGCTCGGTCACCTTGTCGCCGTGACTCATCCACACCTTGAGCATGCCGTAGCCTTCGGTGGTGGAAAAATCTTCGATGCCTTCAAGCAAACGGGTATGGCCGCGTGCGCGCACTTCGGCATAGCCGAACTCGCGTTTATCTGACCATTCGACCTTGCCGCCCAACTGCAGGGCCATGGCCTGCATGCCATAGCAAATGCCCAATACCGGAACACCGGCCTCGAACACGGCCTGCGGCACTTTCAGCGAACCGTCGCCGTAGGCTGATGCATGGCTGCCCGAAAGAATGATGCCCCGCAGATTTTGCTGGTTCTTGATGAAATCGTCATCGACATCGCCGGGGTGGATCTCGCAAAACACGCCGGCTTCCCGCACACGACGTGCGATCAACTGAGTTACTTGTGAACCGTAGTCGAGTATGAGGATTTTCTGATGCATGATGATTGGTTCATTTGAAGCGCCACCCGAAGGTGGCGCAGGTATTGAGCAAAGTGTGGAACGGAGTTAATCCGCGCGATAGTTGGGGGCTTCTTTGGAGATTTGCACGTCGTGAACGTGCGATTCGCGCACGCCGGCCGAGGTAATTTCAACGAACTCAGCGTTGCTGCGCATTTCTTGAATGGAAGCGCAGCCGCAAT
This sequence comes from Pusillimonas sp., assembly GCF_035515275.1. Taxonomy (GTDB): domain Bacteria; phylum Pseudomonadota; class Gammaproteobacteria; order Burkholderiales; family Burkholderiaceae_B; genus Pusillimonas. Next base: position 3,833 of record NZ_DATJBQ010000165.1, read on the forward strand.
AGCCCATGGAAGCGCGAATGCCGCCTACCAACTGGTAGATAATGGCAATGACGCTACCCTTGTACGGCACGCGCCCTTCGATGCCCTCGGGCACGAGCTTATCGGCGTTATTGGCCGGGTCTTGAAAATAGCGGTCGGCCGAGCCGTCGCTCATGGCGCCTACACTGCCCATGCCTCGATACGATTTGTACGAGCGGCCCTGGTACAGCACGACTTCACCGGGGGCCTCTTCGGTGCCCGCGAACATGCCGCCCATCATGCAGGTAGAGGCGCCGGCGGCCAACGCTTTGGAAACGTCGCCTGAATAACGGATGCCACCGTCGGCAATAAGCGGGACGCCCGTGCCTTCGAGCTCTTTGGCTACGTCGGAAATGGCGGTAATCTGGGGTACGCCCACGCCGGCAACCACACGCGTGGTGCAGATGGAACCCGGGCCAATACCTACCTTGACTGCATCAGCGCCGGCCTCGAGCAGTGCACGCGCAGCCGCGGCAGTAGCAATATTGCCACCCACCACCTGAATGCGTGGATACTGCTGCTTGACCCAACGCACGCGTTCTATCACCCCTGCGGAATGGCCGTGCGCCGTGTCAACGACCAGTACGTCTACACCGGCGTTGACCAGTTTTTCAACGCGCTCTTCGGTGCCCTCGCCCACGCCCACGGCGGCGCCGACTCGCAACTGGCCCTGGCCGTCTTTAGAGGCGCTGGGATGTTCGGTGTTTTTAACGATGTCTTTGACGGTGGCCAGGCCGCGCAGCTCGAACTTGTCGTTGACAATAAGCACGCGCTCGAGGCGATGCTTGTGCATCAGGGCCTGAGCTTCATCAAGCGTGCCGCTTTCGTCCATGGTGACCAGACGCTCTTGCGGGGTCATGATGTCGCGCAGCGCAACGTCGAGGCGGTCTTCGAAACGCAGGTCGCGGTTGGTGACAATACCCACCAGCTTGCCGGCTTCGACCACAGGCAGGCCCGAAATGCCATGGCGACGCTGCAGCTCGATGGCGTCGCGCACCTTCATGGTGGGGGTGACGGTAACCGGGTCGATCACAATACCGAATTCATGCCGCTTTACACGCGCCACTTCGTGCGCCTGCTGGTCGGCCGACAGGTTTTTATGGATGATGCCGATACCGCCTTCTTGGGCCATGGCAATGGCCAGGCGCGATTCGGTGACGGTGTCCATCGCTGCCGAAACCAGCGGAATGTTCAGTGTGATATCGCGGGTGAACTGGGTTAGCAGTGAGGTGTCGCGAGGCAGAACCTCGGAATAGGCAGGAACCAACAACACATCGTCGAAGGTTAGCGCTTTTTTGATGAGCCGCATTCAATAACTCCGTGCACAAAGCAAGATTATACGCCTAGGCCGCCGCCGAAGAAACTCGGCGGCGCCAAATGCCTACGCAGGGGCTTGACACCCCCATTCAAAACGCAGCCCGGGGCTAACCCAACCAGACCCGGGCGTTGCGGAACATGCGCTGCCAGGGGCTGGCGTCGCCGCCGCTGTCTTTTGCGCCCCAGCGCTCAGGCGACCACGACATCATCACGTTGCGCGTAACCCGCTCGGGGTGCGGCATCATGACCGTGAAGCGACCGTCGGCGGTGGTGACCCCCGCCAGGCCGTTGGGGCTGCCGTTGGGGTTGTAGGGGTAGGTTTCAGTGCGGTTGCCCAGGTTATCGACATAATGCAAGGCCCCCGCCGCACGGGTTACATCACCCTGCATCTGGAAGTCGGCATAGCCTTCGCCATGCGCCACCGCAATGGGCACGCGCGCACCGGCCATGCCCTGCAGGAACAGCGAGGGCGAATCGGCCACTTCAACCATGGAAAGCCGGGCTTCGTATTTTTCGGAGAGGTTACGAGTGAAGCGCGGCCAATGCTCGGCGCCGGGAATCATGTCGGCCAGGGTGGCCATCATCTGGCAACCGTTGCACACACCCAGAGCGAAGGTGTCGGCACGCTGAAAATAAGCAGCAAACTGGTCGGACAATTGCGAATTGAAGCGTATGGTGCGCGCCCAGCCTTCGCCCGCACCCAGCACGTCGCCGTAGCTGAACCCGCCCACGGCCACCAGGCCCTGAACGTCTTCCAGGCGTATGCGGCCGGCCAGCAGATCGGTCATGTGAACGTCCCAGGCCTCGAAGCCTGCCTTGTCAAAGGCCCACGCCATTTCAATCTGGCTGTTGCAGCCCTGCTCGCGCAAAATAGCCACGCGCGGACGCTTGCCGGTCGCAATGTAAGCTGCGGCAATGTCTTCTTGCGGGTCAAACTCGACCACCGGGCTGAAGCCCGGGTCGTTGGTGTTTTGCCAGACATCGAACTCGGCCTGTGCGCAGGCGGGGTTGTCGCGCAGCGCCATGATGCGGCGGCTTACTTCGCTCCACTGCTGGGCCAGTTCAACCCGCGCACGGCTGTAAATGCATTTGCCATCGCGGTAAACCTGGATCTCGTCCTGCGTGTTAAGCCCGCCCACCACGTGCGAATGCACCGACAAGCCGGCCTCGCGCAGCGCCTGCATGACCGCGTCGCGCTGGGCCAGCGGCACCTGCAATACTGCGCCGGCCTCTTCGGCAAACAGAGCCTTAAGGCTGGCTTCGTCGCGCTGCACCGCCACCTGCTCGGGGCGAATTTTATAGTCGCCCCAATCGGCCGTGTGCGGGTCGATGGTGAGCATGTCGAGATTAATCGAAACACCCACGCGGCCGGCAAAAGCCATTTCGCATACCGTGGCCAGCAGGCCGCCGTCGGACCGGTCGTGGTAAGCCAGGATACGGCCTTGGTCGGCCTGGCTGCGCACCACGTCGAAGAAACCGGCCAGCATGGCGGCGTTGTCAATATCGGGCACGGTGTCGCCGGTCTGGTTAAACGTTTGAGCCAGCACCGACCCACCCAAGCGGTTGCGGCCCTGGCCCAGGTCAACCAAAATCAGCACGGTGTCGCCCGCATCGGTTCGAAGCTGAGGCGTCAGGGTTGCGCGCACGTCGCCTACCGGCGCAAAAGCGGTAACAATCAAAGAAACCGGCGAAACCACTTCACGGCTGCCCTCTTCCGACGCCCAGGTGGTGCGCATCGATAACGAATCCTTGCCCACGGGTATGGCCAGATCCAACGACTGACACCACTCGCTTACCGCCGACACCGTGTCGTAAAGCGCGGCATCTTGCCCTTCTACCCCGCAAGCGGCCATCCAGTTGGCCGAAAGCTTAACGTCTTTTAGCGAGCGGACATCGGCTGCGACCAGGTTGGTCAGTGCCTCGGCCACCGCCATGCGACCCGAGGCCGCAGCATCAATTACCGCCAGCGGCGTGCGTTCGCCCATGGCCATGGCTTCGCCGCGTGTGCTTTCAAAATCGGCCAGGGTGACAGCGCAGTCGGCCACCGGCACCTGCCATGGGCCTACCATCTGGTCGCGGCTGTTAAGGCCGCCGACGCTGCGGTCGCCAATGGTGATCAGAAAGGTTTTGTTGGCCACCGTGGGGTGACGCAACACCCGCTCAATGGCTTCTGCAAGCGGCACGTCGGTGATGTCGAGCGGCTGGTGCTGCAGCGCCAGGCGCTGCACGTCGCGTGTCATGCGCGGGGGCTTGCCCAGGATGACGTCGATGGGAACATCGACCGGACGTGGGGTTTGAACGGGCGGTTCGCCGGTGGCCTTGGCCACACCCGGCAAGCCTTCACCCAAGGTAACGCGCAGCTGACGCTCTTCGGTGGCCACGCCCACCACGGCATAGGGGCAACGCTCGCGGTCGGCAATGGCGGCAAAACGCGGCAGGTCTTGGGGCGAAATGGCCAGCACGTAACGCTCTTGCGCTTCGTTGCTCCAGATCTCGGCGGCCGACATACCCGATTCTTCAAGGTGCACCTGGGTCAGCTCGAATATGGCGCCCCGCCCCGCGTCGTTGACCAGCTCGGGGAAGGCATTGGACAGCCCGCCCGCCCCCACGTCGTGAATCGCAATAATGGGGTTGGCTTCGCCCTGTTGCCAGCAACGGTCGATCACTTCTTGCGCGCGGCGTTCGATCTCGGGGTTGCCGCGCTGAACGGAATCAAAGTCGAGCTCGGCGCTGTTGGCGCCCACGCTCATGCTGGATGCCGCCCCACCGCCCATGCCGATACGCATGCCCGGCCCGCCCAGCTGAACCAGCAAGGCTCCGGGGGGAATCGGGTCTTTATGGGTAAGGCGCTGGTCAATGGCGCCCAGGCCGCCCGCGATCATGATGGGCTTGTGGTAGCCCCAGCGGGTGTCGGCAGCGGTTTGCTCGTAGGTACGGAAGTAGCCCAGCAGATTGGGTCGGCCAAATTCATTGTTGAATGCCGCGCCGCCTATCGGCCCTTCGACCATGATGTCCAGCGGGCTGGCAATGCGGTCGGGCAAGCCGTGGGGGTCGATTTCCCAAGGTTCAAGCGCGTCGGCAAAGCGCAGGTTCGATACGGTAAAACCCGTAAGGCCCGCCTTGGGCTTGGAACCCCGGCCGGTGGCGCCTTCGTCGCGAATCTCGCCGCCCGCCCCCGTGGCCGCACCGGGAAACGGGGCGATGGCCGTAGGGTGGTTGTGGGTTTCCACCTTCATCAGGGTGTGCATGACGGCGTCGTGGCCGGCATATACCGCAGCGCCCGCGGGCTGGTCCCTGGACGACAGCCCGGCATGAAACACACGGGCTGCGCCGCCGGCCATAATGGCGGCATTGTCGGAATACGCCACAATGGTGCCTTCGGGCTGCGCAGCGTGTGTGGCGCGAATCATGCCGAACAGGGTGTTGGGCTGCTCAATGCCGTCGATAACCCAACTGGCATTGAATATTTTGTGGCGGCAGTGCTCGCTATTGGCCTGCGCAAACATCATCAGCTCGACGTCGGTGGGGTTACGGCCCAGCTGGCGGAAAGAAACGTCCAGGTATTCGACCTCGTCTTCAGACAAGGCCAGGCCCAGATCGCGGTTGGCTTGTTCCAGTGCCGAACGGCCCGCGCCCATGACGTCAATGGTTTGCATGGGCTTGCCGGGCAACGAAGCAAACAGCGCCGAGCCGTCGAAGTGCTGGTCCACCACGGTTTCGGTCATGCGGTCGTGCAAAATGGCGGCGATTTGCTCAAGCTGCTGGGCGCTGACATTGTTGCTGCCCAGCAAGCCGCGCGAAGGCTTGATGGTGTATCGCACACCGCGTTCGATGCGACGCACCTGAGACAGGCCGCAATTGTGGGCGATGTCGCCGGCCTTGCTGGCCCAGGGCGAAACCGTGCCCAGGCGCGGCACGACCCGCAGCGTCAGCGCGTTGCGGTCTTCTTTTTGCGGGGTAACCGGCGCGCCGTAATCCAGCAAGGCTGCCAGCCTTTCTTGCTCGGCGGCATCCAGCTCGCCCTCCACCCACACAAAATGCTCGTACTGCCCCTGAATATCGGCCACCGGCAGTTGCTGTTCGGCAAAACGTTTAAGCAGGCGCTCGCGGCGAAACGGCGATAAAACCAGGGAACCGGGAAAATGCTGGATGGAAGTCACGATATGAAGGGCAGATGGCTGGTATTAGTGGAATCCCTTATTTTAACGGGATAACCAGAAGTCGGCTTGCGGGCAGGCGGCGCACCGCAAGCCGCGGCGTATCGTTGTGAAGAGCGCGCAAGGGCGCCCTTTGAAGCAGCGGATTCCAGCAGGAACTACGTTGCCCCGTCGACGCCTGCCTTGGGGTAATGCACTTCGAGGACATCGAGCTCGTCGACCCCCGCAGGGGTGCGCAAGACCACGGTGTCGCCCTCGCGCGCCTTGGTCAGCGCCCGCGCCACCGGCGAAATCCAACTGATGCGGCCTTGCAGCGGTTCGGCCTCGTCGATGCCGACAATGGTGACGCGGAACTCTTCGCCTTTCTTGTCGGAATACACCACGGTGGCGCCAAAAAAGACCTGGTCCTTATTAGGCTGCTGTGAAGGGTCGACCACCTCGGCCTGCTCCAGGCGCTTGGTCAGAAAGCGAATACGCCGATCAATTTCGCGCAGACGCTTTTTACCGTAGTGATAATCGC
>NZ_DATJBQ010000166.1:0-13431 GCF_035515275.1 Pusillimonas sp.
CCCCTTCAAGCACATAGGTCTCGCCATCTGTACAAGCTTGCAGGGTTTGCGCGATGAGTTGTGTGCGATTGCCCGAGCGACAATGAAAAATAACCGCGTTGGCACCTTGCAGCGCAGCCGGGCGTTGGTTCAGTTGCTCAAGGGGAATGTTGATCGCCTGGGCGATGTGTTCGCGCGCGTGCTCTTGTGTCGACCGAATGTCTACCAGAAGGGCGCCTTCAGCCATGCGCTGCCCGGCTACAGTGGGGGTAAGTAGTTTGGTCATAGGAAATGTTTCCTTTAATTTGCTGTGAATGATCTTTGACCTTAAGGACAGTAGATCGACTTAAGCGTGGCGACGAGCTTGGCGACGTCCGGGTTCTCAATACGGTAATACAAGGTTTGCGCTTCGCGACGATAACTGACCAGGCCTTCTTCGCGCATTTTTGCAAGGTGCTGGGAAAGCGCGGATTGGCTAAGGTCTATGTACGATTGGATGGCGCCCACCGACATTTCCTTGTGCTCAATCAGCAGGCATAGCACCAAAAGGCGATGCTGGTTGCCCACCGTGCGCAGTAAGGCCGTTGCCTTGGCGGCGCCTTCCTGGAGAAAATGGATATCTTGCTCGTTCATGATTGTTTATTTTATATCAAGTTTATCTAAATTAGAAGAATCTAATTTAATTGGTCGATATATTCCGGGGCTGTGTCCGGTACGGCACTTTTTTACAACATTGCCGCTAGGCAATAGGGACACGGGCAGAAGTGCACAATGTCAAGGAACGTGTGGTGTTGCCGAGGCATGGTAGCTTTTGATCAGCCACTGGCCCTGTATCTTTTGTGCGGTGATTGATAAACACATGGGGCGCAGGCGTCGGTCGGCCTCGACGAAAGTAAGTTTGGCGTGGCCGGAAATAATGTCGGGCGTCAATGAAATGGCGTCGATGTCTTCAATAAGCACAGTCGTGCCCGTTGGAACCCGCTGGTAGTATTCACGTACTGCGTCACGTCCCGACAGTAGTGTGGGTGCCAGGCCTTGAAACAGTACGTCTTCGGCAAACAACGCAGCTATGGCTTGCGCGTCGTGATTGTCAAAAGCGGCCTGCCACAGACCTAAAAAAGCACGCAATATGTCGCTGCCCTGATCAGGGGGGAAGGAGTCGTTCGGGCGGGCGTTGCTCATGATCGGCCTCGAGATGATTAATATGGCGCGTATTAATGTTAACCGCGTTGATTCAGGTCGAGTCCTGATAATGCAGCCATCCCTCGGCGAGCCAGTCATTCAACATATCGATCTCTGCCGGCTTCAACCTGCGCGCAGTACGACTGGCGCAATCCAGTCGCCTTGCATCAGCAAGCTCGCGCAAGGCTGGGCTTGCCGGCAACGGGGCGAGTTCGCCGTTAATGTAGAGCTCGTTATTCCGGTAAATCACACGCGTACAGCGATCCAGCGCAAGCGCGCCGCTCTCGGGCAGCGTGTCGGCCAGATCCAGGTCTTCGTTGCTGGGATCGAACCATGCTGCCGGCGAGGGTTCCGTCAGCCATGATCCCAGAAAGCGAGAGGCCAGCTTATCGTCGAATTTGATTCGGCTTACCGCGTCAAGCGCAGCCTGCACCAGCATATCGGGCAGGAGGGCGGGGTGGGCGGTGGCGTCGACCCCGCGGTCGGTAAAGTGCTGATCCAGACGAGGGCCGGGTTGCGGCTGGGCGCCATACAGGCCCGGGTCCTCGCCGATGCGGGCCATGAGTTGGTCGCCTGCAGCTTCCAGCACGCCCCGCGCCAGCGCGGCCAGCTTCGGCGCCCTGAAGCCGATGGAGATGGTCATGCATTCGCCCTTCGCAACGCCGTCATGTGCCACTTGTGGCGGCAGGTAAAGCATATCGCCGGGCTCCAGTACGTACTCCTGCTCGGCCTCGAAGTGCTTCAGTATCTTCAGGGGCAGGTTTTCTTCCAGAGTCAGGTCTTTTTGCCTGCTAAGGCGCCAGTGGCGCCGGCCGTGGGCTTGCAGCAAGAAGACGTCGTAGCTGTCGAAATGCGGCCCTACCCCGCCGCCGTCTGAAGCGACGCTGATCATCGCGTCGTCCAGGCGCGCATCCGATATGAATCGAAACTGGTGCAGCAGCTCGGCCATACCGTCGTCGTGGGCGTCGACGTTCTGCGCCAGTACCGTCCAGTCGGGCTGGTTCATGGAAGGCAGGCGGTTAAAGGGCCCCGCTTTCATCTGCCATTTGCCCTTCACCTGCCGGATCAGCCGCGACTCAACTTCCTCTCGGCGCACCAGCTCGCGTATGTCGCGAATTGACAATGACGGGCTGAAGCCAGGTATGGCTTGGCGCACCAGCAGTGGCTTGCGCTGCCAGTATTTTTTCATGAACGTGCGTGGGCTGATGCCCCCCAGCAGCGCGATAGGAGTGTCTGGATTCATAGGTATTGCGCCCGTAAGCGGTATAAGGCGTCGAGCGCGTCGCGCGGGCTCATCTGGTCGGGGTCGAGTTCGGCCAGTGCCTGAGTCAGGGCGGCCACGCTCGCCGATTGCTCGATGTTGCGGTCGTCGGGATATTCCACAGCGTTGATGGGGTCGGGTGCCTGCGCGGCCGCCTCGGTAAACAGGTCAAGCTGCGGCGTGGGCGCGCCCAGGGCTTCCAGGCGCGCCAGCTCGCGGCCGGCATGGCGTATGACGGCCGGCGGAATACCGGCCCGTTGCGCCACCTGTATGCCGTAGCTGCGGCTGGCAGGCCCGGGGCGGACTTCGTGCAAAAACACGATGCCCGATGCGGAGTCGGCCGCCGCCAGGTGCACGTTGGCGGCATGAGGGTCTTCGACAGGCAGGCGGGTCATCTCAAAGTAATGGGTGGCAAAAAGCGTAAGTGCCTGGTTGTGCGTCAACAGCCTATAGGCTATGGCCCAGGCCAGCGCCAACCCATCGTACGTTGAGGTGCCGCGCCCGATCTCGTCCATCAGCACGAGGCTTTGAGGCGTGCAGGCGGCCAGGATGGCCGCTGCTTCGGTCATTTCCATCATGAAGGTGGAACGCCCGCCTGCCAGGTCATCGGCAGCGCCGATCCGGGTGAAAATGCGGTCGATCTGCCCCACCTGTGCCCGCTGCGCTGGCACGAAGCTACCCACTCGGGCCAGCAGCGCGATCAGGGCGATTTGTCGCATATAGGTGGATTTACCGCCCATATTGGGGCCGGTAATAAGCAATAGGCGTCGCTGGGAGTGCAGTTCGCAATCATTGGGGGTAAAGCGCTCGATAGTGCGCTCAACCACCGGATGGCGGCCTCCTTCAATCACGACTTGTGCCTCGGTACCAAGTTCGGGTGCCACCCAATCGTTTTCGCGAGCGTGTTCTGCCAGTGAAGCCAGTGCGTCGATTTCGGCCAGCGCCGAAGCGCATGACGACAAGGGCTGGGCATAGGGAGCCAATTGGTCCAGCAATTGTTCGAACAGCCATTTTTCGCGCGACAGGCTGCGGTCTTTGGCGGACAGAACCTTGTCTTCCCAGGTCTTGAGCTCGGGGGTAATGTAGCGCTCGGCGTTTTTCAGCGTTTGGCGGCGGCGGTAATCGGCCGGCACTTTGTCTGTTTGTCCGCGGCTGACTTCAATGAAAAAACCATGGACGCGGTTGTATTCCACCCGTAGGTTGGCAATGCCCGTGCGTTCGCGTTCGCGGGCTTCCAGTTCAATTAGAAACTCACCACTGTCGCTGGCCAGCCGGCGTAGCTCGTCGAGCTCAGTGTCGTATCCTGCTGCGATGACGCCGCCGTCGCGCACCATCAGTGCGGGCTCGGCGTCGACGGCGCTTTGCAGAAGCTGCGTCAGCTCGGCAGGCAATTGCAGTCGCTGCTGATACGCTTGCAGTTCTGGCGTTGCGCTGAAGGCGTGCTCAATGTGATTTGCCAGCGAGGGAAGCAGCTCAAGGGCGTCGCGCAGGCTGGCCAGTTCGCGGGGTCGTACCGACCGCAGGGAAATCCGGGTGGCGATGCGCTCGATGTCCGGGTAACGCTGCAAGGTTTCTTGCAAGGTGTCCAGGCCGGTGATGGCGTTCAGGCCGTCCTCCGCCGACGCCGCCAGAAAAGTGCCGATGACACCCTGTCGGGCTTGAGCCGGCTCGTTTTCACGCAGCGGATGATGCAGCCAGCGACGCAGCAGCCGGCTGCCCATGGGCGTGCGGCAATGATCAAGCGTTGAAAATAACGAGGGCCCATCGTCGCTGCCCAACGGCTCGGTCAGCTCCAGGTTGCGACGGGTAACGGGGTCCAGCACGACATAGGCACCGGGGCGCTCGACGCGAATCGACTGGATATGGCTAAGCGTTTGCGACTGCGTGCGCCCGACGTAATGCAATAGTGCGCCTGCCGCGCACATGGCCACCGGCATATCGTCCAGGTCAAACCCGGTCAGGGAATCAACCTGAAAATGCGTTTGCAGCACCTGTCTGGCGTTGTCGGCTTCAAAGTGCCAGTCGGGCATGGTGCTGCTTGCCACGGCCGCGTCCATGCGAACCCGCCGGCCTTCGGCACACAGCAGCTCTGCTGGGGCAATGCGGTGCAGCTCGGAATCGAGCATGTCGGGCTCGCATTCGGTCACGCTGAAATCGCCGTTTGCCAGATTCATCCAGGCCAGCCCGGCACGCTCCGACCGATTGACACGCGCTGTCCACACCGCCGCAATCTGGCGATCGGCCTTGGCGGGCAACAAGGCGTCGTCAGTAAGCGTGCCCGGGGTAACAATACGCACAATCTTGCGCTCGACCGGGCCCTTGCTTGTGGCGGGGTCTCCGATCTGCTCGCAAATGGCGACCGATTCACCCATTGCCACCAGTCGGGCCAGGTAACCCTCCATGGCATGAAACGGCACGCCCGCCATGGGAATAGGGGTGCCGTTTGAGACACCGCGCTTGGTCAGGGTAAGGTTCAGCAGCCGTGCCGCACGCTCGGCATCTTCATAGAACATTTCATAGAAGTCGCCCATGCGATAGAACAGCAGATGCGCCCCGGCCTCTTTTTTCAGGGTCAGGTACTGCCGCATCATCGGGGTGTGGGAGGAAAGGTCGGTATTGCTCATTGCTATTGAATGCTGCGTTGACGTCACTGGCTTAGTGGGCGATGCATGTCGGTGCCGCGCCGCGTGCCCAAGGTAGCCACGCGCTGAAAGCCATCAAGAAACTAATAATTGCCCCCGAGCATCGTGCGCATCGCCTCGTCCATCAAATCCTTATTGCTCCACCCCGCAACGGCCGCCGCCGCCTCCACAGCGTGCGCCCAGGTGCAGCGGTTTGCCCGCAGCATGCCAGGCACGTCCAGGGTGCCGCCACGACTGATATAGCCTAGCGCGCGGGTTGTGGCCGGGCCGGTGTCAATGCGGCGCAGCAGGCCCAGCATGGGTTCGGGGCGGGTGTGGCAAAGCAACACGCGCGGAAGACCGGGGGGAAACAGGGCGTCAAGGGTGGCGTCGTTGTCGACGAATTCGGCTTCAATGGCATCGCGGGGCACGCGCAGGCGGCCGGGCTCCAAAATGACGGTGACGCAGGTTTGTTTCCCATGGCTGGCCAAGTGCTGCTGCGCCCGAATGGCTTCGTCCAGTTGATACGCGCCGATGGCAATGATCTGCACGTCGGCTTGGTGGGGTGTGCCCACGAGGTGGGCTGCGCCATCGCGAACCAGACGTTGCGCGGCTGCGGCGTCAAACCGATTTTCGACCTCGCGCTTGGAGACGATCAGGCAAGCAAGCTGCCCGCGGCCCGAGTAGATGTCGCGCAGGGCGGCGACGGTCGTATTGCCGTCAACCGGAAACAGCACGCGCGACGTGTCCGACATTTCGCCCAGCAGTGCTTCGCCGATGCTGGGGTCTTGGTGCGACTGTTCGTTCTTGCTGTTTTCCCATGTGTGCGAGGTGACGATAAGCGGCACCGGAAGCCACTGCGCGGGTCGGCCCACAATCTGTTGGTGTCGGGCGAAGATAATTTCCTGGCGCATCAGGCCCAGCATTTTCATGGCAAAGGCTTCGTAGCTGACGATCAGGTTCAGGCCACCCTTGTTGCCCAGTGCGGCTGCGGCTACGGCTTCTTCGTTGAGAGCAGTAATGACTGCGCCGTGTACGTCTTCGGGTACGCCGGGTTCGGGCTCGTTGACACGGTGTTTAAGCAGGGCAAGGGTTCCGCCCATTTTGTTACTGGCCAGTTCGTCGGGGTTGCCGATACGCACGCGCAGGTCGCGATTGGCCTGAACAAACCGGACAAACCAGTTGTCCAGCGTGGTCATGGCGCTGCCGACGCTGCCAGGTGTTTCCCAGTCCGGTTCGGGCAGTACCGGGGCAGCGGGGTTTCGATGAGCCATGGGATGCCGGCTTTCCAGAGGCCGCTGCTGGGCTTTGTGCGTGGCAAAGGCGGCCAACGCTTCGTCCAGTTCGGTGCCTGGCACGAACAAGGCGCGGGCGCTTTCGTTGAAGATCTCGCGCACGGCGGGGTCATTGTGAGGGTTGCCGCCCAGCGGCAGGTTGTGTGCGGCGTTGGTGCCCGCACCAGGGAAACCGAAGCCTTTTTCGGTTTCGGCAATGACATAGGGCAGGGCGGCCGGGTAACGCCGCTTGGGGTCTGCCGCAAAATCGGCGAGGGCGCTTTCGCCATTGATGATGGCGCAGGCGATGGCGGCCGGGTCGCGGCCGTCGACGATGTGGGGCGAGAAACCGTTATTGCGCACGTCTTCGGCGAGCCACTCTGCACCGCCTTGTTGCAGAATCTGGCTGCGTTGTTCGATGCGGCGGCCGTTCAGGATCATGACCGGCACCGCGAAACCGCTGTCTTGCGCGCGCCACCAGCGCGGCGCCCAGTCTGCGCCGCGCTGCTCTTCGAATGCGCCGTCGCTTAAAAATGCCACCACTGATTCACCGGGCAAGGGCATGTGCACATATTGCAATTCTGCAAAACCCAGGTAACCCCCTTCGGAAACGGCGCCCGCAGTATGCGGGCCGGCGTGGCTTCCGAGGGGCGCCGCGGGTTGGCCGTCGGCAGTAATGGCGTAGGAATAAAAATCGTTGCACAGGTGCGCCAATCCGGCTTCGCTGCGGTCGTAGCGGCCGTGCTGCGCGGGCGAGACATCGCCGGTCAGGGCGTTAATGGCTTCGACGGCGGCCACGCAGTGGCCCTGGCCCATGATCCAGCCCCTTGTGGTGCCGGTCAGTGCGTTGGCCAGCAGGTACGCGACAAAGGCCTGCACCATATTCAACGCACCGCCGGTATGGCCCTCGGGGGTCGGCTTGAAATCCTTGACGGAAAGGGGAGCGCCAGACAGGTCGATGCGGCGCGCGTATGTCATGTGTGCGACCACATTCATGGCCACGCAAGCAAGACGGTCGGCGGCCGCCATGAGTTTCCATGCGACGCCTGCATCGGCTACCTGGCCTTCTGACACGAGCCTGCCTACCAATGCGTCGACTTCTGCGATGGTATCGGGTCTGTGGGCGATAGGTCCGTAGCCGGCGATCCAACGCTGGCGGTCGGCAGAATATGTGTTCATGAGCGTGTTCTCTGTACAGGTGCGCTTAAGGCGATGGTGTGAAGGACGAGGGCAGGGGCGCGTCTGGACCTTGCTCGCTATAGAACCGCTCGATGCAGGCCAGAATCTCTTCGGCGTTATCCGCATATTCGTACAGCTCGGCATCTTGGGGCGAGATATAGCCTTCTTCAAGCAGATAGTCAAAGTCGACGAGTCGGCGCCAGAACTGCCGTCCGACCAACACCACAGGTATCCGGGGCATCTTGCCGGTTTGGATCAATGTCAGCACCTCGAACAGCTCATCCAATGTGCCGTATCCACCCGGAAACGTAACCAGCCCGCGCGCGTGCATCAGGAAATGCATCTTGCGCAGGGCGAAATACTGAAAGCGGAACGCCAGCTCGGGGCTGACGTATGGGTTGGGAGCCTGCTCGTTGGGCAGGGTGATGTTAAGCCCAATCGATCGCGCCCCCGCTTCAAATGCCCCGCGATTGGCGGCCTCCATAATGCCGGGCCCGCCCCCCGTCACCACCACGAAATCGCAGCGCTCCTGTTGCTGAAATCGGTCTGAGATCATATGGGCAAAACGCCGCGCCTCTTCGTAATAGGCGGCCTGCTCGACCCGGCGTTCAGCCAGGGCCAGGGCTTGCTGATACGTGGCATTGGTAGCGGTTGAGGGGTCTTGTTGCTTAAGGGCGTCGATTTGCCAGCGCGCCGTGTTACGGTCGTAGACCCGTGCGCTGCCAAATACCACCACCGTCGAACAGATTCCTTCGTCGCGCAGGATACGCTCGGGTTTCAGCAGTTCGAGCTGTAGGCGCAGTGGGCGTAGTTCGTCTTCGGTAAGCAGGTCGATGTCTTCGTAGGCCAACCGGTAGGCAGGTGATTCGACGATGGCACGCAAGCGTTCTTCAAGATCGGGGCTCAAGCTCATGATCGATACTCTGGCGGTGTTGGCAGGGTAGCGACGTGACCGAGTTCGGGCACGGTTACGTTCCAGTCGAGCTCTTGATGTAACTTGTCGGCCAAGGCCTGGGCGGCCGGAGGCTCGCCATGTACGACGAAGGTGTGTGCGGGCGGCCGGCGAAAGGCCCCCGCCCAGCGCATCAGTGCTGCCTGATCGGCATGTGCCGACAGGCCTTCGATGCTGCGAATGGCGGCACGTACGGGAATGTCTTCTCCGAATATGCGAACCTGGGAGTCGCCGTCGACAAGGCGACGACCGAGCGTTCCTTCAGCCTGGAAGCCCAGAATCAGAACGGTGCATTCGGGTCGCGGCAGGTTGTGACGCAAATGGTGCTTGATGCGGCCGGCCTCGCACATGCCGCTGGCTGAGATAATAATGGCGCCCGACCGGATCTTGTTAAGGGCAATCGAGTCTTCGACGCTGCCCGTAAAGCGAACATAAGGAATGTCGACGCTACGCTTGTGCCAATGGGCGAGCCGGCGCGTTTCTTCGTCGAACAGGTCGAAGTGCTGACGTGTAATATGCGTAACTGCCGTGGCCATGGGCGAATCAACAAATATATGGGGCCGCTGCATGCGGCCCTCGCTGATCAGCCGATGCAACTGATAAAGCACCTGCTGGGTGCGTCCGACAGCGAAGGCCGGCATTATCACATTGCCACGACGTTCGAACAGGGTTTCTTCGATGACGGAAACCATTTCATCTTCGATCGTGCTGAACTCCTTGTGCAAACGGTCGCCGTAGGTGGATTCAATGACCAGAATGTCGGCCTCTTGAATGAATGTGGGGTCGCGCACAATGGGCCGATTCGGCTGGCCAAGGTCGCCGCTGAACACCACCTTGGTGGCACCGCCCGGCTCGTTGATCGTAACCTCGATTATTGCCGAACCCAGAATATGGCCGGCGTCCCGGTAACAGCATACTACGTCGGTACTGGGCGAAAACGCCTTGTCATAACTTACGCTTTTCGTATGCGTGAGGCATTGGTAGGCATCATGCACGGTATAAAGTGCCGGCAACGATTTCCTGTCTTTCGCCCGTTTGGCATGACGTAAAGCGTTGCTTTCCTGTATGTGAGCGCTGTCGGGCAGCATGACCTCGAGCAAGTCGGCGGTTGCGGCGGTGGCATAAATAGGCCCTTTGAACCCAGAACGGGTCAGTTTGGGCAGCAGGCCGCTGTGGTCGATATGGGCGTGCGTCAGCAACACGAAATCAATCGAGGCAGGATCAAACTTGAAAGGCTCATGGTTTCTTGTAAGGGCGTCGGAGCCCCCTTGGATCATGCCGCAGTCCACCAAGAAACGGGTGTTGGCCGTTTCGACCAAAAAGCAGGAGCCGGTCACTTCTTGTGCGGCACCAAGGAAACTTAATCTCATCAGTCGTCGATATTGCGTAAGCGGTTGATCAATCGTCGGTCGCGTTTTGTCGGGCGACCTTGTGTAATTTGCTGGGCAGGCTCGGGGGCGAGCCTTCGCAGTTCGGCTGCCTTTTCCCGTGCGGCGATGCTTTCAGGGGTTTCGGCATAGAGCAGTTGAGCCACGGTAGCGGGGCCGCGTACTTGGCTTAAGGCCTGCACGACCACGGTAGTGGCCGCGTCGCCGCGCTTTATCCATAGGGTGTCGCCCGGTTTGATTTCTCGGGCGGGCTTTACCATTTGCTGGTTGACATGAATGCGGCCTTTGTTGATTTCTTGGGTGGCCAGGCTGCGCGTCTTATAGAAACGAGCCGCCCAAAGCCACTTGTCGAGGCGCATGGATTCCTGCATGGTGTAAAGCCTGTTATTGAAACTACCCTGATTGTAGGCTTGCCCCGCCTGAATGGAAAAAGAGCCAGGGCCAGACGCGAACAGTGCCTGGCCTGGAGTTGATCGCAATCAATGCCAAACCAGGCACACGTCGACAAACGTTTCAGGTGTTGCTTGAGCCAGAGGCTACAGCCTTATTTGGGTGTCGGCATGGTCGCCACATGCTGGTTGGCATGCAGGACGGTGCCGTCGAATAGCGGCAGCACCGAACGTGCGTAATGCCCGCGCACTTCTTGGCGGTGCGGAGTGGCCAGCGCCGCCTCAAGTGCTTCTTTGCTGTCGAAGGCGAACTGCACGGTGGCATAAATGCCGGGCGCCCCCTCGTCGACCTCGTCGGCGATCAGCATCTGGGCCCAGCGTATGCCGGGAAACCCCGGGTAGTGGGCCATCATGGCTTTCAGCTGGGTGTCGAGCTCTTCTTTTTTGCCTTCAATGGGCCGGCCAATAAAGTAACCGCATCTTACGTACATAGTGATTGATTCCTGCAGTTAGACGGTGGCGGTTTTTTTGGGCGCGACAAAAGGGGTCATTTGGCGGGCGATGTTGTTGCGCCAGGCGTCGTACGGCTGGAACCCTTCGCTGGACTCGCACATGGTTTTGGTTGTGGCGATGATTTCTTCGTCGGACTTGTCCAGTTCGAGAGGAACCAGGAAGGGCTGAGAAATATACCAGTCGGAATCCACGTAGAACTCGAGATTATTGCCTTCGGGGTCGTGCGCGTAGACGCTCCAGGCGATGCCATGATTAGCCGGGAAGATGTCTTGTGCACCGGCCGAATGCAAGCGTTCGTGAATGTCGCGAAGGTCGTCGAGCGAACCCAGCTTGAACGAGATCTGGTTGATGCTTGGGCCGAATTGCGGGTTGGCGGCGTTCTGGGGCATGTTGTCGGGGCGCCCCGTGGCCAGCACGATCTGGTGATGCTCGGACGGGTCGCGCGACATGAACACCAGCCTCATGCCCGCAGCCTCGCCGCGATCGGTAATGGTGAAGCCCAGCACCGAGGTGTAGAAGTCGGTCATGGCTTCGAGGTTGCTGACGCTTATGCCCATGTGGCTGAACTTAAGGTTTACGGCTGGCTTGGTGGCGGTGGTCATGCGTTTGTCTCCGTTATGGTGGAATCGCGATACAACTTGTTTTTATACCTATGATTCGAAACGCGGCAATCCGCTTTTTGTATATTTTTTTGCGGGTGCCCTGTATTGCGCGCAGCTTATCGAACTTAATTTACATGATGTGCGTAGCAACCGCTCATGGGGTTTGTACTGATCAGTGGATTGACGGCGCAAGAACCAGGGGTAAACCCGTGATGTCCGAAACCGACAAGTGGCAGACGGCTTTTGGCATTCCCAACTCGGCTTTCCATTGATTTAATGTCCCGTAGCTGTCTTCGTCGTCCAACAAACAGGAGAAGAAGTTATGCAAAACGGGCGCAGAAAATTCCTGGGCCAGGGCCTGGGGGGCATGGCAACCATTGCCATGGGCGGGTTGGTGTTTCCGGTTGTCAGTCTGGCGGCGGATACAATCAAGGTAGGCGTGCTTCTTGATCTTTCGGGGCCGTTGCAATTGTTTGGTACGACCAAGGCGCAATGCCTGCGTTTGGCAGCCGAAGAAATCAACGCGAGCGGCGGGCTTTTGGGCCGCCAGATCGAACTGGTCACCTACGATACGCAGTCTAATAATCAGTTGTATGGGCAATATGCTCAGCAACTTGCCTTGCGTGACCGGGTAGCGGTGGTGCACGGTGCGGTAACCAGCGCCGCTCGCGAAGTGGCCCGACCGGTGCTGGCACGGGCAAAAACGCTGTACATGATGAACATGATCAACGAAGGCACCGAAGGCGCCTGCGATCGCAATATGTTTATCACCGGCCCCACGCCGCGCCAGTTGCTCGACAACCTCATTCCCTACATGATGGAAAAACACGGCAAGAAAATGTACATTCTGGCCGCCGATTACATTTTCGGGCAATTGTCGGGGCAAGCGGCCGAGCGCATATGCAAAGAGCATGGCGGCGAAACGGTCGGCTTCGACCTGTTCCCGCTCGATGTCGACAAGTTCGGTCCCACTATCAGCAAGATCCAGTCGGCCAAGCCCGATTTTGTCTTCAACGTGTTTGTCGGGCCCGCGCACGGCGCGTTCTACGGCCAGTGGGCGTCGGCGGGCATGAACAAGTCCATCCCCATGGCCTCTCACACCATCGGCGATGCAGGCGAGCAAATGCGCATGCCGCCCGAAGTCAGCGAGGGCATCGTCACCGTTAAAAATTACTACGACGAGCTCGACACCCCCGCCAGCCGCGAGTTTGTCGAACGTTTCAAAAAACGGTTCCCCGATTACAGCTACGTGGGTTCGTTGGCCATGGCCGATTACCAGGGCATGTATTTGTGGGCCGAGGCCGTGCGCAAGGCCAACTCGTTCGACCGCGAAAAAGTCATACAGGCATTCGAGGCCGGCATCGAAATTGACGGCCCCAGCGGCAAGGTGGCATCGCACCCGCAAACGCACTATTGCACCATGGACATGTATCTGGCCGAGGTGCGCAGCAGCCGCTTTCAGGTACTTGAAGGCTGGAAGCAAGTCCCTCCGGTGGCCGAGGGCGACAACAGCTGCAACGTGCTGAATATGTCTCTTTGATATGGATCTGGCCATGCTTGCCGGCGTACAGGTGGTGTACGCCATTGCCAGCCTCTTCTTGATCAGCGTGGGCCTGGCCATTGTGTTCGGCATGATGGGCGTCATCAACTTCGCACACGGCGAGTTCCTGATGCTGGGCGGGTTCGCTTTTATCCTGTCCGTGCGGGCCGGGGTCAATTTCTGGGTGGCCATGTTTGTGGTGGCGCCTTTGTGTGTCGCCGTCATCGGCGTCCTCATCGAACGGCTGGTCATCCGGCATCTATACGGGCGCATAGTCGAAACCATTCTGGCCACCTGGGGCTTAAGCTTGCTGCTTATCGGCCTGGCATCGTCGGTGTTCGGTTACTACCAGATGGGGGTGCGGCCGCCTTTCGGCGTTGTGCAAATAGGGGGCTATCAGACCGGAGCCTACACATTCTTTGTCATTGGGGTGGCCGTACCCCCATCTGGTAGTAACCGAACACCGACGATGCCAGGCCGATAAGCAGCAAGCTTAAGCCCCAGGTGGCCAGAATGGTTTCGACTATGCGCCCGTATAGATGCCGGATGAC
>NZ_DATJBQ010000167.1:0-12736 GCF_035515275.1 Pusillimonas sp.
ATTTTCGGACGGTCGGGCGGTTTGAGGCAGCGCCCTCCAACGTCCGAAAATACCTTTACCACCCACGACGGCTCACGTTCGGGCAAGCCATGCATGCAGTGGCGATCGGTGCGCTTCGCGTTGATGAATTTGGCCGCATGGCCGAATCTGGGGTCACTTGATCTCGTCAATTCGAGATGCTGCCCTGCCCCATCAGCCCCAACCATGAGCCGTTGGTGGCGGGGCTGTCTGGGACGGGCGTTGGAGGGCGCTGCCTCAAACCGCCCGACCGCCCGGCCCAGACAGCCCCACCACCAACGGCGCTTAAGGACTCAAACTACGACCTATGCAGAGGCAAGAACGTTGTTGCGTGCTTGATTACTGTTTGCTCTGAGCGGCCACGTTGTTTTTGGGTTCTTAAGCGCCGCCGCGGGTGGCAAAGGCATTTTCGGACGGTCGGGCGGTTTGAGGCAGCGCCCTCCAACGTCCAAAAATACCTATACCACCCACGACGGCTCACGTTTGGGCAAGCCATGCATACCGGGACCCGAACCTAAAAGCTCAGGCCTTCGACTTACCAGCCTTGTTTGCAGCCGAACCAGATTGACGACGCCGATGCAGCAAATACCGGAGCACAAAGCCCGGATACGCCAGTACCAAATACAGGCTAAGCGTAATCGCGTAAAACTCCCAGCCTTGTGCAAATCGGTTGCCGATGTTCGCCTCGAAAGCGAAGCCCACCGCACCCACCATGGCGTACAGCACAAGCACCTCGAGTATCCGCGCCAGTACCGGCTTCTCGAGCTTTACGCCCCCCATGCGCCAGCCCGGGTAGGCCAATAGCAGTACCGCAGCCACTCCGACCCCCAGCAGCTTGCCGAGAAACATCGCCGCCGATGCAAGATCGGAACCAATAATAATCGCGCCGCCGATAAGCTCAACAGTTAACAGGCCCCAGGCGACCAGCAGGGAAAAGAAAACTGCCGATTCGAGCACCCGCAACCAAGCCGGACGCTCCGGCTCGCCGGGTTGCGCCCAGGGCAAAGCCAGCAATGGGCGCTGCAACAGGAACGGCAGGCTTGCCGTTCCGAATGCCAGCAGGATTACTATCCAGACCGCAAGAGTTTGATCCATGAAAAATCAAAAGCCAAGCGAGGTTTCAATGACTCGTACGCACAACGCCATTAAGCTGCCAGGCAGTATGCCCAGCCCAATAATGGCCAGACCGTTAAGTGACATGAGACCGTTGGGTAGCACACCACTGGGAGCCGACAGGGTTTCGCCCTCGGGCTCGTCGAAGTAGGCCACCTTGACCACACGCAGGTAGTAGAAGGCGCCGATCAGCGAAAACAGCACGGCCGCCACTGCGATCCACACATAACCTGCGCCGATCAGTGCCTGCAAGACGGCCAGCTTGGCATAGAAACCCACCATGGGCGGAATGCCTGCCAGCGAGAACATGGAGACCAGCAGTACACCGGCCAGGATGGGGCTGCGCCGGTTCAGGCCTTTAAGGTCAGAGATGCGCTCGCAATCAAAGCCCTTGCGGCTTAGCAGCAGGATCAGGCCGAAGGTGGACAGCGTGGTAAGCACGTAGGTAAGTATGTAGAACAGCGCGGCGCCATAGGCCTGGCCAGTGGCGTCGCCCTGGTCGCCCACCACCCCTGACATCAGGCCCAGAAACACAAAGCCCATGTGCGAAATGGTGGAGTACGCCAGCATGCGCTTGAAATTGGTCTGCATGATGGCGGTCAGGTTACCAATGGCCAGCGACAGTACAGCCATGATCAGCAACATGGGCTGCCAGTCAATTGCCAAGCCATGCAGGGCTTCGGTCAGCAGGCGCAGAACGATGGCAAAGGTTGCGATCTTGGGCGCGGCACCAACGATAAGGGTTACCGTGGTCGGCGCGCCGTGGTAGACGTCAGGCACCCACATGTGGAACGGCACGGCGCCCAGCTTGAAGGCCAGGCCGGCAACAATGAACACCACGCCAAACACCAACGCCAAGCGAGATGCCTCGCCCGCGGCGATGGACTGAGCGATCAGCGTCAGATCCAGATGGCCGGTGGCGCCGTAGATCATGGAAAGACCGTACAGCAACACGCCCGAGGCCAGCGACCCCAACACGAAATACTTCATGGCCGACTCGACAGCGGGCATGTGGTCGCGCCGTAGCGCCACCAGGGCGTACAGGGCAAAAGACATCAGCTCTACACCCAAATACACGGTCAGCATGTTGCCGGCCGAGATCATCACCATCTGGCCCAGCAAGGCAAACAGCGTCAGGGTGTATAGCTCGCCGCCGTTGGTGAGCATGTCTCGCTCTTCTGCGTATGAGCGCCCGTAGATAAGGGTAACCGCCACCGCAATATACGAGGCAATTTTTAGCAGATGCGCCAGCGGGTCAACCACATACAAACCGTGGAACGTAGAACCTGCCACGCCGTCGGACCATTGCAGCACGCTAACGACTGTGATCACCGCCAATGCGCACAAACTGAGCACAAATGTCAGGTGATGACGGGCTGCTTTTGAGAAAGCGTCGATCAGCAGTATTGCAGCGGTTAGGACCAGAAGCAGAATCTCGGGCAGCGCCAATGCGAAGTGAAAATGATTTTGCATAGTGATCCAGGCCTACAGTTTCGAAATGGAGACGTGCTGCAACAAGGCCTGTACCGACACATGCATGACGTCCGTAAACGGTTTGGGATGGATGCCCATGTAAAGCACCATAATCGCCATAATCCCCAGAATTAAATATTCGCGAGCGCTCAGGTCGGGCATGGCACGCACCTGATCGTTGGCAATGTCGCCAAACGCAACCCGCTTCAGCATCCACAATGAATAGACGGCTGCCCAAATCAGGGCGGAGGCAGTGAGCAGGCCGATCCAGAAGTTGTATTCGACGGCGGCCATGATGACCGTAAACTCGCCGACAAAACCGCTGGTGGCAGGCATGCCCGCGTTAGCAAACGAAAACAGTACGAAGAAGGTGACGAACTTGGGCATGACGTGGACAACGCCACCGTAGTCGGCAATTCGACGGGTATGCATGCGGTCGTACAGCACGCCAATACACAAGAACATCGCGCCCGATACAAAGCCGTGCGAAATCATCTGCACAATGGCGCCTTCAAGACCGGCGGTGTTGAACAAGAAAAAACCCAGCGTCACAAAACCCATGTGGGCCACAGACGAATACGCCACCAGCTTTTTCATGTCGTCTTGAACAATGGCCACCAAGCCAATGTAAATGACGGCGATCAGCGACAACGCAATCATTAAGCCGGCCAGGCTGTGCGAAGCATCGGGCGCAATGGGCAGCGAAAACCGCAAAAAGCCATAGGCGCCCAGCTTGAGCATGATGGCGGCCAGCACCACCGAACCGCCGGTGGGCGCCTCGACGTGGGCGTCGGGCAACCACGTGTGCACCGGCCACATAGGCACCTTGACGGCGAAGGCGGCAAACAGGGCAAGAAACACCAATATTTGCGGTGCAAGGCCCAGCGGCATCTGATGCCAGGCCAGAATATCGAACGAGCCACCCGCTGCGTGCCACAAATAAATAAAGGCCACGAGGGTCAACAACGAGCCGAGCAGCGTGTACAGGAAGAACTTGAACGCTGCGTAGACACGATTAGGCCCGCCCCATACGCCGATGATCAGATACATGGGGATCAGCGTGGCCTCAAAGAACACGTAAAACAGCATGCCGTCGAGCGAGGCAAACACCCCTACCATCAGACCCGACAGAATCAGAAAGGCACCCATGTACTGGGCGACACGCTGCTTGATGACCTCCCAGCCGGCCAGCACCACGATCACCGTGATGAACGCGGTAAGCAGCACGAACCACAACGAGATACCGTCGATACCCAGATGGTAGTTGACCGCAAAAGTTTCAATCCAGGGGGTCTTTTCAACAAACTGCATGTCTGCAGTGGTGTGGTCAAAGCCCGTATACAGCGGCAAGGTAACCAGAAAAGCCAACACCGAACCTGCCAGCGACAGCCACCGCGTGAAGCCGGGCCGGTCATCGCGGCCCAGAAGCAGCACGATCAGGCCGGCGACAATAGGCACGAATATCGATAGAGTCAGCCAAGGAAAAGTAGAAGACGCCATGTCGCTTGCCATCAGTGAACCGTCAGCACGAAAAAGGTTAAGAAGGCCATAATGCCGATGATCATGGCAAAGGCGTAGTGATAGATGTAGCCGGACTGCAGATGTCGGCTGACTGCCGCCACCCAGCCCACGACCCGGGCACTGCCATTGACGAAAATGCCGTCGATCAGGCCGCGGTCGCCGCCCTGCCACAGGCCGCGCCCAATGCCCACAGCCAGGCGACCCAACACCTGCTCGTTGAACCAGTCGGCGTAGTATTTGTTGTCCAGCAACTTGTACACGCCCGAGAAGCTGCGGCGTATCGCGGCCGGAACTGCCGGGTTCACCAAGTACAAGTACCAGGCAGTAATCAGTCCGGCGATCATCAGCCAGAACGGAACCGTGACAAACCCGTGCAGGGCGTATGCAACCCAGCCCTGCCAGTGCGACGCCAGCTCAGCCATGGCGGGATGGCTGGACAACACGACGATGGCATCGTCGAAATAGCCACCAAACAACATGGGGTCGATCAGCCAGGCACCCACAACCACCGACGGAATGGCCAGCAGCACCAGCGGCAAGGTCACCACCCAGGGGGACTCATGCGGCGCGCCGCCATGACCATGATCGTCGGCGTGACCGTGAGCATCGAAACGCTCTTTGCCGTGGAAGACCAGGAAATACACGCGGAACGAATACAGTGAGGTGACGAACACACCGATCAGCGTGGCGTAGTAGGCAAAGGTTGCACCCCAGACGTTCGCAGCGCCCGCTGCTTCGATGATGTGCTCTTTGGAATAGAAGCCAGAGAAGAACGGCGTCCCGGCCAGCGCCAGGGTACCCAGCAGGAAGGTGATCCAGGTGATGGGCATGTACTTGCGCAGGCCGCCCATATTGCGGATGTCCTGATCGTGGTGCATGCCGATAATGACCGAGCCCGCCGCCAGGAACAGCAGCGCCTTGAAGAAGGCGTGGGTCATCAGGTGGAACACCGAAGCCGAATACGCCGAGGCACCCAACGCGACGGTCATGTAGCCAAGCTGCGAAAGGGTCGAGTACGCAATGACGCGTTTGATGTCGTTCTGGATAATGCCCAGAATGCCCAGGAACAGCGCACCAATGGCGCCGATGACAATAATGAACGACAGCGCGGTAGACGAATGCTCGAACACGGGCGAAAAGCGCGCCACCATGAAAATACCGGCAGTTACCATGGTTGCAGCGTGGATCAACGCCGAAATGGGGGTGGGGCCTTCCATTGAGTCGGGCAACCAGCTATGCAGCGGCACTTGGGCCGACTTGCCCATGGCGCCTACGAACAGCGAAACGCACGCGACGGTAAGCAGTTGCCAATCGGTGCCCGGAAAGCCCAGGGTAGCCAGGCGGTCTGCCTGCTCGAACACCTGGCCATAGTGCATGCTGCCGGTGTAGGCAAACAATAAGCCGATGCCCAGAATAAAACCGAAGTCGCCCACACGGTTGATGACAAAGGCCTTCATGTTGGCAAAAATGGCGGTGGGCCGCTCGAACCAGAAACCGATCAGCAGGTACGAAACCAGGCCCACGGCTTCCCAGCCGAAGAACAGCTGAAGCATGTTGTTGGACATGACCAGCATCAGCATCGAAAACGTGAAGAGCGAAATATACGAGAAGAATCGCTGGTAGCCCGGGTCGTCGGCCATGTAGCCAATGGTGTAAATGTGCACCATCAGCGACACAGACGTAACGACCACCATCATCATCGCGCTGAGCGAGTCGATCAGAAAGCCGATTTCAAGCTGAACGGTGCCGATGACGTTCCAGACATACACGGTGCCGTCAAAGGTTTCGCCGTTCAGTACCTGGAACAGCACCACGATCGAACCGATGAAGGAAATAAGCACACCAAGAATGGTGATGGTGTGCGCTGCGCTGCGACCCACGAAGCGGCCCATAAAGCCGGTGCCGAACAGGCCCGTGATCAAGGCCCCGACTAGCGGCGCCAGCGCAATAACGAGATAAAGACTGGTTGCACTCATAGTATCGGTAATCCCATCAACCCTTAAGCTGGTCTAGTTCTTCGACGTTGATCGTGTTCAGGTTGCGGAACAGCAATACCAATATGGCCAGGCCGATGGCCGCCTCGGCCGCCGCGACCGTCAGAATGAAAAAGACGACCACCTGACCGGACATATCGCCGAACCACGTGGAAAACGCCACGAAATTGAAGTTGGCGGCGAGCAGAATCAGCTCAATCGACATCAACAAGATAATGAGATTGCGACGATTCAGGAAAAAGCCGAATACGCCGATGGCGAACAATATGGCGCCCAATGTAAGGTAATGAGCCAGCGTGATTGTCATTTCTTGTCCTTGCTTGATTCGGTCTGCGACGGAATGCTGACCATGCGCAAACGATCTTTGGCCTTAACCCGCACCTGATCCGAAGGAATGGTGCGCTTGACGTCGCGGCGCTTGCGCAAGGTCAGGGCAATGGCTGCCACCATGCCCACCAGCAAAATAACGGCGCCCACTTGAACGGCAAACACATACTCGCCGTACATCAGTTCGCCCAGGGCTCGGGTGTTGTTGAAATCGGCGCCCATGTCTGCCTGGGGCCCATAGCCGTACCAGAGCGTGCCAATGACAAAGGCCAGCTCAAGCACCATGATGATGCCAATGACCGAGCCCATGAACATATAAGCCTTGAAGCCACGTCGCAGGCTTTCCATGCGCACGTCAAGCATCATGACGACAAACAGAAACAGCACCATCACGGCGCCCACATACACCACAACCAGCAACAGCCCCAGGAACTCGGCCCCGGCCATGATCCAGAGCATCGAGGCATTGAAGAAAGCCAAAATAAGGTGCAATACACCGGTGATGGGGCTGGCGGCGGCGATGACGCGAATGGCGGCGTACACCAGCACAAACGACAAGAGGTAGAACAGGACGGAATAGAAGGTCATGGTTCGGCCTCAGGGTTAGCGGTAAGGCGCGTCGGCTTCGCGCCGGCGTGCAATCTCGGCTTCGTAGCGGTCGCCGACCGCCAGGAGCATATCTTTGGTGTAGTAAAGGTCGCCGCGTTTTTCGCCGTGGTACTCGTGCAGATGAGTTTCCACAATGGAATCAACCGGGCAGCTTTCTTCACAGAAACCACAAAAAATGCATTTGGCCAGGTCGACGTCGTAACGCGTGGTGCGGCGGGTACCATCGTCGCGCTCGTGCGATTCGATGGTAATGGCCAGCGCCGGGCAAACCGCTTCGCACAGCTTGCAGGCAATGCAGCGCTCTTCGCCGTTCGGATAGCGGCGCAGCGCATGCAGGCCGCGAAAGCGCGGCGACGCGGGTGTTTTCTCTTGTGGGTAGCGCAAGGTGACCTTACGTTTGAAAAAATACTTGCCGGTCAGGCGCATACCCTTGAGCATCTCGGTCAGCATCAGGCTGCCGAAGAAATCTTTGATCGCTTCCATATCTAGCCCCAGTCAGTCTATTGCCAAATGTTCCAAGGCGTCTGCATCCAGATTGCCACCACCACTAACCAGATACCTGTCACTGGAATAAATACCTTCCAGCCCAGACGCATGATCTGGTCGTAGCGGTAACGCGGGAACGTCGCGCGGAACCATATGAACAAAGAGACGACACAAAACGTTTTGATGCCCAGCCACAACCAACCCGGCACCCAGGTAAACGGTGCGATGTCCAGGGGCGGCATCCACCCACCCAGGAACATGATGGACGCCACTGCTGAAAGCAGAATCATGTTGGCGTACTCGCCCAGGAAGAACAGCGCGAACGCAGTACCCGAGTACTCGACCATATGTCCGGCCACGATCTCGGATTCACCCTCGACCACGTCGAAGGGGTGGCGGTTGGTTTCAGCCACGGCCGAAATCACGTAGATGACGAACAGCGGCAGCAAGGGCAGCCAGTTCCATGACATGAACGAGATGCCTCGGTCGGCGAACCAGCCATTGCCCTGCCCGATCACGATCTCGTTCATATTGAGCGAGCCCGACACCAACAGAACGGTAAGCAGCACGACACCGATAGCCAGTTCGTAGGAGATCATTTGCGCCGACGCACGCATGGCACCCAGCAAGGCGTACTTCGAGTTGGAGGCCCAGCCCGCCACAATGACCCCATATACGCCCAACGAGGTGATGGCCATGATATACAGCAGCCCGGCGTTGACGTTGGACAGCACCAGTTCGGGACCAAACGGAATGACCGCCCAGGCGGCCAGCGCCGGCATCAGGGTGACGACGGGAGCCAGAATGAACAACAGCTTGTTCGACTGGGCAGGCAGGATCAGCTCTTTGGTCAGCAGCTTGAATACGTCGGCAAACGGCTGCAGCAGACCGCGGAAGCCCACCCGGGTGGGGCCCATGCGCACGTGCATCGCGCCGATCATCTTGCGTTCCCAGTAGGTAAGGTATGCAACGCACAAAATGACCGGAACCGCAATGGCCAGCACCTTGAGCACTGTCCAGACCATATGCCAGGCAGCCGGACCGATAAGGCCTGTGCCGAAGGCCTGAAGTTGTGTCAACCAATCCATTTAGGCACGCTCCACCGAAATTTCGCCAAAAGAAGCCCCTAAGGGCAAGGTCTGGTCAAACGCCGTGGAGATCCGCACTGCGCCGTCGGCGACCGCCGGGTCGAGCTGAGCCGCAAGCTGAACTTCGCCGTAGGCCGAACGCACCCGCACCGCGTCGCCATCGTGCAATTGAAGCTGCTGCAGCGTGACTGCGTTCATACGGGCGGTAGGCGATTTCGAGGCGGCGGTTTGCTGCAATGGCTCGGCGCGGCGTACCAGGGCGTCGCTGCGGTAGATAGGTACGTCGGTGACGCGCTGCAGCCCTTGAGCGGCGGGCTGCCCCAAGCCGATAGACGCCTGCACCCGATTGGATAGGCGCTCTTGGATGCCGTCAACCAGCACCGTGTCGCGCACGGTTTCAGAGGTTTCGTCGTCGAAACCCGAAAGCTGCAACAGGTTGCCCAACACCCGCAACACCTTCCAGGCGGGACGTGTCTCGCCATAAGGCGTGGCCGTACCCTTGAAGCTTTGAGTGCGCCCTTCGGCATTGACAAAAGTGCCTGAAGTTTCGGTAAACGGCGCAATCGGCAGCATGACATCGGCCCACTCGGCCGCAGCCGAACGGTACGAGGTAAGCGCGACCGCGAA
The DNA here is from genome assembly GCF_035515275.1 of Pusillimonas sp. Taxonomy (GTDB): domain Bacteria; phylum Pseudomonadota; class Gammaproteobacteria; order Burkholderiales; family Burkholderiaceae_B; genus Pusillimonas. Next base: position 9,257 of record NZ_DATJBQ010000167.1, read on the forward strand.
CTGCGCGTTCTTGAGAGACTGCACGGCTTGTGCGCCGTTATCGGAATCGAGTCCGGGCTCGGCATGCAATACCACATAGCCCTTGAGGCCCTGCTGCAACATTTGCTCGGCGGTCAGTGCGCCCTGCTCGGGCACGGCGCCGGCCAGGTAGCCACCCACGGTATTGGCACCCATGGTCAGGAAACCCAGACGAGCGCTTGCCGCTTGAGCCAGTGCCTGAGCATTGGCGGCAATCAGTGCCGCCTGTGGCGATGAAACCGCCATATTGCCCAGCATGATGGCCACTTTTTCTCCACCCGCCAGGCTGTTGGCAATCTGGACCGCCTGCTCGCCAGGCTGCACCGATGCAAAGGCCTCGGGCACCGGTTGCTGTTGCGCGCGAGCCCAGGCAACCAGCACCTGAGCCAAGGCCGAAGGTATGCCCGCGGGCGCCACAGTAAGACGAGCTGCCACCGGAAACAGCGGGTCGTCGGCCGCGCTGTCTATAAAGGAGATCTCGGTTCCGTGCTTGGCGGCCTGACGCAGGCGCTGGGCCAGCAAGGGGTGATCTTTACGAAGGAAGGAACCCACCACGAGCACACGGTCGAGTTCGGCGAACTCGGCGATGGACATACCCAACCAGGGCACACCCGACAAGGCGGCATCAAAGTCGGGGTCGTTGTAGCGCAGGCGGAAGTCGACATTGCCCGAGCCCAGGCTGCGGGTAAGCCGCGCCAGCAAGGCCAGTTCTTCGACGGTGGCATGGTGCGCACCGATGGCGCCCAATTGATCGGAACCGTGCTCTTCGCGCACTTGATTCAGACCACGTACGACCGCCTCGAGCGCGTCGCTCCAGGAGGCCTCTTGCCATTGACCCGAGGCGTCACGCACCTTGGGATGAGCCAGGCGATCTTCGGTGTACAGGCCGGTGTAGGAAAAACGGTCGCGGTCGCTGATCCAGCACTCGTTGACCTCTTCGTTCTCGAAAGGCACGACACGCAGCACGCGGTGGTCTTTGACCTGCACCACCAGGTTCGCGCCCAGACTGTCGTGCGGGCTGACCGATTTGCGGCGGGCCAGTTCCCATGTACGGGCGGCAAAGCGGAAAGGCTTGGAAGTAAGCGCCCCCACCGGGCACAGGTCGATCATGTTGCCCGAAAGCTCGGACTCGACAGCGCGACCTACAAACGAAGTGATTTCGGCATGCTCGCCTCGATTAAGCATGCCCAGCTCCATGATGCCGCCGATTTCCTGACCAAAGCGCACACAGCGCGTGCAGTGAATGCAGCGCGGCATTTCTTCAGCCGAAATAAGCGGGCCCATGGGCTTATGGAACACCACGCGCTTTTCTTCTTTGTAGCGCGAAGCCGATTCGCCATAGCCCACGGCCAGATCCTGCAGCTGACATTCGCCGCCCTGGTCGCACACGGGGCAATCGAGCGGATGATTGATCAGCAAAAACTCCATGACGCTTTTTTGCGCAGCAACGGCTTTTTCAGAGCAGGTGTGCACCACCATGCCATTGGTGGCCGGCGTAGCGCAGGCCGGCATGGCCTTGGCCGCCTTTTCGACTTCAACCAGGCACATGCGACAGTTGGCCGCAATGGAAAGCTTCTTGTGATAGCAAAAATGCGGCACATACAGGCCCAGCTTGTGGGCTGCATGCATGACCATGCTGCCCTCGGGGACTTCAACTTTGTTGCCGTCTATGGTGAGTTCAACCATTTGCTTGTCCTGACCCTACAGATATTTGGGCACCACGCAGCTTTTGTGCTCGATGTGGTGTGCGAACTCGTCGCGGAAATGCTTGATGAAACTGCGTACCGGCATCGCGGCGGCGTCACCCAGCGCGCAGATGGTGCGGCCCATGATGTTGGACGCCACCGAGTCGAGGACATCCAGGTCTTCGGGGCGGCCTTCGCCGTGCTCGATGCGATTGACCATGCGATACAGCCAGCCGGTACCCTCGCGACAGGGCGTGCACTGGCCGCAGCTTTCATCAAAATAGAAATACGACAGGCGCAGCAACGACTTGACCATGCAGCGGGTTTCGTCCATGACAATGACCGCACCCGAGCCCAGCATGGAGCCGGCCTTGGCGATGCCGTCGTAGTCCATGGTGGCTTGCATCATGATGTCGCCCGGCAGTACCGGTGCGCTCGACCCGCCGGGAATCACGGCCTTGAGCTTGCGCCCGCCGCGTACGCCACCGGCCAGCTCAAGCAGCTCGGAAAACGGCGTGCCAAGCGGCACCTCATAGTTGCCCGGCAGCTCGACGTCGCCCGACATGGAAAACAGCTTGGTGCCGCCGTTGTTGGGCAAACCCGTTTCCAGATAGGCCTGGCCGCTGTTGCGGAAGATCCAGGGCACGGCGGCAAAAGTCTCGGTGTTATTGACCGTAGTCGGCTTGCCATACAGGCCGAAACTGGCCGGGAACGGCGGCTTGAAGCGCGGTTGGCCCTTCTTGCCTTCGAGCGATTCGAGCAAGGCGGTTTCTTCACCGCAGATATAGGCACCATAACCGTGAAAGGCATGCAACTGAAAGTTGAAATCGGAACCCAGTATGCGCTCGCCCAGAAAACCGGCTGCGCGGGCTTCTTCAAGCGCTTCTTCGAAGCGGTCGTAGATCTCGAAGATTTCGCCGTGAATGTAGTTGTAGCCGACGTCGATGCCCATGGCATAGGCGGCAATGGCCATGCCTTCGATGACGATATGCGGGTTAAAGCGCAATATGTCGCGGTCTTTGAAAGTGCCGGGTTCGCCTTCGTCAGAGTTGCACACCAGGTACTTCTGGCCGGGCAGATTGCGCGGCATGAAGCTCCATTTGAGGCCGGTCGGAAACCCCGCGCCGCCCCGACCGCGCAAACCCGAGGTCTTGACTTCGGCAATGACCTCGTCGGGCGTCATGCGGGTGGTCAGTATCTTGCGCAGGCCTTCGTAGCCGCCGCGTTTAACGTAGTCTTCCAGGCGCCAGTTATTGCCATCAAGGCCGTCAACGATTTGCGGCTTGATGTGCCGGCCGTGAAAGATCATGCTGCGCGACAAATCGCCCTGGGGGGCAATATCGAGCCCTTCAGAAAACTGGCTGAGAATGTGCGGAGCGTTCATGCCGATTCTCCGTGCTGTTTGAGTTGCTCGATCATGGCGTCGATTTTCTCGGGGGCCATCCGCACACACATGTGCTTGTTGTTCACCAGAAGCACCGGTGAATCGCCGCAAGAACCCATGCACTCGCCCTCTTGCAGCGTGAACAGACCGTCATCGGTGGTTTCGTTAAAACCAATACCGAGCTTGCTGCCGATGTAGTCGGCGGTTTTGACCCCGTCTCGCAGGGCACACGGAAGGTTCGTACAAACGGTGATCTTGAAACGGCCCACCGGCTTGGTGTTGAACATGTTGTAGAAGGTGGCCACCTCTTGTACCGCAATGGGCGGCACTTGCAGATAGCCGGCGACGTCTTCGATGACTTCAGTCGAAACCCAGCCCTTTTCATCTTGGGCG
>NZ_DATJBQ010000168.1:0-31361 GCF_035515275.1 Pusillimonas sp.
CGTGCTCACGACCGGTGCGGATCTTGGCCAAATCGCTCTTGAGTGCCTCAAGGCTTTTCGCCATGCGCTCTTCGGCAGATTTCCTGACCTCGGATGTACTCATTTCTTTTCCTTTATCAAACGTGCACCAGGGTGCCCTCGTCTTCGCCAAGCACGACGCGTCGCAACGCACCGGGCTTGTTGATGGAAAACACCTTGATCGGCAGCTTCTGGTCGCGGCACAGTGCAAAAGCCGTAGCGTCCATGACTTCGAGCCGACGCACGATCACTTCGTCGAAGCTGATGCGGGCATAACGTGTTGCTGAAGGATCTTTGTTGGGGTCGGCCGAATAAATACCGTCGACCTTGGTCGCCTTCAGGACGATTTCCGCACCGATTTCAGCGCCCCGCAATGCGGCGGCCGTATCGGTGGTGAAAAATGGGTTGCCGGTACCGGCTGCAAACACCACCACCTTGCCTTCTTCAAGATAGCGCAATGCCTTGGGCCGGATATAAGGCTCGACGACCTGATCCAGATTAAGGGCGGACTGCACACGCGTATCGATGCCGCGATTCTTGAGCGCGTCTTGCAAGGCGAGCGCGTTCATGACGGTGGCCATCATGCCCATGTAGTCGGCCGTGGCGCGGTCCATGCCCTGCGCACCCGGAGCCACGCCCCTGAAAATATTGCCGCCGCCGATGACAATGGCCAGCTCGACGCCCAGGGCGGACACCTCGGCGATTTCTTCGGTCATGCGAAGAATGGTACTGCGGTTGATCCCAAATGCGTCATCGCCCATCAGCGCTTCGCCGGACAGTTTTAACAGGACGCGTTTGTATGATCTGGTGGTCATGGATAGGTTCCGAGAAGTCGTTCCAACGAAAGTGTATGCCAGACCGGGCCGTTGCGGCTACGCAAGGGCCCGGCCGGGACAATGCATCAGGTAATCAGGCGTTACCCGAAGCGGCTGCCGCTACTTCGGCGGCAAAGTCTTCCGATTTTTTCTCGATGCCCTCACCCACCACGAACAGGCTGAAGCGCTGGATCGAAGCGCCTTTTTCTTTCAGCATTTGCTCGACGCTTTGCTTGTCGTTCTTGACAAAGGGTTGCGACAGCAAGGTGACTTCTTTCAGATACTTCTGAACCGAACCCTCGACCATCTTGGCGACGATTTCGGCGGGCTTGCCGGACTCGGCAGCTTTCTGGGCGGCAACCGAACGCTCGGCTTCAATCAGCTCGGCAGGAACGCCGGCCGCGTCAAGGGCGCGAGGCTTGGTGGCGGCAATGTGCATCGCCAGGTCTTTGCCCACTTCTTCAGCACCGGTGAACTCGACCAAAACGCCGATTTTTCCGCCGTGCACGTAGCTGGCAAGCTGGTTGTTGGTTTCGAAGCGGTCGAAGCGGCGGATCGAGATGTTCTCGCCGATTTTGCCGACCAGCGCCGATCGCGTGCTTTCAACCGTGCCGTCGCCCAAGGGCAGGTCGGCCAGGGCGGCAACATCTGCCGGGCTTTTGTCGGTGATAAGCTGAGCAATTTGTGCAACAAAGCCCAGGAAGTCGTCGTTCTTTGCCACGAAGTCGGTTTCGCAGTTGATTTCGACCACAGCACCCTGCTTGGCATTGTCGGCAATGTACAGGCCGATCAGGCCTTCGGCCGTGACGCGGCTGGCGGCTTTACTGGCCTTGCTGCCCAACTTCACGCGCAGCAACTCTTCGGCGCGCGCCATATCGCCATCGGATTCGGCAAGCGCTTTTTTGCACTCCATCATGGGCGCGTCGGTCTTCTCGCGCAGTTCTTTGACCATCGATGCGGTAATTTGAGCCACAGTATTCTCCAGTTCTTTGAAACAGACCCCGGCGGAACCGGGGCGGGGCAGACGAATGAATCAGCCGTTCGGGCGGCCCGAATAAACCGGGGCCGCACACCAAACAGCTGTGTCCGACCGAACAGCGGGCCGGCTCGCGCCGTTAGCGGCCCGGCATGACGACGGAATGCTAGCAAACGCGAATGGCCAAGCGCCTGGTGCAGGCGCTTGGCGCGAAGGCCTTACTCTTCGCCGTCGTCCTGGACTTCGACGAACTCTCCGTCGCCTTCGGCGATTTCTTCGACCAGGCCGTTCAGCGCTTGGTCACGGCCTTCGAGCACGGCGTCAGCCATGCCCTTGACGTACAAAGCAATAGCCTTGCCCGAGTCGTCGTTGCCGGGAATCACGTAGTCGATGCCTTCGGGCGAGTGGTTGGTGTCAACCACGGCAACCACGGGAATACCCAAGGAGCGGGCTTCAGCGATGGCGATCTTGTGATAGCCAACGTCAATGACAAACAAAGCGTCGGGCAGCGTGTTCATGTCTTTGATGCCGCCGATGGATTTGTTGAGCTTGTCGAGTTCGCGATCGAACATCAGGGCTTCTTTCTTGCTCATGTGCTCGGTAGCGCCTTCAGCTAGCTGGGCTTCCATTTCTTTGAGACGCTTGACCGAGGACTTGACCGTCTTGAAGTTGGTCATCATGCCGCCCAGCCAGCGGCTGTCTACGTAAGGCATGCCACAGCGTGCGGCTTCCTGGGCCACCAGTTCGCGTGCAGCGCGCTTGGTGCCTACGAACAGAATATTGCCGCCACGTGCGGTAACCTGGCGCATGTACTTGGCAGCTTCAAGGTATTTGCCGACAGTCTGCTCAAGGTTGATGATGTGAATTTTGTTGCGATGGCCGAAAATATACGGGGCCATCTTGGGGTTCCAGTAACGGGTCTGGTGACCAAAGTGGACACCGGCTTCAAGCATTTCACGCATCAAGGACATAATATTCTCCGAGGGTTGGGTCTGGTACGCAGCTTGCATTTGGGGCGTGTCGTAGATATGGTTAACGACAACACACCAAACACCCTTCTTTCGCTACGTACGCGATTTTTGCCAAAAAGGGCAAATTAAAAGAAAGCCTATAATTCTACTATCTTTAAGTTATACAGTTCAAGCTGACATGAGCATTCTAGTTACAGACCCCGCCGACCTGGACAAAATGCGCGCCGCCTGCCAGGCCGCCGCCCAGGCCCTCGATTACCTCACCCCACACGTTCGCGCAGGCGTCACCACCGGCGAGCTCGACCGCCTGTGCATGGATTTCATTACCAATACCCTTAATGTCGAATCCGCCACGGTGGGCTATGCCCCCCCGGGCTATCCCCCGTTTCCGGGCTCTATCTGCACCTCGGTCAATCATGTCATATGCCACGGCATCCCTGGCGACAAGGTATTAAAAAACGGCGACATCATGAATATTGATGTCACGGTCATTAAAGACGGCTGGTTTGGCGACACGAGCCGCATGTTCTATATAGGCGAACCCTCCATTTTAGCCAAGCGCCTGGTGGAAACCACTTACGACTGCATGTGGCTGGGTATCGAGCAGGTGCGTCCCGGCGCCACGCTGGGCGACATCGGCTCGGCCATTCAAAAACATGCCGAAAAACAAGGTTTTTCGGTGGTGCGCGAATACTGTGGTCACGGCGTTGGCCGCAAGTTCCACCAAGACCCACAGGTCTTGCATTACGGCAAGCCCGGCACCGGCCTTCAACTTGAAGCCGGCATGATCTTTACCATCGAACCCATGATCAACACCGGCCGCAAAGAAATCCGCCAGCTGGCCGACGGCTGGACAGTCGTTACCCGCGACCACAGTCTTTCGGCGCAGTGGGAGCATAGCGTACTGGTTACCGACACCGGCTACGAGATTCTTACCGTTTCGCCCGGCATGCCCGCCCCCCCTGCTTTCGTACAGGCAACAGCCTAAAGCAGGCCGACAGCAAACCGGCAAGCCCTTTTATTATGGACGCGCCCATCCCCTCGCCATGGCGCCAGCGATTCGACCAACGGCGCAGCGAGGTCATCGGCAATTTTCGCCGACACCTGCGCTCCGACACCTTGCTGGCCGGCCTGCGGCGCGTTACCGACCAGGCGGTTCGCGACACCATCAAGCAACACCCTCTGCCCGAAGGCGCCGCACTGGCAGCGGTGGGCGGCTACGGGCGCGGCGAGCTCTACCCCTACTCTGACATCGATGTATTGATCCTGCTGGAACGCGATCCGGGCCCCGAAGACAGGATTCGAATCGAAAAACTAATCGCCGCCTTGTGGGATCTGGGCCTGGATCTTGGCCACAGTGTTCGTTCGATCGCCGACTGCCGCAACGAAGCCGAACACGACGTCACCATTGAGACTGCGCTGATGGAGTTGCGCTGGATCGCCGGCAACAAGCCATTGGTTCAGCAATTGGCGCAAACCATGCGTCGCGGCCGCGACCCGATCAGTTTCTTTCAGGCCAAGCGGGCCGAAATGGTGCAGCGCCACGCCCGGCACCACGACACCCCCTACGCGCTTGAACCCAACTGCAAAGAATCGCCGGGTGGCCTGCGCGACCTGCTGACCCTGCGCTGGATCGCTCAAGCGGCAGGCGTGGGCAACACCTGGAAGCAGATTGCCGACAGCGGCATGCTGACGCCGGCCGAGCACCGGGCTCTGCGCCGGGCCGAACTGGCCTTCAAGCGCTTGCGCATAGAGCTGCACCTGCAGGCGGGCCGGCGCGAAGACCGCCTGTTATTCGACCTGCAACCGGCGCTGGCGGCCACCTATGGGTTTGAGGCCACAAAAACGCGTCGCCCCAGCGAACTGCTGATGCAACGCTATTACTGGGCCGCACGGGTGGTCAGCCAGCTCACCACCATACTGATGCAGGCTTTTGAGGAACGATTGTTTCCGGCCCCCGACAGCGCACGAAAGGTTCTGGACGACGACTTCTGCCAGGTGCACAATCGCCTCGATATCAGGCGGGCCGACGAGTTCGAGCGCAAGCCGACCCTGCTACTGCGGGCGTTCCTGGTGATGCAGCGCAACCCCGAGCTGACCGGTCTTTCGGCGCAGATAATGCGGGCCATGTGGCATTCTCGCAAGCGCATGGACGCACAGTTTCGCGCCAACCCGGTCAACCGCCACGCCTTCATACAAATACTTCAGCAACCTCGGGGCGTAGTGCATGCCTTGCGCCGCATGACCATGCTGAACATTTTGCCCCGCTACCTGCCCGAGTTTCGCCGCATTGTCGGCCAAATGCAGCACGACCTCTTCCACGCCTACACGGTGGATCAGCACATACTTATGGTGATTCGCAACCTGCGCCGCTTCACCATGCCCGAGCACGCCCAGGAGTATCCACTGGCCAGCCAGCTTATCGCCGACCTCGACAAGCACTGGCTGCTATACGTGGCGGCGCTGTATCACGACATTGCCAAGGGTCGTGGCGGAGACCATTCAGAGCTTGGTGCGCAGGATGCGCGGCGTTTCTGTGCGGATCACCAAATCAGCCCCGAAGACACCGACTTGGTGGAGTTTTTGGTGCGCGAGCACCTGACCATGTCGCTGTTTGCGCAAAAACGCGACCTGACCGACCCCGATGTCATCCACGAATTTGCGCGGCGTATTAAAACCGAGCGTCGCCTGGCTGCGTTGTATTTGCTAACCGTGGCCGATATTCGCGGCACCAGCCCCAAAGTCTGGAATGCCTGGAAAGGCAAACTGCTTGAAGACCTGTTTCGTCTGACCCTGGCGGCGCTAGGGGGCACCCAACCCGACCGCGGCACGGTGCTGGCCCAACGCCGCGAAGAAGCCGGAGCCGAGGTACGCCGACTGGGGCTGCGCGATGACAGCCGCGACCAGTTCTGGCAAAAGCTTGATGTCGCCTATTTTCTTCGGCACGAGGCTTCTGAAATTGCCTGGCATACTCGCCACCTGTATTACCGTGTTGATTCGCCCGAGCCTGTGGTCAAGGCACGGGTCGTCGGGCAGAGCGAAGGCCTGCAGATCATGGTGTATGCGCCCGACCGCAACGATTTATTCGTAGATATTTGCGCCTACCTTGACCAGCGGGCCCTAAGCGTACAAGACGCCCGCATCCACACCACCCGTCATGGCTGGGCCCTGGACAGCTTCATTGTGCTGCTGCCCGACAACGACCGCGACTTTCGCTCGTGGGCCAACCTGGTTGAACACGAGCTGGCCGAACGGCTGGCCGACCCGCGCAGGCGCGGCGCCCGCTCAGCGCCGGGCTTTGGCCGACGCCGCTCGCGCCGAGCCCGGGTGTTTCCCATTGTGCCCAATATAGAACTGCAGCCCGACGAAAGCGGTACCTCGTGGCGGCTTTCATTGATCGCCGCCGACCGCCCCGGCCTGCTCCACAGCCTGGCGCAGGTATTTGCCCACCACGGCGTCAGCCTGAAAATGGCCAAGATCCTTACCTTGGGCGACCGGGTCGAAGACGTTTTTATTATTGAAGGCGAAACCCTGGGCAACCCGCGCGGGCAACTACAGTTCGAGCGCAGCCTGCTGGCCGGCCTGGACGAAACTCACTGAACCCGCCTGCCACGCCCGGCTCACACCGGCCTACTTTTCAGGTACGCCATCGAACCCATAAGTTTCGCGCATGGCCGGGCGCCAGGCCCTGCCTGAGGTCTGACTACCCCATTACAATACGCCGCAACACACATTAAGCGCTTAACCACATCCAATATGAACGTACTCCGATCCGTAACCACCCGCCGCATCTTGCACCTGATCGCACTGCTCTCTTTGGCGGCAGTGGGCGTCGCACTGGTGTCGCAGCATGTGTTCGACATGCCGCCCTGCGCGTGGTGTGTATTTCAACGCCTTATATATATAGCGATTGCGCTGCTGTGTTGGCTAGGGCTGGGGCTGGAAGGCATGCGGCCTGTGCTTGGCCGGTTCGCGGCCGGGGCTAGCGCCCTGCTCGCGATCGGCGGCGCTGTGGCCGCCTGGTACCAGTACAGCGTGGCCGCGCAAATGTTCTCGTGCGATCGGACGTTTGCCGACCGTTTCATGGTGCAGTCGGGCCTGGATGCCGGCCTGCCCTGGATTTTTGGCATCTACGCCACCTGCATGGATGCACGGGTTGAGCTGCTGGGCATCGAATACGCCCTATGGAGCCTGGCGCTATTTGTGGTGCTGGCAGCGCTGGGCATTATCGGGGCAGCGCGAAAGTAGCAGAGGGTGCTACATAGCTATTATTACAAGCACGTTTAACGTCAGTTCCTACGGTACCACCGCTGCCAATTGCTACGAAGTGGCGCAAAAAAACAACAGGCAGGCGCGCAAATTCGTTGTTAAACACCAACAAACAACGGTTTTTTTTATAGCAATCCGTTGAAAACGGGTTAACCCTTATCGTCGGTGGTGGGGGCCGTATATAAACTCGAATCCAATAAAAGTTGGTCTACATCAGTAAACGATTCGATCACTCTTATAACAACCAAGACGGGGATTCACAAAAACGAACCAGTTGTTGCAACAAGGCCCTTGGGCCCTGTAGTTATAAGTGTGGTTCTCTGGGCTTACACTTCGAAGCAAGCACTCACAAGAAGATACATAGCATCTGCTTTTGAGTGGTTTCAAACGGTAAGAAGCACTAATTTTCATCAACGTTGGAGAAAACCAATGAAGTTAAAAGCACTTGCACTGGGCGTAGCCCTGGCATTCCCCATGATGGCTCAAGCGCAAAGCTCGACCAGCGTTACCTTGTACGGTGTTGTCGACACCGGCATTGAGTATGTCAACAACATTGCCGAGTACGACACAGTTATTGATCCTATTAGCGGGAACCGTGTTGCCAACCAGCGCATCGGTGACAGCAACTCGACCCACTTCACCAACCTTACACAATCGTGGCCTTCCCATTGGGGTTTGCGCGGTACTGAAGACCTGGGCAACGGCCTAAGCGCTGTCTTCACACTTGAGTCCGGTTTCAACACCGGTACGGGCACCTCGGGTCAGGGTGGTCGTCTGTTCGGCCGTCAAGCCTTTGTCGGCCTGAAAGGCGACTGGGGCCAAGTCGCATTCGGTCGTCAGTACAACATGCTGATGCGCAGCATGCTGGGCGCCGACATTCTGGGCCCCAACGCCTACGGCATGGGTACCCTGGACGACTACATCCCCAACGCCCGTATGGACAACTCCATCACCTACATGGGCAACTTCAGCGGCGTCAAGTTCGGTGCTGCTTACTCGCGTGGTCGCAACGTAGTTGCCGCTACTCCTGCCAACCCCGCCGCCGGCAATTGCGGTGTCGACTACCACGATCAGTCGGCTTGCTCGGCATGGTCCGTCATGGCCGGCTATGACACCGCCAACTGGGGTGTTGCCGCTGGTTACGACGTTCTGCGTGGCCAAGGCGATCGTACAGCAGGCACGGTTAACAACTGGCCTGGCTTGGACCGCGACCAGAAAGATCGCCGCTGGAACATCAACGGTTACGTCAAGTTCGACGCCTTCAAGGTCGGCCTGATCTACTTGAACCGCAAGAATGATGCCGGCATCAGCAACGGTGCTCCTGGCCTTGCAGCTCGCTCGTTGGGCAACCGCAGCGACCTCTGGACACTGAACGCTTCGTACCAAGTTAGCCCCGCTGTCGTCCTTGACGGAGCGGTCAACTACATGCGCTTCAAGGATGCCGCAGAAAGCTCCAAAGCATGGTACTACGTTGCACGCGCCACCTACTCGTTCTCGAAGCGCACCTCGGTATACGGTTCGGCTGCCTACATCCGTAACACCGGCTTGTCGAACATTTCTGCCGCAGGCGGCACCGCTCCTGCACCACGCCCCGGTGCTGGCGAGAACCAGACAGCCGTTATGGTTGGCCTGCGCCACAACTTCTAATCTAACTTAGAAGCCTTGCCGCCAGTCGGCAGGAGCCTTGCTTGCAAGTCTCCTGCCGGCGAACCGGCAAACTTGCAGTACCTGTAGTAATCCGTAGATTTGATTTGATTTGATTTATGTCGGATAAGCCTTTTGGCCTATCCGACTTTTTTTTTGCTCCGCCTAAAATGAAACCAAAGGGAAGCAAAGACTTAATATCACTACAGACGCCGGATGGGTAACGCGTACTTGCCTATCTACAGGGGAAGAACGATGAAGATTCCAGCAAAACCACTGGGCTTGTTCGCGGCCCTGACTGTGGTCTTCATTAGCCCCGCCGCACTGGCCCAGACCCCCGACTTCAGCGGTACCTGGCACACCACGGCTCAGTGCCCGATCGGCCCGGTGGCGTTCACCGTTAAGGTGAAGGGAACAGAAGGCACGCTTGCCTATGACGGATACGGGCCCCAAAAGCTTCACGCCGCCAATTTCCCGGTCAAGCTAACACTGATTAAGCCAGAAATGTACGTGCATTTTGGGGGCCCGGATCAAGGCGCCGATTTCGGAAGCTTTCAGGGCGTGCTGCTTGCCGACGGCACTGTGGGGCAGGTACGCGGGCTTCAGGTAAATGGGCGGTACTGCGATAACTTCACGTTGGCCAAAGCAGACGCTTCCTCTGGATTGGCGGCAAATTCACCAAAGCTGGACACCCAGGGCCTGACCAACGGGCCGTTCTTTACAACGATATTGCAAGGTCGCTTCGAGACCCTCAACGTACCCACCGACCACCTGGTTTTCAACAGCATGTTCGGGTCTTATCTGCATGCTTACGCACGCCAATGCGCGGCCAATCCCAGCACAAGGCCGAAAGGCTTTGTGGAAATGACCAACCTTGAGTGCGTGCAAGAGGGCATTACCGCCACCTACTATCGGAACGGAACCTATACCGAAAGTGCGCCGTACTGCACAAAATGGCAGGACGTGCCCACCGGCTTTTTCGCCGACCCCGAAATGTGGCAGGTCAAACAAAAGCTGGACGCCATATTTTTGCGCGATGAGTTCAAGCAGATGTTCGCTTTGGCCAAGATCCTTCAGCCTGTCGACCCGCTTGACGCAGCCTTCAAACCCACCATTCAGCAGATTCTTGCCGCCGTTAGAACCGCCCGGGAAGATACAGAGGCCCTGGTCCGGATGAATGGCTGCAACAGTCCCGGACTGATGCGATTCCAGGAAAACCTGCGGCTTTTTGCCCTGAACAAGCCCTTTGGCATTGGCCCCGACGGCTCGCTCAAGCCGATGGTACCGATACCTGCGCCCGGCGACACGTTCAAGGACCCCGACTACGTGGCCCTGCTTGAAGATCTGATGAAAGGCGAAGCGCGCAAATGGCAGGTCAATAAGTACGTGCTAAAAAGTATCGCCAACCCCTCTGTCAGCACCAGAGACAGCCAGAACCGACCCGAAAAAGTGACGGCGGGCTATCAGTTCGGCGGCATGGCCGGCCTTCAGACCGGCACCATGACGGTGACCTTTTTTCAGGGCTACCCCGAATGTCTGTATTTCTCGGACCGACCCGACGCCTGCCGGACACCCGACAAAATGGTCGTATCCAGATACGTGCACGGCGGGTATGCGCCGGGCAGCGCACCCCCGCCCCTTACAGAAGAACAGCGTCTGGAACAACAGAAGCAGCGTGAGGAACGTGCACGAATCAGGCGAGAGGCGCGTAGCGTGCGCTAGGCACCTCGCCCAAGCACTGGCTGCGCTTTCAGTCGAGTATCTTCCACTCGTTGTCCGCCACGGTGACCAGTACGCGGGCGCGTTCATCAACGCCCGAATGATCGCTGGGGCTCATGTTGTATACGGCATGCGCACCCCGCACATCTTTATTGCTCTCGATGGCATCGCGCATGGCCTGACGAAACTCGGGGGTACCCGGCTTGGCAACCTTCAGGGCCTGTGGAACAGCCGCCTGTATGATCAGGCTGGCATCCCACACATAGGCCGCAAAGGCGTTACGCGAGCCCGTGCCGTGTTCACCTTCGTATTTTTGAAGGAAATCGACGCCCAGGGCCTTGAGCGGGTGATCTTCAGGCAGTTGTTCGGCGACGGTGACCGGGCCGGTTGTTGCAACGACCTTCTTGGCGGCGTTGCCCGCCACACGTATGAAGTCGCGGCTGACCACCCCGTGGGTGTGGTAAATGGGGCCGCTGTATCCGCGATCAATTGCCGCAATCTGCGGCAAGGCAGACGGCGTGCCCGAGCCTCCGACAAAGATGGCATCGGGCTTGGCCGCGACCACCTTGAGGACCTGCGAATTGACCGATGTGTCGTTGCGATTGAAGCGCTCGTTGGTGATGACTTCGATGCCGCGTTGTTCGGCCCCTTTGAGGGCGAAGTTGTAATTCATGTCGCCCCACGAGTCGGCAAAACCCATGTAGGCCAGGCGTTTGACGCCGGTTTGCTTCATGTGATCAAGCAAGGCATTGACCATAAGCGACAGCGGTTGGGGAACAGTAAAGATATAGGGCTGTTTGGCAGGGTCGACCGGCATGGGCGCAAGCGCCAGTATCGGGGTCTTTGCCTCGTTGGCCACCCCGCTTTGCGCAATGGCCACCGGTACGGTGGTAGAGCCGATGACGACGTCGGCCTTGTCTTCAGAGATAAGCTTGCTGACGTTGCGCGTGCCGGTGGTTGGGTCGCTGGAGTCGTCAAGAACGATATAGCGAATGGTTTGGCCCGCTACGGTTTTGGGCAGCAAGGGCACCGCGTTGGCAACGGGAACCCCCAGCGACGAGCCCGGGCCGGTTGTACTGGCCGATACGCCCACCACGATCTGGGCCGACACCGCGCCGGAACAGGCCGCCAGCAAAACAGCCAGAATAGTTTTTTTCATTGTTGTCTCCTTGTAAAAAACAGAATGCATGCCGCAGTGGCAAACTAACCTGAAGCGCCACTATAGCCGCGACATCCCGCTCTGTGTAACAAAACTATTTTATTTTTGTACGCAAGTACGTTAAAACGCCCCTGCGCCGCAATTGGCGAACAGGGGCGTGTCGGGCGTGCCTAAATAAACGGCACCGCTCGCGCTGCGCGGGCTTTATTTACGGTCGGTCAAAAACTGGCCGTCGGGGCCTTTCACGTTTTTCTGGCGGCGAGTATTGCCGTCCAGGCCACCGTCTACCGCCCACTCGGCAAAGCGCGTGGGGCCGGGCTCGAACTCGCGCGGCACCCAGTCTGCATCGAGCTGGTCTTCGTCGGCGTAATACTCAATGAGCCCGCCGGCGGGGTTCTGAAAATACCAGAAGTAGGCTGAAGATATGGGGTGGCGGCCCGGCCCCAGCTGGGTTTGCCATCCCTGGCGATCGATATGCAGGCCGCCGCCGAATACTTCGTGGATGTCGCGCACGGCAAAGGCGACATGGTTCAAACCCACCTTCTGGTCGGGGGTTTGCAGCAGGAACAGATCGTGATGGCCGCCGTCTTCGTCGCAACGCAGGAAGACGCCGCGTCCCGGATAACGGTCGGACGGGGCAAACCCCAGCTTTTGAACGTAGAAGTCTTCCATCGCCTGCAGGTCTTTGACGAAGAACACCACATGGCCCACTTCAATCGGCTGGGCTCTATCGTAAATGGGGCTGCGCGCATTCTTGCGCGGCTTCTCGTTCCAGGTGTTCATCTGGCCGCAATCGATCGAGATTTCTTTTTTGCGGCTTACCTGAAAGCCCAACAGCATGCCCGCCGGGTCAACGCACGAGACCCGCTGCTGGTTTTGCTCGAAGCCCGGCTGGTCGGCAAGGCGCTGGGCCAGGCGTTGCAGCACCTGGGCGTCGGACACCCCCCAAACCACTTCACGCATGGTGGGCCCGGCCTCGATCGGTGCGGGGTAGCCTGCGGCATCGGTTTTGACCACTTTGACCAGGCAGCCGTTAAGCGTTGAAAAAACGAGCTTTTCGGGCTGCTCGGAGACAAGTTCGAGCCCCCAGTCGGCGAAGAAACGCTTGCACGTGTCGAAATCATCGGCCCCGTAGGTGATTTCGTCGATACCCATAATATCCATAGATTGCTCCTTAATTGGCCCATGGCAGGGGCTGGTCGTTCAGGCCCCAGTACACACTTTTCTGTTCCATGTACTGCAAAATGCCATCGCGGCCTTTTTCGCGGCCCAGACCGCTGTCGCGCCACCCGCCGAACGGCGTGGCAATAGAGAACTGCTTGTACGTGTTGATCCAGACGTTGCCCGCCTTAAGTTGCCTGGCCAGGCGCCACGCAGCCTTGTAGTCGCGTGTCCAGATGCCGGCCGCCAGGGCATAGACGCTGTCGTTGGCTTGTGCGACCAGATCGTCGATATGGTCGAAAGGCATGGCAACCAGCACGGGGCCGAAGATTTCTTCCTGGCAGATGGTGTCGGTGTTTTTCAGGCCTTCAATAATGGTGGGCAGGTAATAACTGCCCTTATCGTAAAGCTCGCCTTGTGGCCGCGCGCCGCCGCAACGAATGCGGCCGCCTTCTTTGACACCAATGGCCACATAACGTTCAACCGATTCACGATGGCTGTCGCTAATGAGGGGGCCCATTTGCGTGGCTTCGTCCGACGGGTCGCCCACGCGCAGGCGCTGTGCCCCTTCGGCAAGGCGCTGCATGAAGGTGTCGTACAAGGGCCGCGCCACAAACAGGCGCGATCCCGCAATGCAGGATTCGCCGCTGGAACTGAAGATGCCGTACAGCACGCCGTTGACCGCGTGGTCGAGGTCGGCGTCTTCCAGCACGATGGTGGGCGATTTGCCGCCCAGTTCAAGCGCCACCGACATGAATTTTTCGGCGGCTATGGTGGCGATATGGCGCCCCACCGAGGTCCCCCCTGTGAACGAAACACGGCGCACCAGGGGATGACGGGTGATGAGGTCGCCGATGACCGAGCCCTTGCCGGGCACGACGCTGACGATGCCCTTGGGCACGCCCGCCTTGTCGCAGATGCGAGCCAGCTCAAGCGCCAGCAGAGGCGTGATTTCGGCCGGCTTGACCACTACCGCGTTGCCCGCCGCCAGCGCCGGGGCCATTTTTTGCGCTTCGCTGGCCACCGGCGAGTTCCACGGCGTAATGGCGGCCACGACCCCCATGGGCTCGTACAAGCTCATGGTCAGGTAGTCGCCGCGCGCGGGGGTAATGGTTTCTTCAAGCGTTTCGCAGGCCGAGGCAAAAAATTGAAAAGTGCCCGCTGCACTGGCCACCAAAGCGCGTGTCTCGGAAATGGGCTTGCCATTGTCCAGGCGCTGCAATTGCGCCAGGCGCTCGGCGTCTTCGCGGATAAGCTGGGCGATGCGATACAGCACGGCGGCGCGCTCGTGGGGCTTGCGCTGGGCCCAGCCGCTACGTTCGAAGGCCTTCTGGGCGCCTTGTATCGCCTCTTCAACATCTTCAGGGCTGGCGGCGTTAAGCGTGCCCACGATTTCGCCCGTGGCAGGGTAACGACTTTCGTAACGTGAGCCCTTGCCGGGACGCCATTCGCCGGCGATGCAGATGTCTAAAATATCAGTGTTACTCATGTGGTTCCTTGCGCAGCATGCCGCGCTTGCATTAGGGCCGCCCTTTGCGCGCCGCCCAAGCGATTAAACCGCCAACGGCGCAACGAGGTTGCGCAAAGCGCGCACCACGCTGTACACCGTAAGCGCCGATGTCTTGGGGTTGCTTGCCAACGGCTTGCCCTGCATGGTTACGGCCATGTGTCCGAAAGCGCCATTGGCTTCGTAGTAGTGGATGTTCTGGTCTACCGATGGGTCGGCATATAACTGAACCCGCGTGTTGTCCAGGCCCACGCCCGCCAACGACAGCGTTGCCGCCACGTTGGCGTTCTTGGGAAACAGGCGCGCGGCCTCACGTGCCGAGCCTTCGAAGAACAAGGCTTTTTCTTTCAGGTTATGCAGGTCGAGTTTCTCTTCGGCGGGCGAGCCCAGCCAACCCAGCGGCGGCTTGCGCCCCACATAGGTGACCGACTCCAGGCCCGCTGCGCGCGCCGCCGCCAATGCATCGATGCCGCCAATGGCCCCCGAAAGCAGGTGCACCTGTGTGTCACCCTGCAGGGCGGCCTGCTCAAGCCGCTCGGCAAGACCGGGCTCGGACAGCGCCCCGATGGACACCACCATGCACGGCACGCCCTGCTGCAGCGCCGGCAGCACATGAGCCGTAATGGCGGCGTGGCCGGCACATTCGACCACAACGTCGGGGCGGTCGGCGCCCAGCAGCAGCGTGGACGACACTTTGGGCGGATGCCTGAGGCCCAGGCCTTCAAGCTCCAGTCGCACGGCGTTTTCTTTGCCGGGGCTGACGATGAGCTGCGTGACCTGCAGACCCTGGTCGTTCGCGATGAGTTCAAGCACAGATTGACTGATGGCGCCAAAACCCACAATGGCGATTTGCTTGGTTAAGGCTGACATCAGGACCCCGCCGAGGCTGTTTCGGGTTCGCTGACCGGCGGGCCTGCAAAGGCGGTCTTGAACTTGCCGATGGACAGCATGTCGATCTCGATCATGAAGGGACCCTGCTGCGCGTGAGCCTTTTGCAATGCCTGGGCCATGTGCGATAAATCGCTGACCCGTACATGCGGCAATTGGATGGAGGCTGACAAGGCGGCGTAGTCGGGCGTATGCAGATCGACGTAGTGACGGCGTCCGCCATATTGAGCGTCTTGTATGTTCTTGATCACGCCATAGCCCTTGTCGTTCATCAAGATGATGACCATGTCGGCTTTTTCCTGCACGGCCGTGGCCAGCTCGCCCAGGTTCAAGATGAAGCCGCCGTCGCCGGCCAGGCAGTAGGTTTTCTTGCCCGACCGGGCTTGGGCGGCGCCGACGGCCGCACCGATGCCCATGGCCAGGCCCTGGCCGATGCCGCCGCCCAGTGCATGAACGCCGGCTTTAGGGTCGAACAGATACAGGTAACGGTTGCCCCATGTGCTGTTGGACACCGTGACGTCGCGCACCCAATTGAAGTTTTCGCCGGCTGCCTGCTGCAAAGCGCTGACCAACGCCGCATACGGCCCCAGGCCGTCGACCAGACCCGCCACCGCAGCCTCGCGCGCGGCGGCCAGGTCGGCCAGAAATGCCGGGTCGGTGCTTAAGCGCCCCTCGAGCCGGTCTGCCAGGCCTTGCAGCACCAGCGCGGCATCACCTTGTATGAAGTCGTCAGAGTCGTAGCAACGGCCTTCGGCCGCCGGGTCAACGTCTGCCCGGTACAAGGGACGCGGCAACTTAAGCTGATACTTAAGGGTTTCGTTGCCACGCAGCCGCGAACCCACCACCACCATGGCGTCGCAGGTTTGGTAAAAGGCTTCGACCGGCTTGTGCAGGTTGAACGCACCCAGGCTTTGAGGATGCGTTTCAGGCACAATGCCCCGCCCCTGCGTGCTGGTAACCAGCCCGAACCCCAATTTCAAAAGACGTTGCGCGGCGGCGCCTGCGCCCCGCGCACCGCCCCCCAGCCACAGCAAGGGCCGCCGCGCGGAGGCCAGCTTGTCGGCCAGGCGATCAAGCGCCTGTGCGCAAGGCTGATGCACGGGCACCTGCAAGGGCGCCAGGTTGTCGGGCATCGGTATTAGCGCCTGCTGTATGTCGATGGGAATCTCGACGCTTACCGGCCCCGTGGGTGCGGTAAGTGCGGCCTGCACCGCTTGCTTGACGGTTGCCAGCGCCGTTTGCGCGTCGCGCACGCGAAACGCCGCCTTGGAAACCGCGTGCAGCATGGTCAGTTGGTCGGGCGCTTCATGAATATAAGAGAAACCGCGATCAAGGTATTCGGTTTCAATCTGGCCGGTAATGTGCAGCATGGGCGTACCGGCGGTAAGCGCCTCGACCATGGCACCGGCTGCGTTGCCCGCAGCCGTACCGGTACTGGTCAGGCAGACACCCAGTTCGCCGGTGGTGCGGGCATAGGCGTCAGCCATATTGGTGCCGCCGGCCTCGCCACGCGAAGGAATGAAGCGAACCACGCCACGTTCGCCGAACGCGTCAAGAATGGGCATGTTATGTATGGATATGACACCAAACGCCGTTTTAACGCCGCATTCTTCAAGAAAGGCCGCAATCGCCGCCCCAACCGTAACTTCAGTGTTTTGCTTAGGCATGACGGGACACCCCTCCAGAAACATCGATATGGCTTCCTGTTGTGTAAGAGGACAACGGTGTAGCCAGGAAAACTATGGCACGTGCAGCTTCTTCGGGGCGGCCTAGCCTGCCCAGTTGAATATTCTTGCGTTTGGCCAGCTCGCCGGCCCAGGCCTCCCAGGTTTGGAATGGGTCTTCGCGCTCGTCGTAGCGGCGGCGCCACTGGCCCGAATCGACCAGACCCAGCAAAATGCCATTGACGCGTATACCCTTGGGCGCGAATTCGGTGGCCAGGGATCGCACAAGGTTCATGACGCCTGCACGGGCCGCCGAGGTGGCCACCATATGAGGTTCGGGTTGAGCCGCCAATAACGAGTTGACGCAGACAATGGCCGCGTCGGCGTTTTGTTCGAGCTGCGGCAAGAAGCTGCGTGTGGGATGAATGACCGAAAAGAACTTGAGGCGAAGCTCGTTTTCCCAGCCGGCGTCGTCGGTGTCGGCAAAGGTAGACACGCGGCCTTGGCCTGCGTTATTGATAAGCATGCTTGCGGAACCGAGTTCTTCTTGTACGGTCTGGGCGAAATGCGCGACTTGTCCGGGCTGAAGAACATCGCAACTGCGCGCCAAGATGCGGCGTGCCGGAAATGCCTGCACCAGTTGCGCCTCGACCTCGTCCAGGCGCTCACGATCGCGGCCACACAAGGCCACGTCGGCGCCGGCCTCGAGCAACAGTTTGACGGTAGCCAGCCCAATGCCCGAGGTGCCGCCCGTTACGACCGCCACCTTTCCTTCTAGATTAATCATTGTTTCCTCTCGTTCGGAGTTGCCGATATGTCGGTGCCTGGAGCGATGTGATCCAGCAACTGCGACAATTCGGCCGCCGCGCGACATGCGGCGGCCGCCAATGCTTGCAGCTCAAGCTTTTGTATGTGGGCACTGGGCACGGTTACCCCAATGGCACTAATCACCGCCCCGCCCCGCCCATACACGGGCACGACCAGGGTGGCAATGGATTCTTCGTAGTAACCCGGCTCGAAAACGTATTCGCTGGTTTTGTCGGCCTGTATGACTTTGAAAAGCTCGTCGACCGTTGCCGGTGTTTTGTCAGTCGCCTGATGCAACTGCTCTTCTGGATACAGGTCGTGCAACTGGGCATAGCTGAGATCGCGCAGCAACACCCTGCCAAACAAGGTAGAGTGCGCAGGCAACCGGGTGCCCACGTACACGGTATTGGCAAAGGGCGAAGTAACGGCCGAGCGTGCCACATACACCACCGACCGGCCGTCGCGCACGACCAGATTGCAGGAGTAACCCACCGACTCGCGCAGCCTGTCGAGTATGGGGCGGCCCAGTTCGGTCAGCTCTTTGGAAGCCAGGCATTCGAAACCCAGCCGCAACACCGCAAGACCCAGGCTGTAGTCACGCCCCCCGGCGTCGCGTTCGACAAAACCCAGGGTTTCCAATGTAGAGAGCAGGCGAAAAACGGTAGACCGGGGTATGCCCAGGCGTCGTGCCAGTTCGGGAGCGGAAAGCACCGAATCTTGTCGGGTGAATTCGCCCAGTATGCGCAGGCCTCGCTCGAGCCCGGGCACAATGTATTTGTCTGACGCCTGCATACTCAATACTTCACTCATGATCGTCCGACGCTGAAATTTTATTTAATACTTCAAGTATGTGTTTAGCGACGGCCCGGGGCTGCTCGACATAGCAGGCATGCCCCACACCGGGTATAAGGGTGAACTCAAGCCCGTGGCGCTGTGCGAACCCGCGAGACTGCTCGGGTGTGGTGACGATATCGTGTTCGCCGCAAGAGACCCAAGTTGCGTCGGCAGGCAAAGCGTAGCGATTGATATCGTCGCCGCATAACAGCTCTACCGCCTGCAAATAGCCTTGGGCGTTCAGGCGCAAGGCATTGCGCTGCACTGTTTCGCGCGCCGTGTTGCTTGCAGCGCTTGACAACAGGCGATCAGGAAGATTGGCGGCAATGCCTGGTATGCCCTGCTCGGCGAGCGCCGCCACACGCTTGGCGCGCACCTGTGCCGCTTGCGGGTTGCCGGCCCCGCCATAACCCAATGCGGGGCTGATCAACAACATGCCGGCGGCCCGGTGGCTTGGCATGCTGCCATAGGCGGCGGCCATTAATGCGCCCAGCGAGTGTCCCACCAACAGACACCGCTTTACCTGCAAGGCCTCGAGCAGGGCCTGAATGCGTTGCGCGTATTCGGGTGCCGCAGGAGCGCTTGAGGCCAGGGGCGTGGACGCCCCATAACCCGGAGCGTCCCAGGCGATGACCCGCGCCCGCTGCGCCAGCACCGACGCGCATTCGGACCACGAGCCCGAACCCGAGCTGATGCCATGCAGCAGCACGATCGTGTCCGAGCCCCAACCGCACGAACGGTAACCCAGAACCCCGTCTGCAATGCGAACGGACTTCTCGGTAAACACCGGGTCGGCGGCGGGCGGGCCCGATACGTGAGATGACGCAGTACTGCCGACCATGTCTTAGCGCTTGATCTTGGAAAGTGGGTGATCGGGCGGATAAGTGGGAATCTGCGGCTGCTTCGCACCCAACAATACGCACATCAGGGCGTCTTCGTCGCCGATATTGATCTCTTCGCGGTAAACGCCCGGGGGCACCGACACCAGATCGCGATCAGTCAGAATGGTTTCGTAGCGCTCGCCGTCTTTTTCGAGGATGAGCTTCATTTTTCCCCGAATGACGAAGAACACTTCTTCGACGTCGTAGTGAATGTGCGAGGGCCCTACGCCCCCGGCTGGTATCACCATGGTCGAGAAAGTGAAGTGCTCGGAAGGCACCGTGTTGGTGTCGCTGGCCACACCCGTGGCACCGGTGCCCACGTAACGCATCTGGGCGCGGCGATACTTGGGGTCGAAATCGGCCTGAAATTTCAGGGCGTCCCAATCGTATTTGCGTGTGGAAAAGCGCGCGATCCGGGAGCTCATCCATTCTTCGAAACTGGCGCCCTCGGGGCGGTCCCAGCTGCGCTCTTGTTCAGCCACTACTTGTTCGCTCATTGCTATCACCTTTAGTTCAATGCATCACAAAGCCGCCGTTGACGGCCAACACTTGCCCTGTCACGAAACGCGACAGGCCTGACAACAAAAATGTGACGGCGCCGCTGACGTCGTCGGGCAACTGCGCACGCTTGAGCGCACGCTGGTTTTCGTAAAGGTCGTGCCGCTCGCGTGGCACGTACTCGGTTGCTTCCACCAGGGTAAGGCCCGGCGCCACCGCATTGACGGTGATGCCGTTGGAGCCCAGCTCACGAGCCATGGATCGGGTCATGGACATGATGGCACCCTTGCTGGCAACGTAAGCCAACAGATTGGGCGCACCCCACATGGGGGTGTCGGACGCCAGGTTAACAATGCTGGCCTGCTGCGAATTGCGCAAGGCAGGCAAACAAGCGCGCGACATCAGCCAGGTTCCGCGTACATTGATGCGCATGACCTCATCCCAGACGTCGGGTTCGATCTGCTCGAGATTTTTCCCGCCGGAATGGGTCATGACTGCGTTGTTGACCAGCCCGTCGAGCCCGCCCAGAGCCTGAACCGCCAGGGCGGCGCCCTGTTCGATAGAGGCGGGATCGTTCAGGTCGAGCGCCACGGCATGCGCCTGATGGCCCTGGTCGCGCAGTGAACGGGCGGCCGCTTCAGCTTGGTCGGCCAGTATGTCGGCCAGCACCACCGCACCGCCTTGTTGGACAATGCTGCGCGCAAACTCGAAACCCAGGCCGCGAGCCGCACCGGTAACCAGTATGCGGCGTTTGTGAAGCAGGCCGTTTGCATGATCTGCGCCGATTTGAGTGCTCATATCTACCTCAGACCGTGGTAACGCTGGCTTTGGGAATGTAGTGCAGGCAGCGTCGCTCGGCCCAGACCACTGCTGCATACGCCGCTATGCCGATGACGGTCAGACCGATGATCGCCACGAACACACCCGCCGTATTGCCCTGTCCTTCGGCGTCGACCAACAAAAAGCCCAGGCCTTTGTTGCCACCCACGAGTTCACCGACCGTGACCCCGATGACCGCAAGGGTGGCGCCGATGCGCAGACCCGAAAACAGGGAAGGCAGCGCCGACGGAAACTCGACCAGGCGAAATATTTGCCAACGGCCGGCGTTAAGCGTGCGCACCAGATTGACCAGGTCGGGATCGACAGTGCGAATGGCCGACAGCACGTTGACCATAATGGGGAAGAACACGATAAGCAGGGCCACCAGAATCTTGGGGTAGATGGTGTAGCCCAACCACATGACAAATAGCGGCGCAAAAGCTACCTTGGGTGCAATTTGCAACGCAAGAATATAGGGGGACAACACCGATTCGGTGGTGGGCGAAAGGCCCAGCACCACGCCCACAAACAGGCCCAGCAACGCACCCAAAATAAAGCCCAGCACCACTTCGAGCGCGGTATAGCCGAAATGCTCGAGGAAGTTGCCGGTGTTCCACATGTGCACCGCCTCTTGCATGACCGTTGTGAACTTGGGCAAGATGAACTCGGGCATGCCGAGCCAGCCGGGTACCCACTGCCAGGTAGCCAGGAAGACGATCAACACGGCGATGCTTCCGCCGACGGTAATGGCATGACGCTTAGTCAATTTGAGGCCTCCGGAACTTGCCGGCGTGGGGTCGCTTCCGGCTTTTTTGTTGGCGGGGGCCGAAGCCCCCGCCGACGCACTGAATGCTGCTACAGGTGAATCGGAACTCATTGCGAGCCTTCAACAAACTGATTCGTGTACAGGTCTTCGACAGGGGCGGCCTTGCTTACGATGCCCTGCGAAACGTAGAAGTCTTGAACGGCGGCCAAGCGCTTGGGATCCATCTTGCCCGGAACCTCCTGGTTGGCGTACACATACTTGTTGTACAAACTGAAGACCTCGCGCATTTCGGCTTCGCGGCCCTTATGAGCCGGAATCGCCTCGAGATACGCCTTCAGGGCGGTTTCGGGGTCTTTCATGATCAGGGTCATGCCCTTGAGCGTGGCGCGAACGATGCGCTGAATAAGCTCGGGGTTGTTCTTGATGGTGTCGTCCGACGCGATCATGGCCTGGGCCATGCTGTTGAAACCCTTGGCGGGGTCCATCAGATGCACCTTGCCGCCGTTGTGTCGCACCGTGGCGACCCAGTCGGGCACGCCGGCCATGACGTCTGCTTTCTTCTGGGCGAACATTTGCCACACGCCGGCCGGGCCGGCGGCCTGGATTTCGGCGTCGTCGCGAGTGAGTCCGGCTTTTTGCATGGTGCCCAGCAACGAGTAATAACCGGTGTCAGAGTATGCAATGACGGTAATGGTTTTACCTTTAAGCTGGGCCGGTTCGTCGACGGGCGCATCTTCGTGCGATGCGATCAGGATCAGCCCACCCGCACCCATAAGAGCCACCGATTTGACCGGAACGCCGTTGGCGCGAACGATCACCGGCGTGTCGCCCAGTGCGCCGCCAATGGGCGCGTTGCCCGCCCCCACCTGCTTGGCCACGTCCACACCGCCCTTGCCCGAAACAAAGGTCACGTCAAGGCCTTCTTCTTTGAAATAGCCCTGATGGTCGGCAAGAATCCATGGCGCGAAGGCAGGCAGATTCTTGGGAGCCGGCAACAAGTACGTGATGGACTCCAGCTTTTCGGTCGCCAGGGCCGGGGCCGCAGCGAACGAGACACAAGCGCCGAACATGACGGCAGTAAGAAGTTTCTTCATTGTGTTCTCCTGATATGGATTTTTTATTGGTCGGTGCAACAAAGGTGCAGGATACGATCAAGGTGCTTCGAACCTGCGGGTTATCAATGGGTTCAATGAACTGCCGCGTCGGCGTCTTTGCCGATTTTCAGCAGGTCCATAAGGCGCCCTTGCAAGGGGCCGATCTGCGGAAGCTTGCGCCGCTGCAAGGGGTTGTCGCGCATGGGAAGATCAATGACGATTTCTTCAATAATGGTGCCGGGCCGCTCGCTCATGACCAGCAAGCGATCAGACAGCGCAATGGCTTCGACCAGGTCATGGGTAATGAACAGCGCCGTTTTGCCATGTTCGGCCAGCGATTGAGCAAGATCTTGCTGCAAGATCATTTTGGTTTGCGCATCAAGCGCCGAAAACGGTTCGTCCAGCAGCATGACCTGAGGGTCGACCGCCAGAGTGCGCGCCAGCGCTGCCCGCTGCCGCATACCACCCGACAACTGATGCGGATAGTTTTTCTCGTAGCCTTTCAGATGGCATTGCTCGAGCAGCCGGTTTGCCACCTTGAGACGCTCGGCCTTGGCCACCCCGGCAATTTCCAGCCCCAGGGCCACGTTGTCTTCGAT
Organism: Pusillimonas sp.; assembly: GCF_035515275.1. GTDB lineage: Bacteria > Pseudomonadota > Gammaproteobacteria > Burkholderiales > Burkholderiaceae_B > Pusillimonas. The sequence continues at coordinate 23,090 of NZ_DATJBQ010000168.1, forward strand.
GGTTCGCCACTGCATAAGCAGGTCTTTTTGCAGCATGAAAGCCACTTCGCGCACAGGCTTGGTCACCAACTTGCCGGCCACGTAAACCTGGCCGCTGGTGGGTGCATACAGGCCCGAACCCATGTTCAGCAAAGTACTTTTGCCGCAACCTGAGGGGCCGATGAGGGACACCACCTCGCCCTTGGCGATGGAAATCGAAATATCGCTGACGGCGGGACGCATCAAGCCGGTTTTTGGGTCTACAAACGATTTTCCGACGTTTCTGAATTCAATCTCAACCATGGGTGAGCTGACTCCTTGTATGGTTGTGCAGCGGGTGGTTCGCACTAACGGGCGTCATTCCGAGGCCAAAACGTTTTATATATGAACCACTGTTTTGTGAATTAAACAAACTTTAAATCCTCAAGCCCCCTGGTTGTATTAGGGATTTCCCTTTAAGCCGTCAATTTTCCCTTTATATCTAGGGTTTCTACTACTGGTTAGCCCTAAGCCGACAGTCCTAAACTTTCAATACATAAAACACCGTTTAATATGTGGAACAAACCTGCTTCCGCGTCTTTTGTCCTGCGTGCGCTGAAGCCGCCCAAAATGTAAGTCACGGAGATCAACCAATGTCTCAGCTATATCTGCAGCCCCATCAAGCCCGCAAACACGAACCCACCGCCTACGAAAACTTGCTGGGCGATTCGCTCGAACGCGCCTTCACCGCAGACATCGTCGAACTAGAGGGGCTGGTGGCGTATCTGAACAACCACGGTCCCCAGCCGCAAGACGCCTCTGACACCTGGACTGCCGAAATGCTTGCCGCCGAACTGAAGCGTTTGGGCGCCGACTGAATCCACCAAGGAACAACCATGACCACCAATCCTTCCGACGTTGAAATCGAGAAAGTCCTGGCCAACGGCATACAGAACCGCTGGTACGCCATCTGTCCGTCAGAGTTCGTCAAACAAAGCCCGGTGTCGATGCGGCGCCTGGGCTACAAGATTGTTCTGTGGCGCGATGCCGACGGCACGCCTTATGCACTTGAAGACCACTGCCCTCATCGCGGCGCCCCGCTTTCGGCCGGCATTCCGTTGGGCAACCGCATCGCCTGCGGCTATCACGGCGTAGAAGTCAGCTGCAACGGCACCGTTGTTTCCGTACCGGGCAACCCCGGCTGCAAGCTTGAAGGGTCGCGCCCCACCTTGTCGTTTCACCTTCAAGAAAGCAACGGCGCCATCTTCCTGTATCTTTCCTCCACAAACGTTGATCAGCCCCCGCCGCTGGTGCTTCCCGAAGAGCTCACCTCAGACGAATACGAGAAGTTCCTGTGCTATCTCGAATGGGACGTCGACTACCGCTACGTGCTGGACAACGTCATGGACCCCATGCATGGCACCTTCTTGCACAAGCAGTCGCACAGCATGGCCGCCGGCGCCCGCGCCGCCAAGTTCGACCTGCGCGATACCGAGCATGGCTTTTCGTTCGAAAAATCAGAACAGCGCGACGTCAACTTCGACTGGACCGAGTTTGCCGACACGAATATTTTCTGGGCGCGGCTCGACATTCCTTATCCCAAAAGCGGCGGCCCCGGCGGCAGCTTCGGCATTGCTGCCTTTGCCACCCCCATACAGGCCAATCAGTCCGCCGTTTTCTTTTGGCGCAATCGCAAGGTATCGGGCTGGCAGCGCGACGCCTGGCGGTTTCTGTACAAGAACCGCCTCGAGGCGCGCCACTGGGATGTCGTCGAGCAAGACCGCGTCATACTCGAGGTGATGGAGCCCGACGCCAACAAGCGCGAACACCTGTATCAGCACGACGTCGCCGTTACGCGCCTTCGCCGGACCCTGCGCCAGCTGGCGGTAGAACAACTGGCCGGTAAGGTATAAACACTTGCCCGGCTAGCGCCACGCGGTACAGTCAACGGCAGCATCTTTTGCTTCAGGTTAGACTTTGCCGCTTGGCAACAGGAGCAACACCGGCATGAGCGCCGACAAAGAAACCACCAAGTATTCGGTTCCGGGCCTCGAGCGAGGGCTGCGGATATTATGCGAATTTACGCGCGAAACGCCCGTGCTTACCGCCCCCGAGCTTGCTCGGCGCCTTGATGTGCCGCGTACGACGGTGTTTCGGCTGCTGGTCACGCTCGAATCGTTGGGGTTTGTTGAAAAGGCCGCCAACGGGCGCGAGTATCAATTGGGTACGGCGGTACTGAAGCTGGGTTTTGAATACCTGGCTTCGTTGTCGCTTACCGAGCTGGGCCGCCCCATACTGGACAAACTACGCGACGACCTTGGCTACTCAGCCAACCTTGTCGTGCGCGACGGCCGCGACATCATCTACGTGCAAAAGGCCACGGCGGGTTCCATTTTTACCAGCTCGGTGCATATCGGCACGCGCCTGCCCGCCCATGCCACCATACTGGGCAGGGCCCTGCTCTGCCGCCACAGCCTGCCCGCGTTGCGTGCCCTATACCCCGAAGAAACCTTGCAGACGTACAGTGCACACACACCTACCACGGTCGAAGCGCTGTTCACGTTGTTGCAAGCAGACAAGGCGCGGGGCTACGTGGTGGCCGAAGGTTTTTTCGAACCGCATATTTCGTCCATCGCCGCGCCCGTGCTGAATGCCGAAGGCCAGGTGGCTGCGGCGCTGGGCATAACCATACCCGACGCCAAGATTCCAGAAGCCCGGCATCAATCGTTGGCCCACACGGTAGTGGCCGCCGCCGCTCAATTATCTGAATGCCTGGATTACCGGGCGCCCGGTTCAGCCGCCCGCCAAGCGGGTTAACTCTTTGGCGGCCTGCACAACGCCCTGCTGCATGCGGTCATGCAAGGTGGCGTCGGCGTCGAACAACTGCTGAGGGGCCACTACACTAAGCGCCGCCGCCGGCATGCCGTTGCTGCTTCTTATTGCTGCGGCGCAGGCGTTGATGCCCGCCTCGTAGCCCGAGAAGCTCCAGGCATGCCCTTTGTCGCCATCGACTTCAAGCTGCCTGGCGAAATCGGCCAGATCAATACGGCGGGTATCAGCGCCTGACTCGCTCCAGGCCGACCACAGGCGCTTAAGCTGCACGTCCGGCAACATCGCCAACATGGCCCGCCCAGGCGCTGTCTGAAATGCGGGCACCCTGCTGCCGACACGAATATGGCTGACCAGACCGCCTTCGGGCATTTCGCGGTGCACATAGACCACATCGTAGCCGTCGAGCACGACCATATATGCTGATACGCCCAATTGCGCTGACAGACGCTCGACCATCCTGCGCCCGGCGCCAAGCAAATCGACCGAGCCCAGTGCGGCGGCTGCAAGCGTAATGAAGGACATGCCCACACGATGACCACCATGCGGCAGTTTTTCGACCAGACCTTCGTGCTCGAGGGTGGCAAGCAGCCGCATCACGGTGACGCGGTTGACGTCGATCAGGCGGCCCACCTCGCTGAGATTGGCCGTGCTGCCACCCTGGGCGATATAGCGCAGCAGGCGTATGCCGCGCATTACCGGTGTGACCAGGCCTTTTTCAGAATCGTGTTCAGTCAATGAGTCACCTTAGTTAAGGGGCGCAGCCCACGCATCGTATTCGTAAACCCAGTCGGCGTTGCCCCCCTGCTTCAGCCAGGTGTTGTCGCGGGAAGAAATTTGAACTCGGCTGGTTCGATCGAGGCGCGCGTCCTGATACGCCTGCCAGGACTGAGCCAGCGAGGTAAACCCGGGCTGGGCCACGCTGCGCGCCAGTACCACGCCGTCTTCAATGGCCTGGCCTGCCCCCTGCGCCATGAAAGGGGTCATGGGGTGAGCGGCGTCGCCGAGCAACACCAGATTGCCGTCGTACCAACGGGGCAAGGGGTCGCGAATGTACAGCGCCGATTTCAGCACTTCGGTGCAGGCCTCAAGCCGTGCGCGCGCATCGGCGTGAAAGTCGCGGTAAATTTCGCGCAGCTCGGCGACCTCGCCGGGTGCGGTCCACGACTCCAGCGTCCATTCGGGCTGGGGGGTGGTGGCAAAGATGAAAATATCTTTGCCCTGGTTAAGCGGGAAGGAAACGATCTGGACTTCGGGGCGATCGCCCCACCATTTGGTGAAGCAGTCAAGGTCGGGCAGGCCCTGCAACCGGTCTGCCGGCACGACGGCACGATAGGCGACGACACCCGTGAATGTTGGTTTTTCGGGCCCGAGCATGGCGGTGCGCACGACCGAATGGATTCCGTCGGCGCCGACCAGGGCGTCTACGATTTCGCTGGTGCCGTCTTCGAACTCTACTTTGACCTTGCCTTCTTGTTGTTCGACGCGGGTGGTTTTTTTACCCAGTTTGATGCAGTCGGCAGGCACGGCGTTTTCAAGTACGGTGAGCAGGTCGGCGCGATGCAGTGTTAGCTGCGGGGCGCCGTATTTTTCTTCGGCAGCGCTGGACATGGCCAGGCGCGAGGTTTCTTCGCCGGTGTAGCCGTCGCGACTGATGCGATAGGCGGGACGGGCGGCGGTTGCGCGCAAGGCGTCGCCCACGCCCAGGCCGTCGAGGGCACGTACGGCGTTGGGGGTCAGGTTGATGTCGGCACCGACTCGGGCGAATTGTTTGGCTTGTTCGAAGACGACGACGCGTTGGCCTAGTTTGCGCAGTGCGATGGCTGCGGTGAGGCCGCCTATGCCGCCGCCGCAGATGCCGATCAGGGGTTGGTTCATGTCTTGGGAGTCCTGGATTTTGCTTGCGGGTGGTGATTATGTGGTGGATGCGGATGCGGGTTGAACCGGATCCTATTTTGTTATGTTCATTTTTGAACGGATTGAATATATTTTAACGGTTCGGATGGGGGGCTTGCAAGGGGTTTGCGGTTGGGGTTTACGCTTGGTGGCGGTGCTCGTTCTTGGGCGGCGGTGCTGGTTCTTGGGCGGCGGTGCTGGTTCTTGACACGCTCCTGGTTGCGGGTAGTGCCAATTTCGCGCGGAGGCACTCGGCCTTCGGCCCGCCTGTCCCGCTCGTCCGCCCCTTCGGGCTACCTTCGCGTGCGCCTGGCTCTCGCGCCAACGCGCGAAATTGGCACTACCCGCAACCAGGAGCTCCGGTAGAGTGGGATGTGGAATGGGGTCACCGAAGGAGATTGGTGAGTGTGCGAGGTGCGGGGTGCGGGGTGCGGGGTGCGGGAGTGCGCTCGGGGGTTGGAAACTGCCGGCCGGTTTGGGGTCGGCAGCTGTTCAGGGCGCGCTTATTCGTCGCTTTCGGCTGGGGCGGCTGTGGCGGCACTGCCGCGGGTCTGGCCCAGGCGTTGCAGGTAGTCGGCGTCGATGTCGCCGGTGATGTAGTGGCCGTTGAAGCAGGAGGATTCGAACTGGTTCATGGCGGGGTTGAGGTCGCGGATAGACTGTTCGAGATCTTCGAGGCGTTGGTAGACGAGGCCGTCGGCGCCGATTTCCTGGGCGACTTGTTCGGTGCTTCGGCCGGTGGCAATAAGCTCGGCCTGGCTGGGCATGTCTATGCCATAGACGTTGGGGAAGCGCACGGGGGGTGCGGCGGAGGCGAAGTAGACCTTGTTGGCGCCGGCTGCGCGGGCCATGTCGACGATCTGGCGGCTGGTGGTGCCGCGCACGATGGAGTCGTCGACAAGCAGCACGTTTTTACCGCGAAACTCCATGTCGATGGCGCTTAGTTTCTGGCGCACTGATTTTTTTCGCACAGCCTGGCCGGGCATGATGAAGGTGCGCCCGACATAGCGGTTCTTGATGAAACCTTCGCGGTAGTTCAGGCCCAGGTGTGCGGCAAGCTGCATGGCCGAGGGGCGCGATGAATCAGGTATGGGCATGACGACGTCGATGTCGCCCAGGCGCAGCGATTTGGCGACGTTGTTGGCCAGGTACTCGCCCATGTTCAAGCGGGCGGAATAAATCGATACGCCGTCCATCAGGGAGTCGGGACGGGCAAAGTATACGTATTCGAAAACGCAAGGCGTAAAGCCCGGGGCTTGGGCGCATTGGCGGCTGGTGACGTTGCCGTCCATATCAATGAGCACGGCCTCGCCAGGCTGGATGTCGCGCACGAAGGTGTAACCGCAACCGGTCAGCGCAACCGATTCTGAGGCGGCCATCCACTCGGTGCCTTTATCGCTCTCAAGCGAACCCAGGCATAACGGACGTATTCCATGCGGGTCGCGAAAGGCCACCATGCCGAAACTGGCGATCTGCGCAATCACGGCATAGGCGCCGCGTGCCCTTCTGTGTACGGCCGCCACGGCTTGGAACACGGCGTTTTCGTCAAGCGAGACGCCGTTGGCGGCGCGCTGTAGCTCGTGGGCAAAGACGTTAAGCAACACCTCGGAATCAGAGTTGGTGTTGATGTGGCGCTGGTCGATACGGAAGAGTTCTTCGCGCAGTTCTTGCCAGTTGGTCAGGTTGCCGTTGTGTACGAAAGTAATGCCAAACGGCGCATTGACATAAAAGGGCTGGGCTTCATCGACATTGTCGCTGGATCCTGCCGTGGGGTAGCGTACCTGGCCAAGGCCGCTGTTGCCGACAAGCGAGCGCATATTGCGGGTGCGGAACACGTCGCGAACCAGGCCGTGCGCCTTGTACATGCTGAACAGCTGGTCGTGCGCCGTGGCGATGCCCGCGGCGTCCTGGCCGCGATGCTGCAGCAACAGCAGGCTGTCATAAATTACCTGGTTGACGGGATTGCGCCCCGCGATCCCCACGATTCCACACATTTGATGTTCCTAGTTAATGCGATCAGTACGGCAGCCACGACGCCAGCGACGGCGGCAGCATCTGCTTGATTTTCTGTATGCCCTGCTCGGCCGTGCCCGACAGACGGGCGTCGCGCCACCAGGGTTCTTGCGGCAGTTGGGTGTAACCGGCCAGCGCGACCAGCACCAAGACAATCAGTAACCCGCGCATGAAGCCAAAGATGGCGCCCATGCCGTGATCGGCCGGGGTGAGGCCTGTTTTCTCGATGAGTGCGCCCAGCGTGACATTGACCAGGCCCACCAGCAGCAGCACCACAATGAACACCGCCGCGTAAGCCGCTGCAGTGCGTAGCAGATCGTTTTCAATATAGCCGGCCAGCCAGGTTGACACGGTGGGCCCCCACCAGATGGCGGCCACAAAGGCGGCGGCGTAGGCGACTAGCGACAGAAGCTCTTTAACCAGACCGCGCAGCAGGCCAAGGAAGGCCGAAACCCCCAAAACGGCGAGCACGATATAGTCGAAGCTTGTCACTGAGTTGCGATGAAGCTGTTGACGTAGTCGAGCGACCGAAGCCGGGTCTGGGCCGCTTGCGCAGCCTCGCGGGTGGGGAACGGGCCGACGCGCAGGCGATACGTTGCCTTGCCGTCGGGGTTGGCCGATTCGACGTAGGCATTGGTAACGCCGGCTGACACTAATGCGTCGCGCCGGGCATCGGCATCTTTTTGCGATGTATACGCGGCAATTTGCACCACGAAGTTACCCCGTGTGGCCGCCGCGGGCGGCTTGCTGGGCGAGCGTCCTTCAAGCAGCGCAATGGCAACCGAACCGTCGTCGGTGCGCTCTGAAGCCGAAGGCTTGGTGTCGGGCTTGGGCTGAGGCTTGGCCTCGGGCTTGGGCTCAGGTTTGGGCGGCGTTTCAGCGGCAGCGGTGCTGGCCTGCGGTGCTGAACTTTGTTCGGTCGACGTATCGGCAATGGGCTCGGGCGCAGGCAGGGCCGGCGGCTCGACGCTAAGCTGACCCCCGTTATTACTGCCGGGAAGCCCGGTTGAGCGCGGTTCGTTGGCGGCGATTGAGGGCTCGGGAATAGGCGGCACGGCGGGCACGACAATGGGCGTTTCCGGCTGCAGGTCAGGTTCGTTTTTGATCAGCAGGGGCACGATGACCACAGCAGCAACCACCAAGGCCAATGCGCCGATGAGTCTTTGCCGTGCCCGGCCGCGCAAGTCTTCGGCCTGCGCCTCGCTGGGCGGCGATGAACGGCGCCTTGAGCTGGAGGCAGCCTCTTTGCGAGAGAACAATCCCATGTGAAAACCCTTGGGCCGCGATGCGTATGAGGCGACGGCGGCAGCATGATTAGACCGTGTGCCCGGTTAGACGGTGCGCCCGAGTTCTTTAAGTACGGGGCCCACTGTCGAGAACGAGCCGAACACAAGAATTCTATCATCCTCGGAGGCCTGCTCACGCGCCTTGGCGAAGGCTTGAACCGGATTGTCAAAACTGGACACCGTTATTGTTTCATCGGGGTTCGAGGGCAACACACTGCGCACGATCTCGGCCAGCTCGGCTCCGCTTGCCCCCCGGGGGCCTTCGAGTGTGGCGCAATACCAATGGTCGA
>NZ_DATJBQ010000169.1:0-17089 GCF_035515275.1 Pusillimonas sp.
GCCGGCATGACGGCGTGCAGCATGGACGGCAGCAAGGTTCGGCTGAGCGTGTCGACGCAACCGACCAGCAATGAACCGATCAGGGCGCCTCGGATCGAGCCGATACCGCCTACAACAATAACGACAAAGGCAAGTATGAGAATGCTTTCTCCCATGCCCACCTGAACCGACAGCAGGGTGCCCAGCAGGCCGCCTGCAATGGCGCAAAGCGCCGCACCAAATGCGAACAGCAGCGTGAAGACCGTTTTGATGTTGACGCCCATGGCGGTGGCCATCTCGCGGTTGGAAGCGCCGGCGCGCACCCGCATGCCCAGCCGCGTTTTGGTCACCAGCACATAAAGCATGGCGGCGACGGCCAGGCCGCTGGCGATGATGAAGAGCCGGAACGACGAATATTGAAGTCCGGGCATGATCTGTATGGGTTCGGAGAAGATCTGAGGGGCGTTCAGGCGCAGCGGTTGTTCGCCCCACACCATGCGGGCGCCCTCGTTGAAAATTAGAATGAGGGCGAAGGTGGCCAGCACCTGGGACATGTGGTTTCGTTGGTATAGCCGCCGAAAGATCAGGACTTCGAGTATGACGCCGGCCACCATGGTGGCCAGTATTGCCAACCCCATGCCCAACCAGAACGAGTCGGTGACCATGATGAACGTGGCAGCGAAGTACGCACCCAGCATATACAGCGAGCCGTGGGCCAGATTGATGAAATCCATGATGCCGAACACCAGGGTCAGGCCGGCCGCCAGCAAAAACAGCATTAGGCCGAACTGCAGGCCGTTAAGCCCCAGTTCGACCAAAAGCGTCAACGCCATCGATGTCTCCGTATAGTTATAGAATCACCACATACTTGCATAGTTTTTTGTACGGAGTACATAGGCAATGACCACCATTTACCACAACCCGCGTTGCGGCACTTCTCGAACCACCTTGCAATTGCTGCAAGAGCGTGGCCTGGAGCCAGTCGTCATTGAGTATTTGAAAACACCTCCCACACGTCAGGAGCTGGTCCGGTTAATTAAGGATTCGGGCCTTGGCGTGCGCGAGATCATGCGCAGCAAAGAGCCGATGTATCAAGAGCTTGGGCTCGATAACCCCGAGCTCGACGACGACGCCCTGATTGATGCCATGGTGGCACACCCGGTCTTGATGAATCGGCCGATAGTGGTTACGGAAAAGGGGACACGTTTGTGCCGGCCCGCCGAGGTGGTGGCAGAGATACTTTGACGCATCGATTTTCGACGTTTGTCAGCAACAATTGCCCACCGAGATGCGGCGAATCTCAAATTGTCCGGTTCTAGAGTATAATTTCCTCATAACCGGAGTCTAATATGAGCCTGGCCTACGCTTACCCACAAAGCCGTTTCGAACCTGTCACCGTTGTTGACCTTAACGCGCGGCCGGTGCGCGAGCGTCTGTCGGCGTCAGCGCTAAAAGGTTTTTTCAAGCTCACCCAAGCCTGGAAGCTGCGCGATGAAGACGCTTGCGTGTTATTGGGCGGCGTATCCAGCAGTTCATATTACGAGTGGAAGAAAAAGCCCGACCGGGTGCTCGAGGTCGACCGTCTGACTCGGATTTCGTATTTGCTGGGCATTTATAAGTCGCTGCATATTGTGTATGGTGACAAATTGGCTGACCAATGGGTGCATCTGCCCAATCGCAATATTTTGTTTGGCGGGTGCACCCCGTTGGACTACATGATGCAAGGCGGCCTTATCGCGATGCAGGCGGTTCGTCAGTTGCTTGATGCCCGGCGCGGCGGCGTCTAGCCTGCAAGGGGCCATACATGCCATCCGCGCTCGAGCCGTCTATGGCCGAATACTCAGCGGTGCCCAAAGCGGGCTCACCTGAACCGTCGTTCGATGAGCCGCCCGTTTCGCTGGTGCGCCAGCTGGACACCGTGCGTTTGCTGCCGTCTCGTTTTGCCGACCAAGAAGATTCCGTCCTGGCGCCGTTGGCAGAAAGTGCCGACCACCTGGCTGACTTATTTACGCTAGACAACGCCACCAATCAAAGGCTACGCAGCGAACGGGGTGGCATGGCCGGTATCGGCATGGACGAGCTGGTTTTCGGTGTGCCTAATTTTCGCATCATCAATGCGGCGTTTACATACCCGCGTCCCGAGGGCAGCCGGTTCAACACCGGTCAACGAGGCGCCTGGTATTGTGCGTTTGATGCGTCAACCGCGCTGGCCGAAATTGTTTTCCATAAAACGGTTGAGTACGCCGAGATCGATTTTTTCGACGACAGCGTTTCCTATCAAGCGCTTTTGGCGGACTTTAGCGGGCAGTTTCACGACTTGCGCGATGCGCCCGGGTTTGCCCCATGTCTCAGCGCGACAAGCTATGTGGCTTCGCAACAGCTGGCACTGCAACTGCTTGAACAAGGTTCGATGGGGGTGGTGTACCCCAGCGTGAGGCGAGCCCAAGGCACGAATCTGGCGTGCTTCCGGCCTGCATTGGTGGGCAACGTGCGGCGCGCCCAGGCGTATCGACTGACCTGGTCCGGGTCGCCCAAGCCCGCCATCGAACTCATCCCGACTTAAGCTGGAATCAGCCCTTCAAGTGTTTGTCGAGAAACTCGAGGGTGCGCGTCCAGGCCAGCTCAGCTGCCTTTTCATCGTAACGCGGCGTGGTGTCATTGTGGAAACCATGCTGTGTGCCGGGGTAGAAATGGGCCTGGTATTCGACCTTATTCGCCTTAAGCGCTTGTTCGAAAGCAGGCCAGCCCGCATTGATGCGTTCGTCGTTCTCGGCATAGTGGATCAGCAAGGGTGCTTTGATGCGCGCGGTTTCCTCACTGCCTGGCTGGGCGCCATAGAAGGGCACGCCGGCAGCCAGGTCTGGGCGCCGCACGGCCAGTTTATTTACCATGGTGCCGCCATAACAAAAGCCCACCGCGCCGTAGCGGCCGCTGAACTGTGGGTGATTCTGCACGAAATCAACCGCAGCGAACAGGTCCTCCTGGGTCTTGCTCTGATCCAGTTTGGCAAAGAGGGCGCGAGCATCATCTTCGTTACCGGGGTAGCCGCCCAGCGGGGCCAGTGCGTCGGGGGCGAACGCCAGGTATCCTTGCGCGGCCAGCCGGCGCGCGACATCTTCGATATAGGGGTTAAGGCCGCGATTCTCGTGATACACCACCACGGCGGGCAGTTTTTTGTTCGCTTGCGCCGGGGTTGCCAAGTAGCCGCTCATGCTGCCGCTGCCCTGTGGCGATTGAAATTGCCGGTGGCTGACAGAAATTCGCGGATCGGATTCAGGCACCTGGTTGGCCCAGGCAAAATTGGGTCGAAGACTTTCAAGCAGCGCTGCGGCGGTGACACCCCCTACCGCGTAGACTGCCGCTTTCTGGATAAAGGCACGGCGATCAAGATCACCGTGTACGTATTGATCGAAAAGACGAAGGACGTCGGGGTGAAAATCCGAGGCTTTCTTGCGGGTCATGGAGGTTCTCCGGTGGTGGCGATCAGTGGGGTTCAGCATACTTCGATCAGCCGGCCTGGAAAACTTGTTTTTGTCGCGTAGCCTGTGCCTGCAAAGCCTGACCTTGTCATAATGGTATAAAAACTTGACCGCGCCGTTTGAGTCGGCGCTTCCGGAAATTATTCATGTACGAGCATCATGATCATGGCCGCGCGCACGCCGAAAAGGGCGAACATGCCGGCCATCAGCACGGCCATCATCATGGTCCGGGCGGGCATGCGCAGGGCGTCACCGACGAACGGCGACTGCTGTGGGCGTTTGCCATTATTGCGGTCTTCATGGTGGTTGAGGTGGTTGGCGGCGTCGTTTCAGGTTCCCTGGCGCTGCTGGCCGATGCCGGGCACATGGCCAGCGATGCTGCAGCGCTTGCATTCAGTTGGCTGGCATTGCGAGTAGGCCGGCGCGCCGCCACCGAACGTCTGTCGTTCGGCTACAGACGGGTGGAAATCCTGGCGGCCTTTGTCAACGGCTTGACGCTGTTCTTAATTGCGGCCTGGATAGTCGTTGAGGCCGTACGCCGAACCCTGGATCCGGGACCGATACTGGGCGGCCCCATGCTGGCCGTTGCGGTGGCCGGTTTGGTCGCCAATATTGCTGCCTTCGTGGTGCTGTTCAAGGGCAGTCACGAAAATCTGAATTTGCGTAGCGCCATGCTGCACGTGGTGGGCGACTTACTGGGTTCGGTGGCGGCCATTGTTGCGGCGGTTATCGTGCTGTTGACGGGCTGGGCGCCCATCGACCCACTGCTTTCGGTGCTGGTGGCGGTGATTATTCTAAGAAGCGCCTGGGGCGTGGTGCGTTCGGCAGGGCATATTTTGCTGGAAGGTGCACCGCCCAGCCTGGCCATTGCTGAGATCAAGGCAGACCTCGAGCAACACGTGCCCCTGGTCTGCAGGGTGCATCATATACACGTGTGGTCGATCACCGCCGACCGGCATTTGCTGACCATGCATGTGGTGCCTCGGCCAGACGTGGCGCCGCAAGACGTCATTGCGGCCGCCAGTGCGCGTTTACTAGAACGTTTCGGGATCGACCACGTCACGATCCAGGTCGAAGAGGGCGGGTGCACCGACCCCTCGGACCACAGCACGGTTTGCTGCTGACCAAGCTCAGGGCGTCAGGACCCCGTCGTTGTTGTAATCGTAGCGGTCGAAGTCGCGCATGACATGGTCCAGAAACTCGTCCAGTGTCAGCTCGCCGCTGTGGTCTTTATCGACCGCTGCAAATTGCTCGGGTGTCAATACCGCGCTTGCTTCGGCTTTGCTCAGGCGTTTGTTGCCGTCGGTATCCAGCTTTAGAAACGACTCGCGCATGAACTGCTCGTACTCGTCCTTGCTGACGCCGCCGCTGTTGTTTCGATCAAGCGCCTTGAAGTGTTCAGGGGTCAGCTCGGCGGCGGAAGCGCCTTGTGCATAAGCTGTACCGGAAAAGCCCAGAACCAGGGCCAGCGCCAGGGACGCAACAGGTTTGATGATGTCGATCTTCATTATTTGCACCCCATGCGGTTGCCGAGATAGCCGCCCGCGCCAATTCCGACGGCGGTCATTGCCGTACGTCCAGTACCGCCGCCTATCGTACTGCCTAACAGGCCGCCGATCACAGCCCCGCCCACAGTGCCGGCAATACAGTTGAACTCGGTGTTGCTGGCACTGCCGCCGTGTTGTGATGGGCTCTGGCATGCACTTAGCGCGCCCAGACTCATCAGGGCAATAAACAAGGAGATTTTTCTCATGGCTGTCTCTTCAGTGCAAGACCGAGGCGAATGCCTGTCGATCATGGACACAGGGTTGCAGTGTAAAAGGTTAACGGCTTATCAAATAGTGGCTTTATATACCCAAATGCGGCAAAGAATCAAAACATATTTGCTTGTAACGGAATGCATGGCGTCCTGGACCAAGAGTAGGGTGGTGCGTGACCTGTCTTGACCTTAACACGATGGTAAGGTTTACATTAAATCCATCTGTTCAAAAAGGGGGCGCCATGCCTGACGCAGCCATAAAATCAAACAAGGTCGGTTTTTCGACATTCGCTCATTCGCCCATTACCCTTGATGTCGAGGGTATGACCTGCGCCTCGTGCGTGGGCAGGGTCGAGCGTGCCCTGAAGGCCGTACCGGGCGTTGAGGACGCCTGTGTCAATCTGGCCACCCAACGGGCTGAAGTGCAGTTTGCCACGGCCGGTGACGCCCAAGCGGCGATCAACGCGGTCAAGAAGGTTGGCTATGAGGCACGCGTTGCGCGCAGCGATTCGGCCGCCCAAGACGAGTTGGCCAAGCGGCAGCAAGCCGAAAGCAACGAGCTGCGTGCGGCGCTGATAATTGCCGTCGTATTGACCTTGCCGGTGTTCGTGCTGGAGATGGGCTCCCATTTTTTCCCGCCTTTCCATCATTTCATCATGAACACCATGGGCCTGGAACTTAGCTGGCGCATACAGTTCGTGCTGACCACCATGGTGTTGCTCGGGCCGGGCCGGCGCTTTTTTCGTCTGGGCATACCGTCGCTGATACGTGGTGCCCCCGATATGAACTCTTTGGTGGCTGTGGGGGCGGGCGCCGCCTATCTGTATTCGGTAGTGGCTACCTTCGTTCCTGGCTTGTTACCTGAAGGTACGGTGCATGTGTATTTTGAAGCGGCAGCCGTCATTGCCACCTTGATTTTGCTTGGCCGCTATCTTGAGATTCGCGCCAAGGGGCGAACCTCCGAGGCCATCAAGCGTCTGGTTGGCTTGCAGCCGCGTACAGCAAGAGTGCAGCGCGACGGAAACTTCGTTGAACTGCCGATTGCGCAGGTCGTGGCCGGCGATGTATTGCTGGCGCGTCCGGGCGAACGGCTTGCCGTCGACGGTTCAGTGGTATCAGGTGAAAGCTTTGTCGATGAGTCGATGATCAGCGGCGAGCCCGAGCCGGTACGAAAACAACAGGGCGACCCGGTGGTGGGGGGTACGGTCAATCAGACGGGCTCGCTCACTTACAACGCTACCCAGGTGGGCGCGGACACTGTTCTGGCGCGCATCATTGCCATGGTCGAGCACGCACAGGCTTCCAAACTGCCCATCCAGGCCATGGTCGACCGCATCACCATGTGGTTCGTGCCGGCTGTTATAGCCATGGCCCTTCTTACATGCCTGGTGTGGCTCATTTGGGGCCCCGAGCCGGCGCTTAATTTTGCATTGGTCAACGCCGTGGCGGTGCTGATCGTTGCCTGCCCGTGCGCCATGGGCCTGGCTACACCCACGTCAATCATGGTGGGCATGGGGCGGGGCGCTCAAATGGGTATTTTCTTTCGTCGCGGAGAGGCCTTGCAGCAGTTCGCCGAGACCAAGGTCGTGGCATTTGACAAAACCGGCACTCTTACGCTGGGCAAGCCCGTGCTCACCGACTTTGTGCTTGCCCCGGGCTGGCAGCGCAGCGACGTATTGGCATGCATTGCTGCAGTTGAAGGCCACTCCGAACATCCCATTGCACACGCCTTGGTCGAAGCGGCTCAAGCCGAGTCGGTTCCTGTGTTGGCGCTAGAGCAGTTTCAAGCTGAATCAGGCTCGGGGGTTCGGGGCGTGGTCGATGGCCGCCGCGTTGAAATCGGCGCCGACCGCTACATGGTTTCGCTGGGACTGGATCCTTCCATGTTTGTCGAGGCCGCGGCACGCTTGGGCGACGAAGGCAAGACGCCCATCTATGCAGCCATTGACGGTTGCCTGGTGGCCATGTTGGCCGTGGCCGACCGCATCAAACCCACCACCGCCAAAGCTATTGCTGCCTTGCATGAACTGGGGCTGAAGGTGGCGATGATCACCGGCGACAACCGCCGCACCGCAAAGGCCATCGGGCGCGAACTGGGTATTGATGAGGTCGTGGCCGAAGTGCTGCCCGAGGGCAAGGTGCGCGAGGTGGAAAGGTTGAAACGCCAGTACGGTGCCCTGGCGTTTGTGGGCGACGGCATCAACGATGCGCCCGCGCTGGCGGCAGCCGACGTTGGGGTGGCCGTTGGAACCGGTACTGATGTGGCCATGGAGGCCGCCGACGTGGTGTTGATGTCGGGCGACCTGAATGGCGTGCCGAACGCTTTGGCGCTGTCGCGCGCCACGCTCAAAAATATTCGTCAGAACTTGTTCTGGGCGTTTGCCTACAACACGGCGCTGATACCGGTAGCCGCCGGGGTGCTGTATCCGTTTACGGGCGTGTTGATGTCGCCCGTGTTTGCGGCAGGCGCCATGGCCTTATCCAGCGTGTTCGTGCTGGGCAACGCCCTGCGCCTGCGAGGGTTTCAGGCGCCCGCTGCGTCGGGCGTATAACCCGCTTCGGTGATGGCTGCACGAACCGCGGTTTCGTCGGCCTCGCCTTGTATACGCACCAGGTGATGCGCCAGGTCGACCTCGACCGACGCTTGCGGGGCTGCATTTTTAACCGCCTTGGTGATAGCGCCGACACAGTGGTTGCAAGTCATGTCATGTACACGAAATTCAAGCATGTTTTTCTCCAGACTAAGGGTAGTCCTACTGTAAACCTTGCTATCGTGGTAAGGTCAACCAACATGTATGGGTAATAGGGCCCCTTGCAACGGAGGACACTATGAATATCGGCCAGGCCGCCCAAGCCTCGGGCGTTACGGCGAAAATGATCCGCTACTACGAAAGCGTGGGTCTTCTGGCGGCAGCGCAGCGTTCTTCGGCCGGCTATCGGCAGTATGATCAGGCCGACGTTCAAACCCTGCGTTTTATCCGGCGCGCCCGTGATCTAGGTTTTTCGCTCGACCGCATCCGCATGCTCATCGGCTTATGGAAAGACAAAGATCGCAAGAGCCACGACGTCAAGCGTCTGGCAGGTCAGTACATCAAAGAACTTGATCAGGACATTGCCAAGCTGCAGTCGATCCGCGACCAGCTTCAGGTTTTGGCCGATTGCTGCCAGGGCGATGACCGGCCCGATTGCCCCATACTCGAGGAGCTGTCCAGCTCTGCAACCAGCCAAAGGTGAATTCATGGGATTGCTGATAGATGGTCAATGGACCGATCAATGGTATGACACGAAAAGCACGGGCGGACGTTTTGTCCGCACTGAGGCTCAGTTTCGCAACTGGGTCACACCCGACGGTGCGCCGGGGCCCAGCGGAGAGGGCGGCTTTGCCGCCGAACCCGGCCGTTATCACTTGTATGTATCGCTGGCCTGCCCTTGGGCGCATCGAACGCTTATATTTCGTGCCATCAAGCAGCTCGACTCCCTGATCACCGTGTCGGTGGTCAATCCGTTAATGGCTCAACATGGCTGGACCTTCGAGCCCGACGAGGGAGTGGTGCCCGACCACGTCAACCACGCCAGCTATATGCATCAGTTGTATACCTTGGCGCAGCCCGGCTATAGCGGTCGCGTGACCGTACCGGTGTTGTGGGACAAGCATCGGCGCACGATTGTCAATAACGAGTCGTCCGAGATCATTCGCATGCTTAATAGCGCGTTTGACGGCGTCGGGGCGGCTGCCGGAGACTATTATCCAGCCCAACTCCGCAACGCGATAGACGAAATCAATGCTTATGTTTACACGAACATTAACAACGGCGTGTATCGAGCCGGTTTTGCCACGACGCAAGACGCCTACGAGCAGGCCGTTCAAGAACTGTTTGACGCGCTTGAAACCCTGGAGCGGCGCCTGTTGAAGCAGCGCTATCTGACCGGTTCAACATTGACCGAGGCGGATTGGCGGTTGTTCACAACCTTGCTGCGCTTTGACCCCGTGTACTACGGCCACTTCAAGTGCAGTTTGAAACGCCTGGTTGATCTTCCCGCGCTATGGGGGTTCACGCGTGAGTTATACCAGTACCCGGGCGTAGCCGACACGGTTGACCTGCGCCACATCAAACACCACTACTACCGTAGCCATACGCAAATCAATCCGACCGGCTTGGTGCCCATGGGGCCCAATATGGATTTCTCGCTTCCGCACAAGCGCGAACTGGTCTAGCTCACTTCAGGCATGGGGGTTGCTGCTTGCACAGAGCAACTTCACCCCCCATGAATCCGGAGGAAAATATGGCCCGAAACCCCACCCAGACCGAGCTTGCAGCAAAACGCGACGAGGTCGCTTCCAATATGAAGGATCTGCTCGACAGCGCAGAAGAATTGCTGCGTTCAACCGCCAGCTACAGCGGCGCCGAGATTGAGGCCGCGCGAGATAAATTGAAGGGTCAGCTTGAACAGGCACGCCTTGAAGCCGGCAATTATCGCCTCAGGCTCAAAGAAAGTTACCACGCAGTTTCCGAGGCGGCTGACGAATGTGTGCATGAGCATGCCTGGAAAGCAGTGTGCATCGCGGGTGTGATTGGTCTTTTACTCGGCAAGTGCCTCTCGTCAGACCGACGGTAAACAACCGAATGCGGCCTCTAGGTATCAAGCTCGTTTTTGAACGCCAAGCGTAGCGCCTTTCTATTCTTGGTGTAGTCTTGCCAAGGATCGCTGCCTTGCTTTTGCCGATGCCTCAGCGCGTTGTGAATATTGAAGGTCGCGCCCCGCAGGTCGTATTGGGTATCCAGCTCTTCCCATGCCACGGGTAGCGAAACGGGGGCTCCTTTACGCGCACGCGCCGAGAATGCCGCCACGGCAGTCGCCCCGTTGCCGTTGCGCAAGTAATCCACAAAGATCAGCCCTTTGCGTCCGGCTTTTAAGGCCTTGGCCGTGAACTGGCGGGGCGCTTCCCGCGCCAGGTAATCAGCCATGGCGTGAGCGAAGGCCTTTACGGTGTCCCAGGTATGGGTCGCCTTGATGGGCGCCACCAGATGCAGGCCTTTACCACCTGTGGTTTTCAGATAAGGCGTCAGGCCTGCGTCTTGCATGAGGCGTTGAACCAGTCGCGCGGCGGTGACCACATCAGCCCAGGAAATGTCGGGGTCGGGGTCGAGGTCGAGCGTGATGCGGTCGGGTCGGTCTGGATGGGGTAGCGACGAGCCCCAGGTGTGGAACTCGACGACGCCGAACTGAACCAGCTCAAGTAGACCGCGTTGGCTTTCTATTACGACCTGTTCGTCGTCCAGGGTAATGCCTTCCGGGGTGGCACTGTGCAGGTGCTTCTGAAAAAAACAGGTGGCGTTCGTTCCTTGCGGGCAACGCAGCAACGCCACTCGCCGTTTCAGCAGATGAGGCAGAATGTACTCGGCAACCGACTGGTAATACTCAACCAGTTGCAGTTTCGAGATATCAGGGCTGGTATAGATGAGGCGGTCGGGGCTCGAGACATTGACCTCGCCTACCAGCACGCGGTTGCGCTTGCCCGAAAGCCGCTTGCGTTGACTGCTGTTCGTGCGGGTATCGAGAGGAGCAGGGTCGGCGGCCGCTTCGCCGGTTACTGCCGAGGCCGGTTTATCTTCACGAAGCCCTTTGAAAGAAGCGTGACGCAGCAGCCCGTCGTTGGTCCAGCCTGCGTAATTGACTTCGGCAACCAGTTTTGGTGTCACCCATTGAATGTCGCCGTTGCTGCGACGGTATCGTTGACTACTCTCGGTAACGCTTGAAAACGGGCTGGTCTTGCGATGGATCTTGCTTAGCTTCTGATGCAAGGATTCGAGAGTGGCCTGAGTAAACCCTGTGCCGACCCTGCCGACATAACGCAATTTTTTCCCATCTCGCAAACCCACCAGCAGGGCCCCCAGAGACGAGCGGGATCCCGAAGGTTGGGTATAGCCTCCGATGACGAACTCTTGTTGCGGGCGACATTTAAGCTTCAGCCAAGCGCGGCTGCGGCCTTCTGTATAGGGGGCGTCCAGTTTTTTGCAAATCAAGCCTTCCAGGCTTAAGCGGCAGGCTTCCGTCCAGGCTGAGTCGCCTTCAGTATTGCCGGCAACGTCCAATATCTGAGTAAACATAATCGCGCTGTCGGCGGGCAATGTCTCGATCAGCTCGCTTAAGCGTTGGCGACGGTCGGATAAAGGCAAGGCGCGCAGGTCAGTGCCATTCCAGAACGGCAGATCAAAGGCGACAAACACCAGATTGCCTGCGTTGCCGTCCAGGGCTCGTTGCAACGACTGGAAGCGGCTGATGCCTTGATCGTCGAAACACACGACCTCGCCGTCTATCCACCCCTGCCCCAGGTTCAGTTGACCAAGGTCACGGGCTAAGTGCGGCATGCGTGAGGTCCAGTCATTGCCGTTGCGACTGAACAGTTTTGCCTCGGTGCCATCGATTCGGCACAGCATGCGATAGCCATCGTATTTCACCTCATAAGACCATCCCCCGCCGGAAGGTGGACGGTCAATCAAGGTGGCCAATTGGGGCGACAGGAAATCGGGCAGGTCGGTTCTTCGCACTCTGGTTGTTCGGGCGGCGTCGGTAGCGGATTTTTTTGTTCGCCGAGTTGGCCGGGTGGGCGCTACGGGTGCCCCGTCTGATTCGGCGTCATGTCCGGCAACGGCATGATCGTCGTCCAGTTTACGCAATAGCCATTGCTTGTCGTCGTTGCCGGTGCGAAGCAACATCCATTGACCCCGCAGCCCCCCCTTAAGCTCAAAACGCAAGCGGCCGCTGGCGAGTCCCTGGGCAGGGTCGGAGGCGGGCATCCAGGTGCCTTTGTCCCAGATGTCGACATGACCGGCACCATATTGCCCGGCGGGAATCTCGCCTTGGAAGCTTCCGTATTCGAGCGGATGGTCTTCTACGTGAACCGCCAAACGCTTGACGGCAGGGTCGAGCGAAGGGCCTTTGGGCACGGCCCAGCTTACAAGCACGCCTTCGATTTCAAGACGGAAATCATAATGCAGGCGCCGTGCCTGATGGCGCTGTATGACATAACTTAGTGCGCGCGAGGCCGACCGTGAAGCCGGGCGACCTTTGGGTTCGGACGTCACCTTGAAGTCGCGCTTTTGCTGGTAGGTCTGTAATTGGGGTTTCAATTCCGAACGCCTCGCTATGGCATGCGCTACCCGGCGCGGTTGGGTCGGCTGACCGGTGTGTCAGGCGGTTTTTCGTTTGGTGCCGACGGAGCCTGTTTTCTTGGCCGACGGCGACGCTCGTTTTGCTGTGGTTTTCTTCGTGGCTTTTCTCGCTGTTTTCCTGGCTGTTTTCTGGTTTGTTGCGGGGGCATTTTTACCGCCGCCGCCTTTGCGCTCATCGATGCTTCGCTGCAGCATGGCCATAAGATCAATTACCTTGCCGGACTTGCGCGGTGCCGCCGAAGACTCATCCAAAGAATGGGTACGGCCTGATGCGATCTTTTCTTCGATGGTCGACATCAGGTCGTCGCGATATTGGTCCCGGTACTGAGCGGGGTCCCAGGGCTGAGTCATTTCATCGAGCAACCGTTGCGCCATCTGCAATTCTCGCGGCGCGGGCAGGCTCTGTTTGTCGCGCGGAATATTCAGATCGTCGGTGTCGCGGATCTCGTCCGCATACCGCAGGGTGACCAGCATCAATACGTCATCCAGGGGCATTAACGCCGCCAGGTACTGCTTGGTGTGCAGCACGACATAGGCCAGGGCCAGCAGGCCGCTTTTTCGCAGGACTTCGCGAAACAGTGCGTATCCTTTGTCGCCCCTTTTGTCGGGTGCCAGGTAATAGGGCGTATCGAAATAATAAAGGGGCACCTGCGCGGCTTTGACGAATCCAAAGACGTCTACCGACTGGGTGGCTGATTCGTTGGCGCGTTTGAAGTCCTCGTCGTTCAAGAAAACGTATTCGCCTTTTTCGTATTCATATCCCTTGACGATATGTTCGCCTTCGATAGGCTTGCCGGTACGCTTGTTGATGCGTTGGTATCCGACCGGGGAGTTGTCTCGTTTGTCGATCCAGTCGAAATCGAGCCGAGTGACGCGCGTAGCCGCATGCAGCACGATGGGCACATGTACAAGGCCGAAGGTGATGGCGCCTTTCCAGATGACGCGAGGCATGGCTGACCTCTTTCAGGAC
Source organism: Pusillimonas sp. (assembly GCF_035515275.1). Taxonomy (GTDB): domain Bacteria; phylum Pseudomonadota; class Gammaproteobacteria; order Burkholderiales; family Burkholderiaceae_B; genus Pusillimonas. The sequence goes on from NZ_DATJBQ010000169.1 coordinate 13,363, forward strand.
ACTTGGTCGCTATACATCAGCAACCATTGTTCCTGACAGACACAAACGTCCGATCAGGGCCGGGTCGGGGTTTTGTTGCGACGACTGCTTTGTTGATCCTGGCCCGAGCCGATCTGGCTGACGTGTCCCTCTTTTTTGCTTCGGTTCTGCGTCGTGCCATGGCTCTTCTGGCTTTCGCGTTGCGTGTCGTCTTGCTGGGTCTGGCTTTTATCGGACTGCTGCTTGGTGTTCGGCATGGTGCACTCCTTGGAAGATCGACCGTCTAGCGGCCGGGTTTTGCCGCGCGTTCGACCGGGGTGGGGTCGGGGCGTAGCTTGGCTGGTTTGGCGCCGCGCAAACGGGCCTCGACAATCAGGTAGGCGGGTATAGCCAGGCATAGCGGCACAACGCAGTACAGAACTCGATACATCAGCACCCCGGCCAGCACTTGGTGCGCTGGAAGCGTTCCAGACAGCGCGCCCACAAAAATGGCTTCGGTTACCCCCAGTCCGCCCGGAATGTGAGCGACCAGCGCAGCGATGCTGGAAAACATCAAGATGCCCAGTACTGCCCAATATGCCACTTCCTGACCCAGCAGCAAATATATGATGGCCCCCATCAGGCTCCAGGAAACCGCCGCCAGCAGGCACTGGGCCAGCGCCAGCTTGATGGGCGGAAGTTCGATGCGATGCCGGCTTATCGTCCAGATCCGTTTGCGCGAAAAAGCACACATAGCCAGATAGACGGTGATTCCGGCCACCATGATCAAGCCGATCAACTGCAGCATCACCCGGCCGATACTCCAGTTGTCAGGCAAGGGCACGGCGGCGGTCATGAAGAGCACACCGGCCAGCCAGCCGTAGCCTATCCAGTTGGTCAATGTGCTGAAACCCACAATACGTCCGATAGTGGCCGCGCGGACGCCCATTCGGTGGTAGAGGCGAAAACGAATACCCACGCCCCCGACCAGGACACCCACGTTCAGGTTCATGGCGTAGCTCAGCGCGGCGACACCCATGACTTTCCAGTATGGCAGTGGCGTGCCCGCGTAGTATTTGGCCAAGATCTCGAAACTCGTATAAACGAGATGCCCCAGTAGGGCGATGCCGACGGCCATCGCGATTGTCGGAGTACCGATCTCGCTGGCCGAGCGCAGCACTTCCAGCCAATCCAGCTTGCGTGCAAGGTTAAACAGCAGCAGGACAACAGCGGTTACGATCAGACCGGTGACAACACGCGTAATCCACTTCCAGGTGGAGCCCTTTAAGCGGGTGCGCGCCAATTGAATATTCATGCCGACCTTTGCTCCTGGGTTTCTGCAAGGCTTTCAGCGCCCAGCGACTCAATCCGGGGCTTATGGGCGGGTAGGCTGCCCGCCCAGGCCGGGAAGCGGCGCAGAAAATGGAACACCAGAACACTGGTCCAGGGCCTGCGCCCCAGCCAGCCCCGACGCTTTATCGGGCGCTCGACGCGTCGGCAATGGTTCTCAATGAGTTGTTCGAGGTTGTCGCGTAAACGGCGATTGAAGTCTCTGTCGTGTATGACCACATTCGCCTCAAGATTCAACGCCAGGCTGAAGGGGTCGAGGTTGCTTGAGCCCACCGTGGACCACTGCTGGTCGATGCAGGCCACCTTGCCGTGCAAGGGGCGATCACAGTACTCATAGATCAGGACCCCGGCAGATGCCAGGTAATCGTACAGCATCTCGGAGGCTTTCTGCGCAAACCGCATATCGGGCTCTCCTTGCAAAATCAAGCGTACCCGTACACCGCGCCTGGCGGCATTAACAAGGTCGCGCAACAAGCGATAACCCGGAAAGAAGTAGGCGTTGGCAATCAACACATCTTCGCAGGCGCCCCTTATGGCCACCCGATAGGCGCTTTCAATCGAAGTAGGGTGAGCCTCGTTGTCGCGCACGATCAGGCGGCCGGTCGCGTCGCCCTTGGGCGGAGCGAGCTTTGGTGCGCGCCGCCAGCGTCGTGGGCCCGCTTGTGCCGCCTTGAGCGTGGTACGCACGTAATCGGCCAGGTCGGTGGCCAATGGCCCTCGGACTTCGACCGCGTAGTCCTGCTTGGCCATCGGCCCGAAGTCGGGCAGGTGGTCTGCCGAGAAGTTTATGCCCCCGATAAAGGCCGTCCGTCCGTCCACTGCGACGATCTTGCGATGCATGCGCCGAAAAAGATTGGTGCGCACACCAAAAAAACGTGGGCGTGGATCGAACACATGAAGCCGTACGCCCACCTCGGTCAAGCCCAGAATGAATTCATCAGAAAGCGTGTCGGAGCCATAGCCGTCGACGGTAATGTCGACCTGCACACCTCGCTGTGCCGCTTCGATCAACACCTGGCGCAGCGCGCGTCCCACCTTGTCGTCGAACAATATAAAGGTTTCGAGCAAGATCTCGAAACGGGCCTGTGCAATCACTTCGTTGACGCGCGGATAATAAGCCTCGCCATTCTCAAGCAACACGAACTCGTTGCCCTCTCGCCAGGGGCTGCTCATATTTCAATCTCCGCAACCAGGGGCAGGTGGTCCGACAAGCCGGCCCACGGGTGCCGTTTCATCTTTACCGGCCGGTGCCCGGCAACATTGGAAACATAGATTCGATCAAGCCGCAGCACCGGGCAGCGTGCTGGAAACGTCCTGATCGGCCGCCCGTGAGCCGAGGCGAATACGTCGACCAGTCCGCAATGGTTCAAATGGCGGCTCGCTTTCAGGCGCCAGTCATTGAAGTCACCTGCGACGACCACCGCCTCACCCGCGGGGATCGTACTTCGTACAAGTTCGCACAATCGCTGCAACTGGTGGCGTCGATGCGTTTCCCGCAGGCCCAGGTGGACGCATACCGCATGCATGCGCAGGTCGCTGTTCGGCGCCTCCAGCACACAGTGCAAAATTCCTCGGGCTTCATGGCGATTGATACTGACGTCATGGTTTTGGTAGGTGGCAATGGGAAACTTCGACAAGATGGCGTTACCGTGGTGTCCGGCCGGGTATACCGCGTTGCGTCCATAGGCAAAGTCCGACCATACGGTGTCAGCCAGGAATTCGTAATGTGAAGCCGTCGGCCACCCGTGTAGTCTGGCTGCGTGGCGATGGTGCTCACCCAGTACTTCTTGCAGGAAAATGACATCAGGCGCAGTGGTGCGTATTGCGTCGCGCAGTTCGTGCAAGATGAAACGCCTGTTGAAGATCGTAAAGCCCTTGTGTACGTTCACGGTCAGCACCCTTAAGGTGCGGCCTGGTCCGGCCTGCTCTCGCATTCATCGCTCCATCATGCTGTCATCTGCGGAAAGGTTGCAAGTTTCATACCCGCGGGGTAATGCGACTCATGCCGGGGGAGCACATTTGCCCGATTGACTACGGTGTGTACGGAATGCTTTCGCCCCTGGGGCTCGACATACGGGCTCCCACCACCATTTCGGTGGCCCAGTTCAGCAAAATTGCGGTGTAGGAACGCTGGGCGGCCTTGCGAGTCAACCCGTGGTCGGCTTCATCCACGATACGATGGGATAGCGAGTGAACATCCTGAAAGGCTGAGCGGTAGTTCATGATTGTGGAATGAGGCACGAAATCGTCGTGTTCTGCTTCGACAATCAGGACGTCACCGCGAAAGCGCCGGCAGGCCGCCAGCGCCCGGTTGTCGTCAGGGGTGACGGTGCTTAAGCGGTAGGCGGTCAGGCTTTCACGGTTCAACTGGCGTTTTGGCAGCATCCACTCGTCGTCACGGTACAAAGCAGGTACGTGC
>NZ_DATJBQ010000170.1:0-1951 GCF_035515275.1 Pusillimonas sp.
CCTGGTTCTGAAGCTGGGTAACCAGCAAGGTCAGAAACTGCGACTGCGTGGCCGAAGTCAGGTCGCTGGCGCCGCCCTGGCCCAGCAACGAGGCGTTTGCGCCTGAAAGAGGATTGACGGAGCTCATCGACAGTTCCTTATTGACCGATGGACAGAGTGCGCATCATCAGGCTTTTTGCCGTATTGATGACTTCCACGTTGGCCTGATATGAACGGGACGCCGAGATCATATTCACCGTCTCGGCCACCACGTCGACGTTGGGCATCGTGATATATCCGTCGGCGTCGGCCAGGGGGTTCTTGGGGTCGTAGCGCAGGCGCGGCGGCGCGTCGCTTTCGACCACACCGGCCACGCGCACACCCCCCACAGCCTGGGTATGGGGCTGGCCCGGCGCCGGCTGCATCTTGAAGATCACTTCGCGCGCCTTGTAGGGCTGGCCGTCGGGGCCGGCTACGCTGTCGGCGTTGGCCATGTTGCTGGCCGACACGTTCATGCGCTGCGACTGAGCCGTCAGTGCCGAACCGGCGATCTCAAAAATACTCATCGAAGACATTTTTGCTCAATCCCTGAAGGGTTATTGCTGCAGCGCGGCCATCAGGCCCTTGATGCGTTGCGAGATAATGGTCATGTCGGTCTGGTACTTGACCGTGTTGTCGGCAAACTGAACCCGTTCTACGTCCATGTCGACCGTATTGCCGTCCAGACTGGGTTGCAAGGGCGTGCGATACAGCAGCTCGGCCGGGTCGGGCGTAACCGCCTTGGCAGGAATGTGCCGCGACGAGGTCAAGCTCAAGTGGGTGTCCGCCAGGCGCATGCTTTCGCCCATGGCGTTTTGCAAGGCGGCGCGAAAATCAAAGTCACGCGCCTTGTAGCTGGGCGTGTCGGCGTTGGCGATATTGGACGCCAGCACCTCTTGCCTTTGCTGGCGCAGGTTGATGGCGGTCTGGAAAAACTGCAGGTCGGCACCAATTCGATCAGTCATCTGCCACTCGGTCCATATAAACAATTGGCGGGATGCGCCGTATACTGGGTTGCACACAGCGCATCAGCAATAGAGCCGCCGCTTTGGCAAACCACGGCCCTTTACACTCCAGCCATATTAATGGGGCCCCTGGCAAGACAAACTACGAAACAAAGCGCTATTTCTCGGCCAATTCCCCCATTGGCGGGGCAAGCCGCTCTATACAATGCTTATATGCTCAAGCGCTGCTTTTCCTTCATGCTCGCCCTGGGCGCCTGCCTTGCCCCGGCGGCGGCGTCCGCGGCCTTAACCGCCGAAGACTTCAGCATTCAGGCCGAAACATTTTTGCGCGACCAGGCGGCCACTTACCCAGGCCAGGCGCGCGTCATTGTTACGCCGCCCCAGATCGAGCGCATGCCCGCCTGCGAACAAAGCGAGATATTCCTGCCTTCGAATGGCCGGCTGCGGCCGCGCATGACCGTCGGCCTGCGTTGCCTGGCGCCCTCGCCCTGGGTCAGCTACACCCAGGTAGAGCTCAATATCGAAGGCCAGTATTACGTGGCCGCCCACAGCCTGGATGCCGGCACGGTCATCACCGCAAGCGACGTCGCCACGCGCGAAGGCGACCTGCTTCGCCTGGCACCGGGCACCATCTACGAGCCCGAACGCCTGATGGGCAGCATTACCACCCAACGCATCGGAACCGGCTCGCCCATGCGCGAGCGCACGCTTCGCAGCCCCGAATCCATTGCGCGCGGCCAAGCGGTACGCCTGGAGGCGCGGGGTGTGGGTTTTGTCGCCACCAGCGACGGCACCGCCTTACAGGGCGGCGAACCAGGTGCCCAGATACAGGTACGTGCCGCCTCGGGGCAAACAGTAAGTGGTACGGTACTTAACGGCCAGACCGTGCTGGTGTTGATGTAAAGAACATGAAACAGGGTCAAGCACAGGTGTTTCGGGCCGACACTGCCGATATTTCGGCTAAATTT
>NZ_DATJBQ010000171.1:0-2721 GCF_035515275.1 Pusillimonas sp.
CAAGCCCCAGCCCGGGCGCGAACTCCTGACCGGCACACTGGTGGCAGGCATTGCTTCAACCCTTTGGCAGCACAGGCCTGTCGCCCCCCTGCTTTCGTCGTTTTCGGAAACCGCCCTGCAAGCCGCCCGGCAGGCCGCACCCGCGCTGCCGCGCGCCTTATTGATGCCGGCCCCGTTGTCATCCGACTGGGTGCAGCGCCTGGAACGCCTGGGCTGCGTGGCCCTGCACGTGGAGCAAAGCGGCATTGATTCCGCGCTGGTCGCGGCCGTGCACGCCAAAGGCTATAAAATAGCCGGCTGGACAGTTAACGACCCCGCTCGGGCACAGCAGCTGCTGCAATGGGGCTGCGATGCAGTCTTTACCGATGCCATCGACACACTGCCCGGCGCACTTCAACTTACATAGGCCCGCTCTTGTTCAGTTACCGACACGCCTTCCATGCCGGCAACCATGCCGACGTGCTCAAGCACGCCGTCCTGGTGCATATTCTTGATCACTTCAACCTTAAAGACAGCCCCTACTGGGTCATGGACACGCACGCGGGAGCCGGCATCTACGACCTGACCAGCGAGTGGGCCATCCAGAACGGCGAGTTCATCGACGGGCTGGATCGATTGCTGGGCCCCGCAGAAAAGCCGGCACTTATAACGCGCTACCTCGAAGAAGTGCAGCGCTTCAACCCCGACGGCGTCGCCAACTACTATCCGGGCTCGCCCTGGCTGGCGCTAAGCGCCATGCGCGACAAAGACCGGCTGCGTCTGTTCGAGATGCACCCTTCTGAAATCGAAGTGCTTAAGCACAACTTGTCGCAACAAGACAGACAGGCCATGCGCCAAACAGCCGTCTACGAAACAGACGGCTTTACCGGCTTGAAAGCACTGCTGCCGCCGCCCACGCGCCGGGGCATTGTGCTGATCGACCCTTCATACGAAAACAAGCACGATTACCGGCAAGTCATGCAGACCCTTGACGAGGGCTTGAAGCGTTTTTCCACCGGCTGCTATGCGGTGTGGTATCCACTTGTGCAACGGCGCGAAGCCACTGAACTGGCACGGCAGCTGGAAAGGCTGAAGGTGCAATGGACACACGCCACCCTGACCGTGCGCGCCCCCGACAAGTCGGGTTTCGGCCTGCACGGCAGCGGCATGTTTGTAGTGAACCCACCCTACACCCTGTACGAACGACTGCAACAGGCCCTGCCCTGGCTGGCCAAAACCCTGGACCTGGACGAACGCGCAAGCTACACGCTGACTCGCTCGGCCTGAGACCCGTGCAGGGGCAGGCGTGCACGCATCACGCCTTGCCCGCCCCACACTGCGTCAATCGAAACGCTCGCCTTCGCGCAGATAGCGCCATTTGCCGGGCGGCAGATCACCCAGCACGATACGGCCCATGCGCACCCGCTTAAGCCCAACCACCTTCAGGCCCACCTGCTCGCACATACGGCGAATCTGGCGCTTTTTGCCTTCATTGATGACGAAGCGCAGTTGGTCGTCGTTCTGCCACTCTACGTGGGCGGGCTTGAGCACCTGACCGTCAAGGCTCAAGCCGTGATTGAGCAGCTTCAGCCCATTACCCGCAATACGTCCCTCGACCCGAACCAGATACTCTTTTTCGATAGGCGAATCTTCGTCGATAAGCTGACGGGCAATGCGGCCGTCCTGGGTCAGCACCAGCAACCCTTGCGAATCGATGTCAAGGCGCCCTGCCGGTGCAAGCCCGCGCAAATGCGAAGCATCGAATGGAAACGGCGAGCGCGCCGGATTGTGCATGGTTCGGGCGCTGATCAGCGAAACGGCCGGCCGGTAACCGCGCTCGGCCTGGGCCGACACATACCCCACCGGTTTGTTAAGCAAAATGGTAACGCGCGAGCCCTGGCGGCGCTGTGCCTGCTTGTCCAGGGTGATGGTCTGGTGGGGGTAAGCCTTGGAACCCAGTTCGGAAACCACCACGCCATCGACACGCACCCACCCACGCTCGATATAAGCGTCGGCCTCGCGCCGTGAACACAAGCCGCGCTCGGCCATCAACTTCGAAATTCGGGTTTTTTCCATGGACAAATTACTTTAAAGCCGCGTTATTGGTAGTCTTGTGCCCGGGGCGAGTCGGTAGGGTTGGCAATAACCCGTTTCAACTCGGCCGACATGGGCCAGTTAAGGTTGATGTTGCGCGGCGGAATCGGCTGCATGAACCATTTTTCGTACATCTGGGCCAAGCGCCCGTCTTGCATCATGGCCTTTACGGCCTCGTCGACCTCTTGCTTGAACTCGGGGTCGTCTTTCGGAAGGATCATGCCGTAGGGTTCGACCGTGTACGAATTTTTGCTGATGACCCAGTCGGTGGGGTTGCGCGAGTTGGCCACCAGACCGGCCAGCAAGATGTCGTCCATAAAGAACGCCACAGCCCGGCCGCTGTTCACGGTAAGAAACGCCTCGGAATGGTCTTTGGCATTCATGATGCGCATGCCCAGCTTCTGTTCTGCATTGGCCTGGGTAAGCCAGCGCAGGTTGCTGGTGCCGGCCGTGGAAATTACCGTTGCACCTTTCAGGTCTTCGAGCTCGTTGAGGTTGGAAGCCTTCAGGGATGCAAACCGGGTCGAGGTAACAAACGTGGTGGGCGCAAAACTGACCTGCTGCTGGCGCTGCTCGTTATTGGTGGCCGAACCGCAACTGATATCAACCGTGCCGTTGGCCACAAGCGGAATCCGGGTAGACGACGTG
>NZ_DATJBQ010000172.1:0-1787 GCF_035515275.1 Pusillimonas sp.
GTGTATTGCAAAATAGCCGGCCATTGCGGCTGCGGCAAGGGCAAGGCGGGCTGCGGCTCATGTCGCCAACGCGTCAGCCGCTGCGAGCCCGGCCCGTTGCCAATGCAAAGTGCCAAATCGAAGCCGGCCAGCAGTTGCGCCACCACCGGCTGGGCGGCCTCGTCGTAAATAATGCCGCGCGCCTGGGCATTTTCAAACACCTGTGCAAGTTCGGCGGCAGTGTACAAGGGGTTCATCGGCACCACCTGGGCGCCGGCCGCCTGCACACCAAAGATGGCAATGGCCACATCAAGCGAGTTGGCCATAAACACCACCACCCGCTCGCCTTCACCCAGGCCGGCCTGCTTCAGTTCGGCCGCCAGGCCGCCCACGCACGCGGCGTATTGTGTGTAGCTAAGCTGTTCGCTGCCGCATTGCAACGCGACATGGTCGGGCGCCGCTTGAGCCGCGTCAGCCAGCATATGCACCACAGTGGGCCACACATGCGGCATGGAATACGTAGCGCTCATGACTCGTCTTGCACCCGTACCACCACGGCCATGGCCGAATCGCCCGCCGCGCAACCCACAAACAAACCGTAGCCGCCGCCGATAATTACCAGCTCTTCAATCAGCTCGATAACCCCGCGTATGCCCATGGGCGCCTGGGGGTGGCCCCAAACCAGCGAGCAGCCAAAGCGGTTCATTCTGCGGGCATCAATGCCCATTTCCTTGGCCATGACCAGGTCATTCACAATAAAAGGGTTGTGCGTTTTAATGGCGGCCAGGTCGCTTGCCTTAATGCCGGCGGCATCCAGCGCACGGCGCGCCGCCGGCGCCGGAGCGGCCGGCATGAAAGCGGGCTTGACCCGCGCCTGCCCGAACGACACCAGGCGTATGCCCACCTTGCGGTCGCGTGAAAGCTCGGCCGCGCGCTGCGGCGTGGTAACCACCATGCCCGCATTGGCGTCGGCCGGGTGGGTTTGCCCGCCAAAGGTCACCGAGCCGCCTTCCATCACGGGCTTGAGCTTGGCCAGGCCTTCGGCCGACGTGGGGAAAATGCCTTCGTCGCCGTGCAGCACGCTTTGCTCTCGCTTGAAGCGTGCGTCGGGCACGCTGAAAGGCAGATCCATAAAGCGTTTCAAGAACGCACTGTCGTCGGCCAGCGCCTCTTCGTATTGCTGGTATCGCACCAGGGTCAGCTCGTTTTGCTGCTCGGTGGTCAAACCGTATTCCTTGGCCACGTTCTCGGCCGTGGTCAGCATGTTCACCCCCGTGTAGGGGTCGAAATTAAAGTTGTCCAGCACCCAGTCTTCGTGCTCGCCCGTGCCGCCCGGCCCATGCGGCGCGGGGTAGTAAAGGTGGGGCCCGTTCGAGACGCGGTCGGCCGCAATGGCCAGCGCCACGCTAGCGTCGCCTTCGCGCACGGTCGAGGCCACCGACTGCAGCAGCCGCGCACTGGTGGCGCAGGCCTGGCTGATGGTGGGCCCGGTAAGCTGCTCGGACCCCAATTGGGCCGCCAGCCAGGGCATGCCAAAAAACGCGCCGCGCTGCGGCACCGACATGCCCAAGGCCGCGTGGTCAAAAATGCTGACATCAAGCTTGCGTCGCTGCAGCGCGTCTTTGGCCACATGGGCGGCAAACTTAAGGCTGTGCAGATGCGCAAAGCTGCCTTGCCAGCGAGCAAATGGGGTAGACCAATAAGCCCCGTAGGGAATGGCGATTTCCGTCATGATGTTCCTTGCTTAACCTTTGTAGTACCTAAATACGTTGCCACCACCTGCGGGTCTTGCGCCAGTTCGTGCGCGG
>NZ_DATJBQ010000173.1:0-7278 GCF_035515275.1 Pusillimonas sp.
AGCCTGGCCCAAACCCGAAACCTCAGCCATTCGGCCAAGCTGCTGCATACCACGCAGCCGGGGCTTTCTAAATGGCTTAAAGACCTCGAGGCCGATATTGGCCTGCCCTTGTTCGAGCGCCACGCCCGGGGGCTTACTCCAACTCAGCACGGCCAGACGCTGATCGCGCACGCACGTCGAATTGACGCTCAGCTGGACAGAGCTGTGGTCGACATGGACATACTGCGCACTGGCGGGGCGGGGCGGGTGGTGATCGGTGCATCAGGCGCGGCGGCTACCGAAGCCGCGCCCCGCGCCATTTTGGCCATGGCCGAACGCATGCCCGATATGCGCATCGACCTGGTTGAAGGCACGATGGACCGGCTGCTGGGTTTATTGGCGCGAGGCGATCTTGATATTGTCATGGGTCGCAGTGCAAGCAACGTGGCCCTTGAAGCCAGCATTCATTCCGAGCAACTTTACGTAGAACCCATTGACCTGGTGGCACGCCCCGGCCACCCCTTGTTCGATTTGCCCGAACTGCAATGGAGCGATGTAACCAAATACCGTTGGATTGTGTGGCCCAAGCAGACGCCCGTGCGCAATGCGCTGGAAACCGCCTTGGCCACTGCCGGCCAGTCTTTGCCTTCCAACTATATTGAAAGCAATTCGGTCATTGCCAACGTCACCTTGCTGACCCACAGTGATCTTATCGGTACGGCGTCGCATCGCTCGATACTGATGCTGGCGCGTTTGAACCTGGTGCGTACTTTGCCGCTCAAGCTCGAAGGCTTCGGATCGGTTTCGATGTACTGGCGTAAAGACGAGCTCTATCCCAGGTCGCTTGAAATGGCGCTTGAATGTGTACGCAGCTCGGCAAGCGAAGATGGGTTCAGCTGGAAGCCGGGCGCCCCCTTTTGATGTGGCGCTGTATCTCTTGCATGAAGGTTTCCAGCGCCGGCTTGCGGTTGTCTTTACGCAGCACGGCATGAACGCTGGCTTCCAGGTTGGGCTCATCAAGCGGCCTGAACACCAGGGCATGAGGCTCGTAGCCGCTGGTCGAGGTGGGCACCAGGGCGATGCCCAGGCCTGCTGTGACCAGGCTTAATTGGGCGGGTACCTCGGCAACGGTCTGCTCGACCGTGGGCGAAAACCCGTGCGCGGCACAGGCCCGAAAAATGCGCTCGGCAAACGTAGAGGTTTCGCGCCGAAGCATCACGAAACGCTCGTTGGCAAGTTCCTCGAGGCGGATGCGGTCGCGCCCGGCCAAAGGGTGGTCGGGTGTCAGCGCGACCAGCAAAGGGTCGGGCCATAGCTTGCGGCTGCAAAGCAGGTCATCTTCGATGGATTGGCGCGAAATGCTCAGATCGATGCGATGTTCGCGCAGTGCTTCAAGCTGATCGTTGGGCGCCATTTCGTTCAGGGTGACCCGGATATCGGGGTGCGATACGGCCAGCTTGCCGATAAGATGCGGCAAGGGCCCTAAAAAGTGCGACCCCGAAAGCCCAACATCAAGGCGGCCCGCCAGCCCGGCGTCTACCTGGCGTACCCGGGCAGTGGCTTCTTTAAGGCGGTTCTGAATAATACGTACGTCGCGCAAAAACGTTGCGCCCGCTTCGGTAAGCTCGACCCGGCGGCTGTTACGATGAAACAGCTTTACGCCCAGTTCTTCTTCAAGCTGGGCGATTTGTGCGCTAAGCGGGGGCTGCGAAATATGCAGGCGCTCGGCCGCCCGAGTGAAGTTAAGTTCCTCGGCAAGGGTCGTGAAGTAACGTAGCTGGCGTAGTTCCATAGGCAAAATATAGCGCACGAGACGAAATCAATATTGGTGCCCCACGTAAAAATCAACGAATATGGGTCATGTTATTGTCATATAGCCACTTTTTTAGGTATTAATCATGAGCACAACCGCGCGTTCCTACCGTATCGGCCAGATCGTTCCCAGTTCCAACACCACGATGGAAACCGAGATTCCCCTTATGTTGCGTAGCCGCGAGGCCAAGTTCGCAGAGCGTTTCACCTTCCATTCCAGCCGCATGCGCATGAAGAAGGTTACCGCCGAAGAGCTCAAGGCCATGGACGCCGATTCTGACCGCTGCGCGCTTGAGCTGTCTGACGCGCGTGTCGACGTGCTGGGTTACGCCTGCCTGGTCGCCATCATGAGCATGGGCCTGGGCTACCACCGCGAGTCCGAAAAGCGCCTGCACCAGGTTACGGTCGACAACAACGGTGCTGCTCCCGTGGTTTCCAGCGCGGGTGCGCTGGTCGAAGGCCTTCACGCCATGGGCGCTAAGAAAGTGTCCATTCTTACCCCCTACATGAAGCCTCTTACTAAACTGGTGGTCGATTACATCGAGAACGAAGGCATCGAAGTCGTTGATTCGGTATCGCTCGAAATTCCCGACAACCTTGAAGTGGGCCGCCAGAATCCGCTGGCTCCGGCCGAGCATGTCAAGCGCCTGAACACCAGCGGCGTCGACGCCGTTGTGCTGTCGGCTTGCGTGCAAATGCCGTCGTTCCAGTCGGTGCAGCAGGTCGAAGACCGCCTGGGTCTGCCCGTTACCACTGCCGCCATCAGCACCGTGCACCAAATGCTCAAGCGCCTCGAACTGCAGCGCGAAGTACCCAACGCGGGTGCCCTGCTTTCCGGCCGCTTCTAAGTCGGCTTATTGCCTTTTGCGCGCAAAAGGCAAACCCGGGCCCGGCAGGCTTTAGGCGTGCCGGGCTTTTTATTTATATTGTTGGTATGGTGCGACTCGGGCCTTGTTTAACAGAAATATAATCCAACAAGAAGATTCGTTTTGATATACTGCGACTTGATTGCCGCAGCGTACTACGCTAAACCATAGAAGTAGCAAGGCGATCAATTCCAAGACGCAAGGTTATGCCTTAAGAATACGGGCCAGAAGCCCGTAGCTCCGCCTTGCCAGATACCTGAAGGTAACGAAAAAAACTCAGAACCCCCCACTTTCGTGGACGGAGCAGAGCTTTTTTGTGTCTTTCGCTAGCTGATCTGGCTGCAGGACGCCGTGTGCGCTGATTTGGTGGGTTTCCCTGGGTTTTTCGCTTCTGCCATGTTGGCCGGGGTGGTGTACTCAATGTAGGAGATCCAAGTCTGTGAGCTTAAAAAAACAATTACGCACAGTTGCAGCAGTAGGGGCGCTGGTCGTACCCGCATTCGCTTCGGCACAAATGGCTTCTTTAAAAGAAGTGGTTGAATCAGCCGTATTAAGCAACCCCGAGATTCAAGCCAAGTTCAACGATTTCACGTCCGCCCTCGAAGGCCAGAACGTGTCGCGCGGCGGAATGCTGCCCCAGGTGACGGCTCAGGGCTGGACGGGGCGCCAATGGAGTGGCGGCAATTCTGCGGTATCCAGTTCCAACTGGAGCCGCAATGGGTATAGCGTCGAGCTTCGTCAATTACTTTTCGACGGCCTTTCCACCCTCAATACTACTCGCCAGTTCGGCTTCGAGAAGCTGGCGGGCTACTACGATTTGCTGGCAACCATAGATAGTGTCGCGGCCGACGCCGCTGTTGCCTATATTGACGTCATTCGCTTTCGCGAAATGGAAAACCTGGCCCGCGATAACTACCAGATGCACGACGGAACGCTACGGCAGATTCGCGAGCGTCAAGAGTCGGGCGTGGGCAGGGGGGTTGACCTGGAACAGGCAAACGGCCGCCTGGCATTGGCTCAGACCAACCTCATGACCGAATCCAACAACCTCAATGATGTGCTGCAGCGCTACCGCCGCGTAGTCGGCAGCCCGCCGGCGCAAACCTTGGTCGACCCGCTTGAGCTGGGTGCGCAGCTGCCCAAAGATCCTTCCGATTTTTCGTCTTCCATTCGCGGCAACCCGGCAGTGCTTTCCAAGCAGGCCTTGTACCAGGCCGCCGATTACGGTGTTGACGCCGCAAAGGGCCGTCATATGCCCACGTTCGAGCTACGGGCCTCGACCGGCCGCGACACTTCGCTGCCCGGCGAGCAGTACCGCAATATCCAAAACTCCAGCGTTCAGCTGATGATGTCGTACAACCTGTACAAGGGCGGTTCGGACCAGGCCCGTGTGCGCCAGACCAAGGCGCAGTCGTATGCGGCGCGCGACGTGCGCGACTACACCTGCCGCAACTTGCAGCAAGACCTTTCTGTCGCCTGGAACCGCGTCGTGTTGCTGCGTCAGCAGTTGCCCTTCTTGCAAGAGCACGAGCTGGCCACATCAAAAGTGCGTCAGGCCTACCAGCAGCAGTTCCAGATCGGCCAGCGCTCCTTGCTTGACCTGCTGGATACCGAGAACGAACTGTTCGATGCCCGCCGCGCTTTGGCCAACGCTACGTACGACCTGAAGATTGCCGAGTATCGGTGGTTGGCCATGTCGCACAAGCTGCTGCCGGTTCTGGGTCTGGCCCAGCCTTACGATGCTCAGCCCGACGAAGCCAAAAGCCTGGATTTTCCCGAAGAAAGTCTTAAGGCGTGCATGACACCGGCACCCGACACGCGCAACCTTGAACCGGTTAAGGTACTTTACCGGGACGGCATGTTGCCGCCGGTTGTCGAGTCGCTTGGCATCAATCGGTCGGCGAATTAACGATCGCAACTCAAGCAAGGCGGGTTCTTCTGTGGAAAACAAGCATTTACCCAAGAAAACAGAGCTTTCAGACCTGGACGCGGATTTTATTCGCGTCCTGGAAGATCTGATCGACGCCTTGCTGGCCAACGGGACACTACGCGTAACCGACCTGCCGCCCGAGGCCATGCAAAAGCTCAACCGGCGTAAGCAGGCACGTTCACGCTTGCGCGATGCGCTCGATCTGATCGATGATTCGGATGATTTGATATGACGCAGCACCCTCGAGTTAAAGCGGCTGACCAACTGGCCGATTCGGTACCCCCGCACCTAACGCACGACGACCCCTTGCTGGCCTGCCTGGTGGCATTGACCCGCATGCATGGTCGGCCTCATACCGGTCAAGCCTTGATTGCCGGGTTGCCTATTGACGCCGGCAACCGCCTGACCCTGGCATTGTTGCCCAGGGCGGCGGCGCGCGCGCAGTTGTCGGCCCGCCTGGTGCGTCGTTCTCTTGAAGGCATGCCCACCGGGCTGTTGCCCGCCTTGCTGGTGCTCAAGGGCGAGCGCGCCTGTTTGTTACTCGAGATCAAACCCGACAGCTATGTCATTCAGTATTCCGAGTCGCCCAGCGCGGTCGAAGTGTCGAAAGGCGAGCTCGAAAGCCAGTACGACGGCTTTACCTACTTTATAAGGCCGGTGTTCCGTTTCGAGCAGCGGGTCAAGGAAAAGACGGCCGAACGCACCGGCCATTGGTTCTGGGACGTGGCGCTGAGCAATTGGCGCTTGTATCGCGATGCCCTGGTGGCCGCCGTGCTGATCAATATATTTGCGCTGGCCCTGCCTTTGTTCACCATGAACGTGTACGACCGCGTGGTGCCCAATAACGCCGTCGATACCCTGTGGGTGCTGGCCCTGGGCATTGCGCTGGTGCTGGTCTTTAACATGGTGCTGACCAGCGTGCGTGCCTATGTGGTTGATACCGCCAGCAAGCGCGTTGACGTGACGTTGTCGGCGCAGATTATGGAGCGCGTGCTGGATCTGCGCATGGAAAGCCGCCCAGTTTCAGTGGGGTCGTTCGCTGCCAATTTGCGCTCGTTCGAATCCGTGCGCGACTTCATCGCGTCGGCCAGCCTGACCACCTTGGTCGACCTGCCCTTTGTGCTGCTGTTTCTGGCGGTGCTGGCGTGGATTTCGCCCTGGATGCTGATTCCACCCGTAGTGGCCATTGTGGTGGTGCTGGTGGTTTCGTATTTTTCGCAAGCCCGCATGGACAAACTGATACGGCAACAGTTTCAGGCCAGTGCCCAGCGCAACGCCACGCTGGTCGAGTCGCTGGCCGCGCTTGAGACAGTCAAGGCCCTGAATGCCCAGGGTATTGCGCAGCGCCAATGGGAGGCCTCCACCCAGTTTCTGGCACGCTTGGGCAGCCGCATCAAGACCATATCGTCGGTTACGGTTAATTTTGTGCAAATGGCCCAGCAACTGGTCACGGTCAGTGTCATTATTGTTGGCGCTTACTTGATTCAGGACGCACAGCTTTCTTTGGGCGGCATTATTGCCGCTTCCATGATCGCCGGGCGTTGCCTTGCGCCGCTGGGCCAGGTGGCCGGGCTGATGATGCAGTTTCAAAACGCCCGCACCTCGCTTGAGTCGGTCGACAACTACATGAAAATGCCTGTCGAACGGCCTGCCGAGAAAGCTTTTTTGCCCCGCCCGTTCCTGAAGGGCGACATCGAGCTGCGGGGCGTGGAATTTACCTACCCCAATAGCAGCCAGGCCTCGTTAAGCGGCATCAACCTGAAGATACGCCAGGGCGAAAAGGTAGGCATTATTGGCCGCATCGGTTCGGGCAAGAGCACGCTTGAAAAAATTATTCTGGGTTTGTATGCGCCTACGGCCGGCACGGTGCTGGTTGACGGCATCGATATCCAGCAAATAGACCCGGCCGACTTGCGTCGCGCCATCGGCTATGTGCCTCAGGACCCTGTGCTGTTTTACGGCACATTGCGGCACAACCTGGCCATGGGGGCGCCGTTTGCCGACGCCCGGCAGGTTATGGCGGTGGCCGAGACCGCGGGCATCGACGGGCTGGCCGACGGCCACCCCGAAGGCTACGACATGCTTATAGGCGAACGGGGCGACTCGCTTTCGGGCGGACAACGTCAGTCGGTGGCCATAGCCCGCGCGCTGATCAACAACCCGCCCATATTGCTGCTGGACGAACCCAGCAGCAATATGGACAACCAGAGCGAGGTCGCTCTCAAGACGCGGCTGCGCGACATCGCGGTCGACAAGACCCTGATACTGGTCACCCACCGCACCTCCCTGCTCGATATCGTCGACAGGCTGGTCGTGGTCGATAAAGGCACCATCGTGGCGGACGGGCCCAAAGAGCAGGTGGTCGAAGCATTGCGCCAGGGTCGCATCGGCCAGGCAAGAAGGACGGCATGATGAACGGGCGCGAATTTTTATCGAAACTGGGCCTGGCAAAAGAGCCCGGCCAGAACAAGCAGGCGCGCGACGGGGGCTTATCGCAGGATCTGGCCGTGGATGTGCACGAGGCGCTGGATAACCAGCAGGCGCGCGGGGCGCGTGTCCTATTGTGGTTGTCGCTATTGGCGGTCGTCGTTTTGCTGGTCTGGGCTTCGTTTGCCAGGCCCAGTTTCGATAAAAATTCGCGCCCGTTCATCATGCCGTCCTTCTTGCCTGGCCGATGCGACCCTGGCGCAA
>NZ_DATJBQ010000174.1:0-2230 GCF_035515275.1 Pusillimonas sp.
TTCAGAGGGAGGCGAGCGATTTCACGGCTTGCAAGACGGCTTCGTCGGTAGGCTGGCATATGGTAACTGCCAGCTTGTCTACCTTACCAGAGGCCGCACCGAGCGATGATTGTAAACGCCCTGCGACGCGAGGGTGTATCACCACATAACGGAAGGCGGCAAGAGCCGGCAACAGATTGTGACGCCGGGCATTGTCGACAAACACCTGCACGCTATGCGCGCTGGTCAACAGACAGATGACCGGCTGCCCCGTTTCCGAGGCGTGTTGCAGTTGGCGCACGGCCATAGGCTCCCAATCCAAAGGCTCGCGCTGATAGGCGGTGTGTCGGTGCACCTGAATACCCGCATCTTCAAGTTGTCCGCCAAGCCACTCGCGCCCTTCCTGTCCGCGCACGATCAGGGCGTTGCGCACCTGCGCCAATTTCGGTTGCAGCACCCTCCAAAGCGATTCAGAGTCTTGTTCGTCGGCCTCGTCGGGGCGCACAATACACTGTGAAGGCACCCGCCCCGTTCGCTCGACCGCCGCCGCCGTGGCAGCGCCCACTACGCCTACCAAGCCGTGCTCGGGCCATGGCCTGGGCGTGGTGACGGCTTGATCAAGCTGGTGAAAATACGATACGACCGCATTGCCCGACACGAAAACAACCAGATCGTAATGCTCTGGTGTTGGCAAGGTGCCCTGAACGGCGGCCGGCCTGATTTGCAGCACCGGCATCAAAAGTGGCTTGAGGCCAAGCTGGGCAAGCTCCTGAGCCAACGTTTCGTTACGCCCTTGCGGGCGTGTCAGGACAATCAGCGCATCTGCCACGCGTTGCGGCATTCCTACCGCCTAGGTGTCGGAAGCACCCGGAGGCGATTCGGGTGTGGAATGATCGGACAGCAGCGAGGCAAGGATCTGGCGCGCACCCTGATCGAGCAGCTGAGCCGCAACCTGCCGGCCCAGCGACTCGGCCTGTTCGGGGGCGCCGGAGGCCTGGGCGCGTATCAGTGTCCGGCCGTCTGGCTGCGCGACCAGGCCGCGCAAATTCAACACGCCATTATCTATTTGCGCATAGGCGGCCAAGGGCACTTGGCACGAGCCACCCAACTGGGCGGAGACCATGCGCTCGGCCAATGCACACCAGGTTGAACTTTGACATTGAAGCGGCGCCAGCCATGCACGAATATCGGCACGCTCGGCCATGACCTCAATGCCCAAAGCCCCCTGCCCGGCAGACGGCAGGCTTTGTTCGGGGCTAAGGTAAGCCCGGATACGATCAGCAAGACCCAGGCGCTGCAGCCCCGCAGCGGCAAGAATAATGGCGGCGTATTCGCCCCGGTCGAGCTTGCCCAGGCGGGTGTCAAGGTTGCCGCGCAAGGGGCGAACCGTTAAGTGCGGATATAGCGCGCGAATCTGCGCCTCGCGGCGCAGGCTCGAGGTGCCCACCACTGAACCGGCCGGCAACTGGGCCAGGTCGCCGGCCTGGTTGGAAACCAGTGCATCGCGGGCGTCTTCGCGCTGCATGACCGCTGTGAGCGCAAAGGGCAGCTTCAGGTCGACCGGCACATCTTTAAGCGAATGCACGGCCAGGTCGGCACGCCCGTCGAGCAAGGCAGTTTCAAGTTCTTTGACGAACAAGCCCTTACCGCCCACTTTGGACAAGGTGCGATCAAGTATCTGGTCGCCCCGTGTAGTCATTTCAAGCAGCTCGACCTGGCATTGCGGGTACAGCTCTAGCAAAAGGCCGCGCACATGGTGTGCTTGCCACAGCGCCAGGCGACTGGCACGTGTGGCAATAACCAGCCTGTTAGGCTGCGAAACAGAACTAACCGGCATAGTAATTGACGATCAGATAAGCAATGATGCCGATAATGGCCAGAATGAAAAGGCCCCTTAACAGCGACATGCTTGAATCGGAATCTTTCTTTTCATTATCTGACGGTTTAAACAGACCCATGTGTAGTACCTTTTTTGGCGTTCATGCGTGCGGCCAGCCATTTTCCGCCCCCTACCACCAGGACGACACCGACCACTTCTGCCGCTATTTTAGCCATGGCGGTAGGTTCGCCGAATTGATTCACGACAAAGACGTCGGTGATCAGCATGCCGCCGGCTATCCAGCCCAGCAGCCCGGCGCCAAACAACACCACCGTGGGGAAGCGATCGATCAGCTTAAGTACCAGCGTACTGCCCCAGATGATAATGGGCACGCTAAGCAGCAGACCAAAGATCACGTAGCCCATCTGATGA
>NZ_DATJBQ010000175.1:0-5404 GCF_035515275.1 Pusillimonas sp.
GCGCGCGAACCCGAACGCTGGATACCCGTAGCGTGGGACAGCAACACGGCACGCCACCTGTCTACCCGGCTTGATGTAACCGTACTGAACGAAAAAGGCGTTCTGGGCCGCCTGGCGGCCGAAATCACCGACGCCGATTCAAACATTTTGCATCTGACCATGCACGATGACGACGCCTCGTCGACCGCCGTGCTGCACATTACCGTACAGGTCGACGGCCGCAAGCATCTGGCGCAGGTCATCCGTGCCATGCGCCATGTGCCGCAAGTGCAAAAAATTGTGCGTGTAAAAGGCTGACCGCGGCCAGGTAGGCCGCAAGTCTATTGGCGAACCAACGGTTCTGTCGCCTAAGGCGTAAACTCGCCGATGAATATCGCTGGATCCACGCGGTTGCCGTTCAAGCTGACATTCCAGTGCAGATGCGGCCCGGTGGCACGGCCCGTGGCGCCTACATTACCGATTACCTGGCCCCGCTTCACGGTCTGCCCCACCTGCACCTGGGCGGCCGAAAGGTGGCAGTACATGGTGATCAACCCTTGCCCATGGTCCAGGAAAATGGTTTTTCCGTTGAAGAAATAATCGTCCACAATGGTGACCACGCCGTCGGCGGGCGCCTTTACCGGCGTGCCCTGGGGCACGGCAAAATCAAGCCCCGAATGCGCGTTGCGCTCTTCACCATTAAAAAACCGCCGCAAGCCAAAGGGGCTGGACAACCTGCCGCCGTCGACCGGGCGATCGAGCTTGACGTTGCTGGGCAGGTCGGGCCGGAAATTGTCGTAGGCGTCGATTTGAGCCTTGTATTCACGCTGGTAGCGCGCCACCTGCTCCGGATCGGGGTTGACATGGCTTTTGTTCTTAAGGGTAATGTGCTGCTCTTTATAGCGCTTTGGCTGCACGTGGAAATCAACGGTGGTTGCCTGGCCGCCCACGGTCATTTTCAAGGCGTGGCGGCCAGTGGGTGTTTTAAGGTCAATGCCTGCAAGCGCAACCCATTGGCCATCGCTGTCTCGCATCACCAAAGCGGGCTTGCCGTCGTAATGCGCCACAGGCGCAACGTCGCCGGCGCCCAAGGCCACTACTGCGACCCCTCCGGGCACCGGCTGATGCAGCGTACGGGCCACATAGCCCTGGGCCCAGGCCGAACCGGCCACCAGTAAACATACTGCCACCAAAATTCTTTGTATCACGATCATGTTTTATCGCTCGGTATCAACTTTGAAGCCTGCCGCCCTGCAGCCGCAGGCGACGCTGGCAGCGGCCTGCCAACTCGGGGTCGTGCGTGACCAACACAAGCGTAGTCTGGCGCTCGGACAGCAACGAGAACATCAGCTCAATAACCATGGCACCGTTACGCTCGTCCAGGCTGCCCGTGGGCTCATCTGCCAAAAGCAGGCTGGGTTCGACGACAAACGCCCGCGCCAGTGACACGCGTTGCTGCTCGCCGCCCGACAAGGTGCGCGGATAATGATGTAATCGCTCAGCCAGGCCCACCCGCTCCAGCGCCTCGGAAGCGGCCTTCAGGGCCGGCTTGCCGGCCAGTTCCAAGGGCAGCATGACGTTTTCGAGTGCTGTAAGATTGGGCAGCAACTGAAACGACTGAAACACAAAGCCTACGTGGGCGGCACGCAAGGCGGCCCGGCCTTCTTCGTCCAACGAGAACAAATCGCGGCCCAACAGCTTTACCTGCCCCGAGGTGGGAACATCCAGCCCCGCCATCAATCCAAGCAAAGTCGACTTGCCAGAGCCCGAGCTACCGGTAATGGCAACGGCCTCGCCTGCATCGACGGTAAAGCTGATGTCAGCCAGAATATCGATCGTTCCTGAAGAATCGACCACCTGTTTGCCAAGATTTTTTACTTCTATTGAATGGACCTGACTCATGCATACCCGCTGGAGATTATTGATTGCAAGCCTGTGTCTGATGGGCGGCATCAGCAGCACCCATGCCGAAAGCCCAAAACAGACAAACCATAACATTTTAGTGGTCGGCGACAGCTTGTCGGCCGAATACGGCATAGGCCGCGACACAGGCTGGGTTCAAATCGTGCAACGGCGGCTGCAGGAAGAAAAACTGGACTATGCCATGCGAAACGCGAGTATAAGCGGCGACACCACCAGCGGCGGGCTAAGCCGCATGCCTGCGGCGCTGGAACAACATAAACCGGCCGTCGTCATTATTGAGCTGGGCAGCAACGACGCCCTGCGCGGCCTGGCACTGGACGTGACGCAAAAGAACCTGGACAGCATGATAAGCCTGGCACAAGAAGCGGGCGCCCGGGTGCTTCTGGTAGGCATGCACATTCCCGCCAACTATGGTCGCAGCTACACCGAGCGTTTTCACAATCTGTTCAAAGAGCTGGCCGAACGGCGAGACATTGCCCTGGTGCCTTTCCTGCTGGAAGGGGTTGCGCTGAACAAAGACCTGTTCCTGGATGATGGGCTGCACCCCAACGAGGCGGCGCAACCCGCCATCGCAGACAACGTCTGGGCCGTGCTGCACCCTATGCTGGCAACCGAGCCGGCAAAACGCAGTACCAAGTAGCGAACCCCAGCATATGAACTGCGTTAACGAGCAGCTAGCGAACCGCTCGTTACGCGCAACCAGGCCTACCCCTGCGGCTGTCCTTCGGGCTGCAGCGCCTTGTCGGCATCCGGCAATACCCTGACATTGGCCGCTTCACGCATGGCGCTCAAGACAGCGCTCTCTTCAGCCATGCCGGTGGCCTGTCCGATCTGAACCCCCAGCGAAGCCTGAAGCATGGGGTCGGGGCGGCCGGCTTCGGCGCCCTCTACGCGCACAATCACATAACCTTGGGCGCCTTCAACACCCACGTAGGCGGGCAGGTTCGACGCATCAACGCCAAAAGCGGCGTCAAGCACCGGTTTGGCCAGACCGTGCGAATCGACGCGACTGACGGTTTGAAGGGTGCCGAAGGCTTCGTCCGCTTCTGGGGCCGCGGGCTTGCCCTTGAGCACTGCCAGGGCCTCTTGGCCCGCCGCGCGCGCGGCGTCACGCGAGCGTTCGGCCAACAACTGCTGGCGAATGAACTCGTTTGCCTTGTCAAGCGGCAAGACGTGAGCGGGGCGAATCTGATTGACACGAACCACCACCAGCACGCCGGGAGAAATTTCGATCACGCCCGAGTTGTGCTTGTCGGTGAAGCTTTGGCTGGCAAACAGGGCACGTCTGACGCGCGGGTCGTCTAGAACCAACGCGTCGTTGCTTTGAGCCGCTGCATTACCGCCCTGTACATCGGATGGATCAAGCAGACGATCGCGGGCGATGCCATCGGCACTGCGCACCTGCAGGCCCAGTGCCTGCGCGGCAGGTTGCAGGCTGGTCTGGTCTTCGTAGGCCAGGTCGGTTAAACGCGTAGCCATTTCGGCATAACGATCGGCCGCAAGCTGGCGCCTGATTTCGCTTTGTACCTTGGCCTTGGCCTGTTCGAACGTTTCGCCGGCTTCACGCTGGACGTCTTCGGCCAGAAAAACATGGTAGCCGTCGGGGCCTTCGACCGCGCCTGACACGGCGCCTTTTTCAAGTGCAAAGACCACCTCTTCAAGCGCTTGGGGCCACGAGCCTTTGCTGATCCAGCCCAGGCGACCGCCGTCGTTAGCGGTGCCGGCATCGTCGGATTCGGCTTTGGCCACTTCGGCGAACTGGGCAGGGTCTGCGGCAAGTTTGGCCGAAAGGGCCGTGGCTTTTTCAAGCGCGGCCTGGCGTTGCGCGTCAGAGTCGCCCTCGGGCTGAACAAGAACATGGCTGACCTGCACCCGGGCAGGCATGACATAGCGCGACTTGTTCTGCTCGTAGTAAGCACGCATTTCTGATTCGGTGATTTCGGGGAGCCCCTGCATGGCGGCGGACTCGTCCAGCAACAGATAATCGGCCGAGACGTATTCGGGTACCTGCAGCTGATTTTGGTTGGCGTCGTACCAAGCCTTGATGTCGGCGTCGCTGACCTGTACTTTGTCGGCGTAGGCGGCCGCATCGAATGCTTGCAGACGAATACTGCGTTGGGCGGTAAGGGCCTGCTCGACAGACTGGGTAACGCTGGGGGGAACCACTACGGTTGCGCCAACGGGGCCAAGCACGCGTTGCAATGCCAGTTCGGCGCGCTGCCCTTGTTCGAAATCGCGGCTGCTTACGCCCATCGACGCCAACACCTGCGTATAACGCTCTTGCGAAAAACGCCCGTCTACCCAGAGCTCGGGAATAGACGCAATGGCTTCGCGCAACCGCGCATCAGACACGCTGAAACGTTCCTGGGTGGCTTCGTTGATGATCAGGCGACGCTGTATCAGGGATTCAAGCAAGGCCGTACGAGCTTGCGTCGTGTCGAGCGTGGACGGGTCAAATGCACTGCCGGCGCTGGCCTGCATGCGCTGCAACTGGTTGCGGCGTGCCTCGTCGAACTCTTGCTGGGTAATGGCCGTATCGCCGACTTCGACCAGATCGTGGTCGCCCGACACATAGTTGGTATATCCACTGACGCCGATCAGGGCGAACGACGGCAGAATCAGAATCAGCAACACCAATTGCATCAAACGCTGATGCGTACGGATAAAATCGAACATGAATGGACTCGCAGACCGAAGCTTTGCAGTTTAACACCTATAACACGCGGCGCTTATGTGGCCTTACCCTAGAATTATTGCACACCGGGGCGCCGGAAACCTGGCGCCCGAAAACACCCTGGCCGCCATGCGCATGGCAGCCCGCCATGGCCTGGGCATGTCGAATACGACGTCGCGCTAAGCCGCGACAATGTGCCGATTTTATTGCACGATCAAAGCCTGCAGCGCACCTCGAACGGCCGGGGCAACGCCGACGAACTCAGCTTTGCCGAAATGTCCCGCTTTGACTTCGGCGCCTGGCATGGCGCCGCCTATGCAGGCGAACCCCTTGCCACCCTGTATTCGGTGGCGGCCTTCACCCAGGCCAACGGCCTGTGCAGCAATATAGAGATCAAGCCCCAGCCCGGGCGCGAACTCCTGACCGGCACACTGGTGGCAGGCATTGCTTCAACGCTTTGGCGGCACAGCGCTGTCGCCCCCTTGCTTTCCTCGTTTTCGGAAACCGCCCTGCAAGCCGCAGGCCAGGCCGCGCCCAAGCTGCCGCGCGCCTTATTGTTGCCGGCCCCGTTGCCATCCGACTGGGCACAGCGGCTGGAACGCCTGCGCTGCGCGGCCCTGCACCTGGAACAAAGCGGCATTGATTCTGCGCTGGTCGCGGCCGTACACGCCAAAGGCTATAAAATAGCCGGCTGGACAGTCAACGACCCCGCTCGGGCACAGCAGCTGCTGCAATGGGGCTGCGATGCAGTCTTTACCGATGCCATCGACACACTGCCCGGCGCACTTCAACTTACATAGGCCCGCTCTTGTTCAGTTACCGACACGC
>NZ_DATJBQ010000176.1:0-23316 GCF_035515275.1 Pusillimonas sp.
GTTGTTGTTGTTGTTGTTGTTGTTGTGTTTGTTTAAAGCCGGTCGCGGCGGTCGCCTTTGGCAAAACCCATAAGGGGAACATCAATGCCTTTGCCAACGGCCATGACCTTGAAGAGTTCACCCATTTCTGCTTCGGAAAGCAGTTTTTGAACCGGGCCGACTGCCTTGGCGTAGCCTGCCGCATCGTGCGGGTCGAGTCCGGTAAGTAGCTCGATCAGGCCGGCGTTCATCAGGAAACGGGCTTGCGACGTGTATCCCAGGACACTAAGGCCGCCTTGCAATGCGGCGTCGGCCATGGCGGTGAAGTCGACGTGAGTGGTGATGTCTTGCAGGCCGGGGTAGAGCAGGGGGTCGGCGTGGGCGTGATGGCGAAAGTGACACATCAAAGTGCCCTCGGCGCGTTGCGGGTGATAGAACTCGCGCTGCGGGAATCCGTAGTCGATAAACAGTGCGACGCCTTGCGTGAGCCAGGCGCCCAGTTGCCGTATCCAGGTCTCGGCCTGCACATTGATTTCGGAATGGTAGCCGGGTAGGGGCGGCATGCGTTCGGCCACCAGGCTTTGCAGCGATGCGTCGGCCGGTCTTTCGGCCATGACAAAATGGGGCGTCGTGCTGTTGTCGGCAGATTGGGCGCCGCCTTCAAGGCCCACACCCAGTTCCAGTACCTTGCCGTCGTCGCCCCAGCGAAACAGCGTGGCGGGCATGGCGTCTAGCACTTCATTGGCAATAATGCAGCCTTTGAAGTCGGTGGGCAGGGTTTGCAGCCATTGCACGTCGGCCCGTACGCCGGTCAGGCGTTGACGCTGGCGCTCGCGAAGCTCGCCCGAGACCTCAAGTATTTTGTAGCGCGGGCGAATGTCCAGCGCGTTCAGCGCCGGGATGAGCGCTGCAGCCAGGGCTCCGGTACCGGCGCCCACCTCAAGCACGGTTCGCGAACCGCTTGCGGACAGTATCTGAGCCACCTGGCCTGCCAGGGCCTGGCCGAACAACGGGGTCAGCTCGGGGGCGGTGGTGAAATCGCCTTCGGGGGTCTTGCCACCAAACTTGGCGCTGCCGGCCACGTAATAGCCCAGGCCGGGTGCGTATAAGGTGTGATGCATCCATTCTTCAAATGGCATGAAGCCGTCGTCGGAATTTTTGATGCGATAAGCCAGATACTCTTGCATGGCCCGCAAGTGCGAGGCCGCGTCGGCGTCCAGTGCGGGAAGCCCTGTGGGGGCGGTGTGTCGTGCCGTAGTCATCGGTCGTATGCCTTTTTGCCGTTGGTGCCTTGAGCAGATTCGGGTGACCGCCCCTTGCGTTTTAGTACGCGCAGCGCATGCACCATGGAAGCGAAGAACGAGGCCAGCAAGGCAACCATCGCTGCAACCAGGAAGTTTCCGAAGATGATCCACAGGGGAACCACCAGCAGGGCGGCCAACAACATGGGCCGATTGACGAGTTCTTTCATGGGGCGGTCAAGGCGTATTCAGCATTTCAACCCTTAGTATAGAGGGAAGGACGAAACGCTTTGTTCCGCTTTGTCCGGGCCGCGCCGTAAAGGTTAAAACGCCTGGGGCGCCATCTTTAAAAGATGACGCCCCAGGCGTTTTTTTGAAAGCGACTTTGGTGGTCTGTGGCGGTTCAGCCACTGCGACACGACGCTTGGCCGGCGCCGGGCGTTTGCCGGCGACCGGGCCAATGTTTAGGCAAAATCGCGTCGGCTGCCCGCGCTTTTGCTGCGAGCGGCAGGCTTGTCGCCGAAGCTGGGGCGAGCGCTGCGGCCGCTAAACCCCCCGGCTTTTGCAGCCGGCTTGCCATGCTTGGCGGCTGGGCGGTCGCCGAACGAAGCGCGTGCGCCGCGCGGCGCATCACCGAAGCCCGGGCGATCGGCGCGAGCGCCGAAGGGCTTGGACGACGACTGTTCGCCCTGGCCCTTGTAGCCGCCCCGTTCGTCGCGGGTCTTGTAGCTGCGGTTGTCCCGATCGGCGTAGCCCGTAGGACGGCTGGTCGAGCCGGCACGGTCGTCGAAGCGGCGGGCGGGTCGATCGCCGTCGGCGCGGCTGTCGTAGGCAGGCTTGTCGTCGAAGCGAGGCTTGCCCGCACCGCCGGCACGTTCTTCAAACGGCTTGCCTGCATAGCGGGCCTTGTCGCCAAAGCTGCCGCCGGCCTTGCGACCTTCCCCTGGGCGGCCTTGACCCGGCTTGCCGCCGAAGCCGCCGCGACCGCCTTCAAAGCGTTTGCCGCCCTTGCCCTTGCGCTCGGTGTAAGTGGGGCGCGCGGTCTTGGTGGGCTCCAGGCCTTCGATCACGTTCGATGGAATAGGCTGGCCGATGAAGTGTTCGATACGGCGGATCTTGTGACGTTCGGAGTGCGTGGCCAAGGTAAAGGCCAGGCCGCTGTTGCCTGCGCGTCCGGTACGCCCGATACGGTGGGTGTAGTCTTCGGGCTGCATGGGCAGGTCGTAGTTGATGGCATGGCTGATGCCTTGCACGTCGATGCCGCGCGCGGCCACGTCGGTGGCCACCAGAATTTGCACGCGACGCTTTTGCATCAGGCCCAAAGTGCGGGTGCGCTGGCGCTGGTTCATGTCGCCATGCAGCGATGCTGCCGAGAAGCCCTGGTCGGTCAGGCGAACGGCCAGATCGTCGGCGCCGCGCTTGGTCGAGGTGAACACAATGGCCTGATCCAGGTTGGTGTCGCGCAGCAGGTGATCAAGCAGGCGCAGCTTG
This sequence comes from Pusillimonas sp., assembly GCF_035515275.1. GTDB lineage: Bacteria > Pseudomonadota > Gammaproteobacteria > Burkholderiales > Burkholderiaceae_B > Pusillimonas. The sequence goes on from NZ_DATJBQ010000176.1 coordinate 2,712, forward strand.
TGGCCGGCGTCGTCGGCGTACAGCAGGCTTTGCGTAATGTTGTCGTGCTTTTGCTTGTGGCCCGAAACCTCGATGCGCAGGGGCTCGTTCAGCATGTCGCGGGCAAGACGCGCAATGGTACCGTCCAAAGTGGCCGAGAACAGCAGCGTCTGGCGACTTGCAGGCGTCGCGGCGACAATGGTTTCGATGTCTTCGATGAAGCCCATGTCAAGCATGCGGTCGGCTTCGTCCAGCACCAGGGTGTGTACGGTCGACAGGTTCACGCGACGTGCCTGAAGGTGGTCGATCAGGCGTCCGGGGGTGGCAACCAGTACATCAACGCGGCGCGAAAGCGCCTTCAGCTGGGCACCGTAGGGCATGCCGCCGACCACGACTGCAATACGCAGGTCGGGAATATGGGCGCCATAGGCTTTGGTGGCGTCGGCCACTTGCATGGCCAGTTCGCGCGTGGGGGTCAGTACCAGCACTTGAACGCCGCTGCCTTTGTTGGCGGGCGTCTTTGCGATGCGGTTAAGCGCGGGCAACATGAAGGCGGCGGTTTTACCGCTGCCGGTTTGTGCCGACACCATCAGGTCCTGGCCGGCCAATGCTTTTGGAATGGCAGCTTCTTGTACGGGTGTGGGGGTGGTGAAGCCTGTTTTAACAATCGCAGACAACAGTTTGGGTTCGAGACCCAGGGTTTCGAAAGACATGCGTATCCTTTGCCGAAATAACGGCATACACGTAGCGGGGGGCAATGAAAGTGAGCCCGGAGCGCTGGTTGATTGGAGCATCGTGCCGACCGAATCAACCTAAAGTGCAGCGTTTGTTTGGATACGCAGCGAAAGGCTCGGGGGTCAGGGAGCGATGGCGTTCGACATGGGTGCTGAGGGTTCAGTCAACTGCTAGCGACAGCAAGGTGCTGTATGAGAATGTCGACGCGTTGAAAATGCAGTGCCCAGATTATATACGCTTTGGGCATTCGGGGTAACCCTTATTTGCTTGCGTTGCAATTTTGCTGCAAAGCGGCCCAATAAGCGGGCAGCAGCTCTGCAATGCGAGCCTTGTGCTGGGTCCATGCCATGGCCTGGGCGTGCGACCGCGCAGGGGCCGCCGCCCAGATGGCTTCGGGAAAGTGGCTGTCGTTGATCCAGCGCGGCACAACATGCCAGTGCAAATGGGGCACCATGTTGCCAAACTGGGCCAGATTGACCTTGTCGGGTTCCAGGACCTGGCGCTGGGTTTGCTCGACCTGCCAGACGGCGGCCATGAAGGTGTTACGTTCGGGCACCGAAAGCTGGGTCATTTCGGAAACGTGCTTGTTCCAGACGACGCGGGTAAAGCCCGGGTGTGCGTCTTCGACGGCAATGATGCGCAGCGTGTCGTTGCGCCAAACGACGCGGCCGCCGTTTTCGTGGCACAGGGGGCAAGGGGGGCTTTGCTTATCCATGGTCAACCCTTTACGTTCATGGCGTTTTCAAGCGCCGTAACAATATGCTCAAGTACGGTCACGCGGGCATGACGCTTGTCGTTGGCCGGCACAACGTGCCAGGGGCATTCGGGCGTGCTGGTGCGTTCGAACATTTCTTCGGCGGCTACTTCGTAGGCGTCCCATTGCTTTCGGTTCCGCCAGTCTTCGGGGGTGATTTTGAACGACTTGAAGGTTGATGTCTCGCGTTCGCGAAAACGGGCGAGCTGCTCGTCTTTGGTTACCGCCAGCCAGAACTTGAGCACCACTGCCCCACTGTCGATCAGCTGCGACTCGAATTGGTTGATCTCTTCGTAGGCGCGCTGCCATTCGGCCTGCGAGACATATTGTTCGACACGTTCCACCAGTACTCGCCCATACCACGAGCGATCAAAAATAACGATGCGGCCGGGCCGGGGCAGGCGGCGCCAGAAGCGCCACAAATAAGGGTGGGCGTGCTCTTCGTCGGTGGGTGCCGAAATAGGAACGGCGCGGAACTGGCGTGGGTCAAGCGCATGGGTAATACGCCGTATGGCTCCGCCCTTGCCCGCGGCGTCAGGGCCTTCAAAAACCAGCACCAGGGGTATTTTTTCGAACGCCTTGTTGCGCGCCAGCCGGGCCAGGCGCCCTTGCCATTGGGGCAGTTGGGCGTCGTATTTGTCGTCGCTGAGCTTAAGGCTGTAGTCAAGCTTTGCAAGCACAGAGTGCCCGTTTCCGGCGGCGTTGGGCGAGGGCAATACCAGCGGGCCAATCGGCTCGATTCGCCGCTTGCGCAAGGCGTTGAGCACGGCGCGCCCGGTGCTGATGTCGCGCAGCTGTTCGTCGGCGGCAGGAATAACCACCCAAGGCGCGTGCGCTTCGCTGGTAAGCGACAAGGTCAGCTCGGCGGCATCGCGCAGCCTGGAAAATTTTTTATTGACCTTGAGGTCTTCGGGTCTGACCTGCCAGGCGGTGTCCGGGTCGGCGAGCAGTTTCTGGGTGCGTTTGTTCTGGGCCTCTTGCGAAAGGTGGTACCAAAGCTTCAGCACCTGAACGTTGTTCTGGGCCAAGGTGGTTTCGAACTGACGTATGGATCTGGACAGCGCCTGTATTTTCTTTTGGTCGGGGTTTTTACTTGCCGCCTCGGCCAGCATATCGGTATACCAAGAGCCAAACACAATGCCGGTGCGACCCTTGGCCGGCAGGCGCCGCCAGTAGCGCCACAAGAAGGGCCGGTCTTTATCGCATTGGGCCGGCTCGCCAAATGCCAGCGTCTGAATATGACGGGCGTCCATCCACTCGTTCAACAACGCGATGGAAGCGCCTTTTCCGACCCCGTCAATGCCGGCAATGACGATCAGCAATGCGTGGCGCGACTGCTTCAATTGCGAGTACTGCGCCTTGAGCAGGTCAGTGCGCAATTGCTCTTCAATGGCGGTGGCTTCTTCTTTGGTCAGCCCCGGGTCGGATTCGGCGAATGTAAACATGGCGGGCTTCAGGCTTAAAAGAAGAGCTCTTGCAATGCCTGGCCGGGCTCTTGGGCCCGCATGAAGCGCTCGCCGACCAAAAAGGCTTGTACGCCATGCGAGCGCATCAGGTCGACGTCTTCGCGCGTCAGTATGGCGCTTTCGGTGACCACGCGTTTACCCTCAGGAATAAGCGGCAGCATGTCGATGGTGTTCTGCAGCGAGATTTCGAAGGTGCGCAGGTTGCGGTTGTTGATACCCAGCAGCGGGGTCTTCAGTTGCAGCGCAATATCGAGCTCGTCGCGGTCGTGAACCTCGACCAGTACGTCCATGTCCAGCTCCATCGCCAGGCTTTCAAGCTCTTTGAGCTGGTTCAGGCCCAGCGCCGCCACGATCAGCAGCACGCAGTCGGCGCCCAGTGCGCGGGCGTGAGCGATTTGATAAGGGTCGATCATGAAGTCTTTACGCAGTACCGGCAGCGAGCAGGCCGCGCGCGCCTGGCGCAGGTAGTCGTACGAGCCCTGAAAAAACTGGACATCGGTAAGGACCGACAAGCAGGCCGCCCCGTGGGCTGCGTACGACGACGCGATTTCGGCCGGGTTGAAGTTTTCGCGGATCACACCTTTTGAGGGCGAGGCTTTTTTTATCTCGGCAATAACGCCCGGTTTGCCCTGGGCAATTTTTTCTTCTATGGCACGGATGAAGCCCCGCACATCTTTGCGGCTCTTGGCTTCACGCAGTACGTCAGCTTCGCTGCGCATCTGGCGTGCCGAGGTGACCTCGGTTTTTTTTGTAGCGAGGATTTTTTCCAGTATGTCGTTCATCGGTTTCTCCGTGTGTTCCCACGGCCGGGCGGAAGGCTCCGGCTGGGTGAGGCACCTTAAGATTTGAATTGATTGGTGTAGGCTGCGAATTGTTCGAGTTTGGAGCGAGCCGCGCCGCTGGCCATGGCTTCAAACGCCATATTCAGGCCTTCGCGAATAGAGCCGGCCTTGTTGCCGGCGTAGATGGCCAAACCGGCATTCAGGCCTACGATATCACGAGCCGCGCCCGGAACGTTATCGAGTGCTTCTTTTATCAGGGCGGCCGATTCCTCGCGGTTTTCGACCTTCAGTGCACGGTTCGAGGCCATCGACATGCCGAAGTCCTCGGGGTGGATCTCGTACTCGCTGACTGTGTTGTCTTTCAGCTCGCCCACAATGGTGGGTGCGCCCAGTGAGGCCTCGTCCATGCCGTCTTTGCCGTGCACGATCAGCACGTGCTTGGAACCCAGGCGTTGCAGCACCCGTACCTGGATGCCGACCAGATCAGAGTGGAACACGCCCATCAACTGGTTCGAGGCATTGGCCGGGTTGGTCAGCGGGCCCAAAATATTGAAGATGGTCTTGACGCCCAGCTCTTTGCGCAGCGACGCCACGTTTTTCATGGCGCCGTGGTGGGCGGGTGCGAACATGAAGCCGATACCGGTCTGCTCGATGCATTCGTTGATCTGCTCGGGCGAAAGATCAATGTTGATGCCCAGCGCCTCGACCACGTCGGCGCTGCCCGACGACGACGAGGCGCTGCGACCGCCGTGCTTGGCAATTTTGACGCCGGCCGCTGCGGCCACGAACATGGCGGCGGTGGAAATATTGAAGGTCTTGGTGCCGTCGCCACCGGTGCCGCACATATCCAGCAGCTCGTCGGGGTTGGGGGTATTGACCTGCAGGGCGAACTCGCGCATTACCTGAGCTGCCGCGGTAATTTCGCCGATGGTTTCTTTTTTGACGCGCAGCCCCATGATCAGCGCGGCGGCAATTTGCGGCGACATTTCGCCGCGCATCAGCAGGCGCATCAGGTGCAGCATTTCTTCGTGGAAGATCTCTCGGTGTTCTATGCAGCGCGCCAGGGCGTCGGAGGGGGTAATGGGCATGGTGGTTCCTTTAAGTTTGAATCGTTATTCAGTTTGTTCGGTTTTGGCAATGGGGCGCATTTCAGATTGACAGAAAGTTGCGCAGCAGGGCGTGGCCGTGTTCGCTTAATACAGATTCGGGGTGAAACTGCACCCCGTGCACCGGCAAGTGCGTGTGGCGAACGCCCATGATTTCGCCGTCGTCGCTTTCGGCGGTGATTTCCAGGCAGTCGGGCAGCGACTCGCGCTCAATGGCCAGTGAGTGATACCGCGTAATGGTGTAGGGCGAGGGCAGGCCCTTGAATACGTCTTGGCCGTTGTGGGTAATGGGCGAGGTCTTGCCGTGCATTTGCTTGCCGGCGCGCACCACGCGGCCACCAAAAGCTGCACCGATGGCCTGGTGCCCCAGGCATACGCCCAGAATCGGTGTTTTGCCGGCAAAAGCCTGGATCAAGTCAATGGAAATACCCGCTTCGGCCGGCGAGCAGGGGCCGGGCGAGACGCAGATGCGGTCGGGTTGCAGTTGGGTAATGGCTTCGATGCTGGTCTGGTCGTTGCGCAGCACGGTCACGTCGGCGCCCAGTTCGCCGAAGTATTGAACGAGGTTGTAAGTGAACGAGTCGTAGTTATCGAGCATCAGCAATTTCATGGTCGGGCCTTGATTCAATGTGGGTGGGCATGGGCTTCGTCGCGGCGGCAGGCAGTGGCCGGCGCAAGGCGGATGTGGCCGAACAGAAGGCCAAAGCGCGTGCATAAGCGGGAATCAAGTCCGGGCGCCATCGCGTCGCATGGGCAAGGCAAGCCGAGCCGAACCACGGCGTACGCAAAACGGGTGCGTGGCGGGTTGCGAGTGCGATGGGGGGGTGTGACATGGGTGGGGCTCCTGTTTAGAGCCGCCGTGCCGGGGTGCGTTGTTGCCTGACTGAAACTTGCCGACCGGTACGGCGGCAAGTTGCGGTTCGTAACCGCGACGACATGCCGCTTCTTAAAAGAAGCGCCACCAAATGGTGTTGCGGCAGGTCGAGAACAAAGGTGTCATGGCTGGTGAATAATTTGCCCCGGGCGAACATGCCCTGGGGCTGGCCGTAAGTTTACACGATGCCGTTCAAAGTCGTCCAGTGCCGGCCCTGCCATCAGGCGGTGGCCGTATTGCTTTCTTGCACCAGCCGCCCAATGTAAGCCAGGGCTTCGTCAACCTGGTCGATCAGAATCAGGCATAGATCGCCGTCTTCCAGGCCGTTCAGGCCGGCGTCTATGGCCGGGAACTCACCCCATATTTCGCTGATGTCGCGCGTGCGACGGGCGCTTGCCAGGCCTTGTTTCAGCAGGGCCATCACCTCGCCGTCGGCGCGCCCGCGCCCGCATTGGTCTTCGTACAGCACCACCCGGTCGAAGGCATCACCCAGAATTTCCGTCTGGCGGCGCAGGTCCTGGTCGCGCCGGTCGCCGGGCCCGCTGATGACCACGGTGCGCCGGCGGGCCGGTAGTGCTTCAACCGCGCGTACCAGCGCTTGCATGGCGTCGGGGTTGTGGCCGTAGTCGACAATAATTTCTGCGCCGCGCAGACGAAAGCGATTGAAGCGACCGGGTGCCGTGCCTGCGTCGCTGACGAAATCGCTGAGGCGTTCGCGTACGTTGTCCCAGGGCAGACCCAAAGCCCAGGCTGCGCCGACGGCGGCCATGACGTTCTCCACCTGAAAGGGCAGGCGTCCGTTGTCGGTCAGGGGTACGTTTGCCAAGGGCAGCCGTACGTGCGTCTGTTCTTGCGCGGCGACAATGTCATGGCCGTCACGGTATATGACCTTCAGGCCCTGAGCATGGTGCGCGGCCACGACCGGATGCTGGCGGTCGTGAGCAAAGAAAATGACTGGGGCCTGACAACAGGCGGCCATGGGGACCACATGCGGGTCCATGGCATTAAGCACCGCAGCGCCGCTTGGCGCCACGTTCTCGACAATGACCCGTTTGACCACCGCCAGGTCTTCAACGGTGCTGATGTAATTAAGGCCCAGGTGGTCGCCCACGCCGATGTTGGTCACCACGGCTACGTCGCAGCGGTCAAAGCCAAGGCCTTCACGCAAGATGCCGCCACGCGCCGTTTCAAACACGGCGGCGTCGACGTCGGGGTGCATCAGCACGTTGCGCGCGCTACGAGGCCCACTGCAGTCGCCGGTGTCGATACGGCGGTTGCCTATATAGACGCCGTCAGAGTTGGTCATGCCCACGGTATGGCCGCCCGCGCCCATCAGGTGGGCTATCAGGCGTACTGTGGTGGTTTTGCCATTGGTGCCCGCCACAGCGGCAACGGGTATGCGGCCGTCGTCGCCGGGTTCGAATAGTGTCGAGATAATGGCTTCGCCGACCGGTCGGCCTTTTCCGAACGACGGTGCAAGATGCATGCGTAGCCCCGGTGCGGCATTCACTTCGACGATGCCACCGCCCTGATCCTCGAGCGGGCGAATCACCGTATCGGCGACGACGTCCACGCCGCACACGTCCAGCCCTACGGCCTTGGCGGCCGCCACGGCGCGTGCGGCAAACTCAGGATGAACGTCGTCGGTGACGTCGGTGGCGGTGCCCCCGGTACTTAGGTTGGCGTTGTTGCGCAATACCACGCGTGCGCCCGGCACCGGTACCGATTCGGGGGTATAGCCATGCTTGGCCAGAGTGGCCAGCGCAATCTCGTCAAGCCGTATTTTGGTCAGCGACGTGCCATGGCCCTCGCCCCGCCTGGGGTCCAGGTTTATTTCATCGACCAGTTCGCGGATGCTGTGCTTGCCGTCGCCGTTGACGCTGGGTGGATCGCGGCGCGCGGCCGCCACCACCATGTCGCCCACGACCAGCAGACGAAAGTCATGCCCGGGGAAATAGCGCTCCACAATGATGTCATCGCGGTGGCTTGCGGCAACGCGATAGGCTTCTGCAATCTGTTCTTGCGACGAAATATTGACTGCCACGCCTTTACCCTGGTTGCCGTCTCGGGGCTTGAGCACGACAGGTGTGCCGATTTCCTGCGCGGCCGCCCAGGCATCGTCGGCATCTTTTACCGGCCGGCCCAGCGGAACCGGCACGCCGGCAGCGTGCAGCAAGCGTTTGGTCAATACTTTGTCTTGCGCAATAGCTTCGGCGATCGCGCTGGTCTGGCTGGTTTCAGCCGCCTGAATGCGGCGCTGGCGGCGGCCCCAGCCGAACTGGATCAGGCTGCCGCTGGTCAGTCTGCGAAACGGGATGCCGCGCGCCACGGCGGCCTGAACAATGGCACCTGTGCTGGGGCCCAGCCGTTCGGATTCGTCCAGCTCGGCCAGTTCGCGTAGCGCGTCGGCCAGATCGAACGGCGTGTCGTCGAGCGCGGCGGCTATCAGGCGGCACGCCAGCGCAAACGCATGGCGCCCTACGGCCTCTTCGCCATATTCGACCACGACTTGGTAAATGCCCGCTTCGACCGTGGGAACGCAGCGCGAGAAGGTGACAGCGCAGCCTGCGTGCAATTGCAAGGCCAGCGTCGTGGCGCTTAGCGCGCAGGCAAGCGGCACGGCCCGGTCATGGCCGGCCGGCTGAAGCCCGCCTATTGCCGGAAACCGCGCGCGCAGGCGGTCTTCGAAGCCCGGCAGGCCGGCAATGTCGTATTCCGGCGGGGTGCAGGACACGATGGCCTCGAGCGCCGTGCGACGGCTCCATAGGTTAGGCCCACGCAGGGCCCTGATGCGAGAAACGTCCATGATTGAGGTCTTGAAAGATGATCGGGCTAAGCGCAGGGCTTCAGTTTGTGGTGACCAGCGCCGGATGCGGCGCACCTTGTGTTTCGAGGCCGGCGCGCAGCGCGGCCGGCGACAGCCCCAGGGCCCAGCCGGCCCCGATGGCTGCCAACGTCTGTTCAAGGGTGCGCGCCATGCGGGCATCGTGCGCAACGGAGTCGGCCGGCAGCAATGGGGTGCGTACGCTGCCGGCGGCCAGGGTGATCCAGCCATTGGCCACGAACACGGCTCGCCGGCCCAGGGCAAGGTGTTCTGCAATGGTCGGTGCTGTTTCGCTAAGGCCGAACAGAAAGACCTCGCCATCGCATAAATCGGCCAGCCCGGCCACGGTTGGGTCTGCGCCGTTCAGCACGGCGGCGCCCTCGCGCAGCACCACGTCCACCTGCGTGCGCACGACCTTAACCAGTTGCTCAAGCGTTTCAATCGACAGATCGGGAAAGGTCTGTGCGGGGTCAAGGTCGGTGACCACGCCGACCTGGCAGCGGTCGTAGGCCAGGCCCTCGGTAAGTATCATGCGGTTGCCGTTTTCGAATACGGCGGCGTCCACGGTGCGATGCCGCAGCACGCGCTGGGCGGGCTCCCAGTGGGCAGCGTCGCCGCGCTCGAGTGCGCGGCCGTCCATGTACAGGCCGGTGCTGCAGGCCAGGCCGACGCGCAAGCCGTTAAGCTGCAACAAGTGGGCCACAAGACGGGCCACTGCCGTCTTGCCATGGCTGCCGGCAACGCCTACAACGGGAATACGACCCTGGTCGCCGTTGGGGAACAGGTGTTCGACAATGGCCTGACCGACCGGTCGCGCCTGGCCTTCGGCCGGACGCAGGTGCATCAGCAGGCCCGGCCCCGCGTTTACTTCGACCAGGGCGCCGCCCTGCTCTTCAAGCGGGCGCGAAATGTCGCGCGTGACCAAGTCGATGCCCGCAATGTCCAGGCCTACGATACGCGCGGCCAGGCACACGTGCTCTGCCACGCTGGGGTGCACCAGATCGGTGACGTCAAAGGCGACGTTGCCGTTGCGCTGGATAAGCACCCGGGTGCCTTCGGGCGGCACCGAGTCGCTATGAAAGCCCTGGCTTGAAAGCTCGAGCCGTGCCGCTGAGTCGATACGTACCGGGTTCAACGGGTGGTTTTCGGTGGAGCCGCGCCTCGGGTCACTGTTCAGCTGTTGGTCGATCAATTGAGAAATACTCGATACGCCGTCGCCGACCACCCAGGCCTCCATGCCCCGGGCTGCGGCGACCATGCGCCCGCCGACCACCAGCAGCCGGTGCTCAAGCCCCAGAATGAAGCGCTCGACGATGACATCGCTGCCTTCTTCGCAGGCCACGTCGAAGGCCGTGTAAACGGCCTGTTCGGTGCTCAGGTCGGTAAACACACCGCGACCGTGGTTGCCGTCCAGCGGTTTGACGACCACCGGCAGGCCGATGTCTTGTGCGGCTTCCCAGGCTTGCTCGCGGCTGGTCACCACAACGCCTTCGGGCACCGGAACGCCGCAAGTCTGCAGTAACTGGCGGGTAAGGTCTTTATCGCGTGAGATGCTTTCGGCAATGGCGCCGGTGCGGTTGGTTTCGGCGGTCCAGATGCGTTGCTGGCGCGCGCCGTAACCCAACTGAACCAGGTTGCTGTCTTCGCACAGGCGAATCGCCGGGACAAGGCGTTCTTCAGCGGCGGTGACGATGCAGGCGGTGCTGGGCCCCAGGTAGTGCCGCTCGACAAGGTCGCGCAAGTGATCGACGGCGCCTTGAACATCGAAAGGGCGATCTTCAATGGCCGCCATGACCAGGTCACGCGCGGCATGCAACGCCGCGTGCGTCACCTTCTCGTGGTAGGCGCTGACCACCACGCGGTATACGCCGGTCTGCGACATCTCGCGCGCCTTGCCAAAGCCGCCTGGAAGGCCGGCCAGGTTCTGCAGCTCGAGGGTGACGTGCTCGAGTATGTGGGCCGGCCAGGTTCCGTCTTGCAGTCGACGCAGGAAGCCCCCGCGCTCGCCGTAGCTGCATCGATGTTCGACCAGCGTCGGCAGCCAGCTTTCAAGGCGCTGTGCAAAGCCGGGTATCAGGTTGGAAGGAAATTCTTCCAGTTCACCGATATCGACCCAGGCTTCGAGCACCGGTGGATATGTCCAGATGTTGGGGCCACGCAACGACAGCACATCGACAATATCGATGTATTTTTTTTTCATGGAAGTACGCAGAAGGCTAGGCGAAAATGGAAGAATATTGAAAGCTGCGTGGTGGTCGCGAACGCAACGCCCAACGCGTAAACAGCATATCCTATAAACTGCGCGCCTATATGGTTCCTATACGTTTTCCCCTGTGTGGAAACTACAAAAAAACAACATCGGGCTGCTTAGGCCGGGCTTCGCTGACAATTTCCTGAATACTTTCTATACAGCACTCCATGGTTGCACCACTGCCCGATGATGTTCGGACCGCCCTGCACGACCGTCTGGCGACCGGCGAAACGATTGTTGCCTGGGCCAGGCTCGATCTTGACAGCGGCTTGCGCTTTGCCGAAGGCGTGTTGGTACTGACCAGCTTGCGCCTGTTGGCCCGCCAGGCTGACGAGTGGCGGGAATGGCGGCTGTCGCCCGACCTGGTGCTGGTCAGTCGTGACCACGCAGGCGTTGCCACCCTTGAGCTGTGCGATGGTACGCAGCGGCTCCAGGCCTGGCACCACACTCTGGCGTCGGCTCGTTCCATGGGTCGTTTGGCCGAGCAGTTTTCCAAGCTTACGGCGGGGCAGGCGCCCCTGGCCGAACTTGAGTCGTATCCGCAAGAGGCCGGCGCCGCGTCGGCCAAGCCCCAGACGCCGCCTGCCTGGGCCCTGTTGCGGCTGTGGCGGTTTGCCCGGCCGTATCGGGTGCAGCTGTTTGTGGGGTTTGCGCTGACGGTGCTTGCCACGGCGGCCACGCTGGTGCCGCCCTACCTGACCATGCCGCTGATGGACGAGGTGCTGATTCCTTTTCAGAACGGTGTGCCGATTGATTATGGCAAGGCAACCGGCTATTTGGTGGGCCTGCTGGCCGCGGCCGTGCTGGCCTGGGTGCTGGGGTGGGCGCATACCTATCTTCTGGCGCGCGTCAGCGAACGTATCGGCGCCGATCTGCGCAATACGGCTTACTCGCACTTGCAGCATTTGTCGCTGGAATACTTTGGCGGCAAACGCACCGGCGATTTGATCTCGCGTGTGGGTGCCGAGACCGACCGCATCTGTCTGTTCCTGTCGTTGCATCTGCTGGAGTTCGCCTCGAACGTGCTGATGATCACCATGACAGCGGGCATTCTGTTCTATATCGACCCCTGGCTTGCCCTGGCCACCCTGGTACCGCTGCCTTTCATCGCCTGGATGATTCAGTCGGTGCGCGACAAGCTGCGATTTGGCTTCGAGAAAGCCGACCGCGTGTGGTCGGAAATTACCAGTGTGCTGGCCGACACCATACCCGGCATACGGGTGGTCAAGGCCTTTGCGCAAGAGCAGCGCGAGATCGGCCGCTTTCGCGAAGCCAACCGGCGCAACCTGGTTATCAACGATCGGGTCAACCGGGTCTGGGCCCTGTTTTCGCCCAGCGTCACCCTGGCCACTGAGGTGGGGCTGCTGGTGGTTTGGGTGTTCGGCATCTGGTTGATCGCCGGGCACCAGATCTCGGTGGGCGTGCTGGCGGCGTTCTTGTCGTACATAGGTCGGTTCTACCTGAGGCTTGATTCCATGAGCCGCTTTGTGTCGGTCATGCAAAAGGCGGCTGCGGGCGCAAAACGTATCTTCGATATTCTTGATCGCGTGTCAAGCGTGCCGCAGGCAAGCAACCCCGTGCAGCCGGGCCGCATTCAGGGGCGCATAGAAATCAGGCGGGCCGGGTTTCGGTACGGCAACCGACAAGTTATTCAGGGCCTGAACCTGGATATTGAACCGGGCGAAATGATAGGTCTTGTCGGGCACAGCGGCTCGGGCAAAAGCACCTTGCTGAACTTGATCTGCCGTTTTTACGATGTGTCTCAAGGCAGCATCAAGGTGGACGGCACCGACCTGCGCAGGCTGGATATCGAAGCCTATCGGCGCAATATTGGGGTGGTGTTGCAAGAGCCGTTTTTATTCTTTGGCACCATTGCCGAAAACATAGCCTACGGCAAGCCCGATGCAAGCCGTGCGCAAATCGTTGCGGCGGCCCGAGCCGCTCATGCACACGAGTTCATTCTGCGTTTGCCTCAGGGCTACGATTCGCTGGTGGGTGAACGCGGGCAGGCATTGTCGGGGGGCGAGCGCCAGCGCATTTCCATCGCACGCGCCTTGCTGATCGACCCGCGCATTCTCATTCTGGATGAGGCCACTTCTTCGGTAGACACGGCTACCGAGAAAGAAATACAGAAGGCGCTTGATAATCTCGTGCGTGGGCGCACCACTATTGCGGTGGCGCATCGGCTCAGCACCTTGCGTAAGGCCGACCGCCTGGTGGTGCTTGAGCGCGGCAAAGTAATAGAACAGGGTTCGCACGACGCGCTTATCGCGGCCCAAGGTGCTTATTTCAGGTTGCACCAGGCCCAGGCACGAGGCGAGACCGAGACGCCGTCTTCAGAAGAAGAAACCTGGAGCGAGGAAGACGAAACATGAATGCTTCGAAAACTTTATCTGCGGCCTTGCCCGACTGGTCGCTTGAGCACGACCCCTTTGGCCGTCTGATGCTCGTACGCCCCGGGCGTAGTGCTTGCGAAGTGACGCCGGTCAGGGCGTTCCCTATCGAGGCCCCCGACGAGGGCGTTGCGCTGGTCGATGTATTTGGGCACGAACAAGTGTGGATAGAGCGGCTGGGCGACCTGCCCGGGCCGTTGCTTGCGCAAGTGAGTGCGGCGCTGTCGAGCCGAGACTTCATGCCGGTCATCGAGTCGATTACGGCGGTGTCTAGCGTGGCCACACCGTCTGACTGGACAGTGCACACCGACCGGGGAACCTGCTTGCTGCGCCTGCGCAGCGAGCAGGATATTCGCCGTCTGCCCGACAAGCGCCTGCTTATTTCAGACGCCGACGGCCTGCATTACCTGATCCGCGACCCGGCGGCCCTGGATAGGGCCAGCCGCCGGATGCTTGATCACTTTCTTTAGAGCCTTACTCTTTGCCCGGGTCTTTGAAGTCGGCAATTTTGTCGAACTCGACGTTCTGCAGCTTGCCGTCCACGTTCTTGACTTCACGAATATAGACGTTCTGGATAATGTCGCGGGTTTCCGGGTCAATCTGCACGGGGCCGCGCGGGCTTTCCCATTGGGTGCCCTTGACCGCTTCGATGAAGACGTCGCCGCCGGCGTCGCCGTTGGTGCGAGCAAGCACGTCATAGATCAAGTGCATGCCGTCGTAGCCTGCCACCGACATGAAGTTGGGGCGTTTTTGTGGGTAGGCCTTGTAATACGACCGCACGTAATCCTGGTTCAATTGTGTATCGTGCGCCTCGGCGTAATGCATCGAGCTGATTACGCCCACGGCGGGTTCGCCCATGGCATCCAGCACGTCTTCATCGGTCAGGTCGCCGGTGGCGATCAGCTTGATGCCTGCCTCGGCCAGGCCGCGGTCTTTGTAACCCTTAAGGAAGGCCACGCCTTGTTCGCCGGCCGGCACAAACAAAAATACGGCGTCGGCTTTCGAGTCTTTGACCCGCTGCAAGAACGGTGAGAAATCGGGGTTTTGTACGGGGGTACGTACTTCGCCCACGATTTCTCCGCCGGCCTCGGTAAAGGTCTTGATGAACTGCTTCTCGGCGTCGTGTCCGGGGCCAAAGTCGGCAACCACGGTGTAGGCGCGCTTGATGCCGTTCTTGGCGGCCCAGGTTGCGATCGGCGCCGTAGTTTGCGGCAACGCCATGGATACACGCACGATGTACGGCGATTTGGTGGTGATCGACGAAGTGGCGGCGTTCATGACAATGGCCGGCACCTTGGCCTGTGTTGCCAGGGGGGCCACGGCAAAGGCCGAAGGGGTCAGGCCAAAGCCGGCCAGAATGTCCACTTTGTCCTGAACGATCAGTTCCTGGGCGGCGCGGCGGCTGATCTCAGGTGCCACACCCGTGTCGTCCTTCACGATCAGCTGAACCTTGCGGTCGCCGATGGTGTCGCCGTGCTTTTCCAAATACAGCTTTGCGCCGTTCAGAATCTGCTGGCCATAGGCTGAAAATGGCCCTGACATGGGCAGAATCATGCCGATTTTCAGGTCGGCCGCATGGCCCACCGAGGCAAAGCTTAGTGCCGCGGCAACGGCGCCGAGTTGAAAACGTTGCTTGAGTTTCATTTCAAATGCTCCTCGAATGTTAGACACGGCGGAACATCCGGCGCGTGCAAAGTGGTTGTGGCCGGTAACGGGGCGCACGGGTGTCGTCTTGCTTTAATTGGTAAGCAAGCCTGACTTTTTGCTAAACGGTAAAGGAGCCTGACTAATTTGTCAAGAAAGCTTGGCCGTTTGTGGATGAAGTCAGGCCGGAATCGGATGGCGTGCCCACCTTGGTCTGGGTACTGTGTGTCTTAAGAGGCGGGCGCTTTTCAAACCCTTGTCCGCCAAGTGAATATTTGCCGCCAAGGAGAAATCTATGTCTACCGTTGTATACGACGCCTATCGCGAAGAAGTGGCCGGCCGGGCCAATGTACAGGACACGCCCGAACTGGTGGACTACTACCGCGAACTGGAAAGCCTGGGAACCGCTGCGCTTTGGACGGTGGCCAACAAGATCGAGCCCTGGCAGCCCAAGTCGCAATCGGTGCCGATGGTATGGCGCTACCGCGAGCTGCGCGAACATGTATTGCGTTCGGTGTCGCTGGTTACGCCCGAGCAGGCGGGACGCCGGGTTATTTACCTGGACAACCCCGGCCGTCGCGACGTGGCTGCCGCAGTGGGCTGGCTGTATTCGGGCTTGCAGGTCATGCATCCGGGCGAGGCCGCTTCGGCGCACTGGCATTCGTCGTCCGCCCTGCGCTTCATCATGGAAGGCAAAGGGGCCTACACCATTGTCAATGGTCACAAGCTAAGCTTGGGCGCGAACGACTTTGTCATTACCCCCAACGGCTGTTGGCACGAACACGGCGTGGCCGAAGACGGGCTGCCCTGCATCTGGCAAGACGGGCTGGACATTCCATTGGCCAACGCCATGGAGGCGGGGTTCTTTGGTGTGCATCCCGACCTGCACCAGGCGGTGGGCCATCCGGTGAATGATTCCGTGGGCATCTGGGGGGCACCCGGCTTGCGTCCGCAGAACGACAAGTGGGGCCAGCCGTATTCGCCGCTGTTCAAGTACGAGTGGGTGCCCACTTACGAAGCCTTGCTTAACTACTCGAAAGTGTCGGACGGCAACGACTACGATTGCCTGCTCATGAACTACACCAACCCGGCCACGGGCGGGCACGTGATGCAGACCATGGGTGCCAGCATGCAAATGCTGCGTCCGGGCTTCAAAGGCAAGGCGCATCGCCATACCGGCAGCTTCTTGTACCAGGTGGCCAAGGGCAGCGGGTATTCCGTTATCAACGGTCGGCGCTACGACTGGCAAGAGCACGATATTTTCTGCGTGCCTTCGTGGGCCTGGCATGAACACGTGAACACGTCAGCCACTGACGATGCTTGCCTGTTTTGCTTTAACGACCTGCCGGCCATTGAAGCCATGGGCTTTTACCGCGAAGAAGCCCTGGCCGACAACGGCGGCCACCAGCCCGTGGCCTGACCAACGCGCTGCTGCACAGGGTCCGGGTGTAAGGCGCCCGGTCCTTGGCCCGGGCCCGGCCCCGCATGTCGGCGCAGGGCCCGGGCCGTTTTTCGTCAATTGGCTTGTCTAGAGTCCCGCGCGTTTATACTAGGTAATAGGTTCTGTACTGAGTAATCAGTGATAGGCGCGGGAGGCTGAACATGACCCACTCGATGAAGGGTTGGACCCGGACACTGCTCGGGCGTCATGCGCTTCTGACATCGGAGGATGTCGACGAAGTGCGCACCCGTATTGCCGAATTGCTGAACGATCACGTACTTGAGCCGCGCGGGTCAACGCTGGCCGCCCGACTCCATGGTGTAAAGGCCGATGCGCTTAGCCTGTGGATGCTTGAGTACGGCGACGCCGTTCGTGTTGAAGAGACGCGCCCGGGCGGTGACTTTCTGCTGGTGCAATTGCCTCTGGCCGGCATGGTCGAGGTCGAGTGCGACGAAGGAACATGGCGGGTCGAGCCAGGACAAGGCCTGATCTTGCCGTCAACGGTGCATCATCGGCTTAATTGGGAAGCCGGCGCCACGCAGATCATTCTTAAAGTGCCGCTTAACCGCCTGGCGCTTGAATACGCCGGCCTGACAGGCGCCAACCCGCGCGAACCGCTGCGCTTTAATCGTTCAGTTTCTTTAACTGCCACCGACGGCGAGCAATGGAGCGCACTGATGCGCTACTTCTGTGAACAGGTTGCGCACCCTTCGGCCACCAGCGGGCTGAAAATACGCTTGGCGGAAGCGGCGTTGATGCGCCATTTGCTGTGCGCCCAATCGCTGTCATTGCACGAGCGCCATTTGGGCCTGGAGGCCGAACAGGCGCCGCGGCGCTTGCAACGCGCGCGCGAGTATATCGAGGCGCATTTGCAAGACGACATTTCGTTGGCGGACATTGCCCAATACAGCGGCACCAGCGAACGAAGCCTGTCGCGCATGTGCCGGCTGCAGTACGGCGCCAGCCCCATGCAGTTGCTTCGCGAACTGCGCCTGGATCGAATCCGGCTCGAGCTGGCCAACCCTCGGGCCGACACCCAGGTGTCGGAAGTTGCCATGCGCTGGGGGTATACGCACCTGGGGCGCTTTGCCGCTGCGTACCGGCAACGCTTTGGCGAAGCGCCCAGCCAGACGCTGGAAACAAGCCGGGCGCGGCACCGGCAGGCCCGGCCCGAAAGCAGCCGGCGGTTACCCGTGAGCGCTACGGCTGTCTGAAGGTGCTTGCGCGCGGTCGTTCATGCCGTAGTCGCGGGTGACGCCGGCGATGCGCAGGCGATAGTCCGTGAAGACGCCGCCGCGCCCGGCTTGCTGGGCCTGGCGATGAGCTTCGGTATTGCGCCATTGGCTCACAGCCTTTTCATCACGCCAGAACGACAGCGACAAAATCTTGCCCGGATCACTGAGGCTTTGGAATCGCTCAATTGACAAGAAGCCGTCGATTTCTTGTAATTGCGGCCGCAATTGCGCGGCGATGTCCAGATACGTTTGCTTGCGGTCGGGGTGCGGTACGACTTCAAAGATAACGGCGATCATGCTGGTTCCTTGCAGACGAGGGACCGGGTGAGCTGTGGTCTCAGCCTGTACCGGTAATGATTTTCATGGTTTCAGGGTGGTCGGCGGCTTGGTCAAGCGTGCCATGAAACACGATCTCGCCACGCTCAATGACATAGATGCGATCTGCAAAACTTGGCAGATGGTAGAAATTGGATTCGGCCAGCAGCACCGAGCGTCCCTGACCAAGAATTTCGCGCAGGCCGTCGCTGATTGTGGGCAGGATGGCCGGAGAAAGCCCCTCGAAGGCTTCGTCCAGAATAAGCATTTCTGGATCCAGGGCGATAGCCCGGGCGATTGAGACCATTTTGCGCTCGCCTCCGGACAGCTGTTGCCCGCCCCGATGCAAGTATTGCCTGAGCTTGGGGAATATGTTGTAGGCGACCTCAATTCGGTCATTGGCCGACTTGCCTGTTTTACGGGTCCAGGTGGGCAGGGCGATATTGTCTTCGACAGTAAGGTCGCCGAACACGTCGCTGCCCTCGGGCGTATAACCCAGGCCCAGGTCGGCCATGGCGTAGGTGGGCAGGCCGTTCAGGGGTTTGGACTTCCATCGAATGTCGCCGCTGTCGAGCTTTTGATAACCCATGATGCTGCGAAGCGTGGTGGTCTTGCCCGCGCCGTTGCGGCCGACCAGGCAGACCAGCTCGCCGGGCTGTACAGAAAGCGAGATCTCGCGCAGAACCTGGTTGCCCAGTAACGTGACCGAAATTTTGTTGAGTTCAAGAGACATTCAGCAGCTTCCTTCAGTGGCTGGCTTTGCCGACTACGATAGACAAGACCTCTTCGTTCTGAAAGAACTCTGCGGCGGGAGAATCGGCGATCTTGGCACCGTCTTGCATGGCGATGATGCGGGTCGAGTAACGAGAGACCAAGTCCATGTCGTGCTCGACGAGCATAATCGCGCCGACGTTCATTTTTTTAGCGGCGGCCAGCAGCGTCTCCATGATGCCGTACTTGTCGGCGGTGGAAACGCCAGCGGTGGGCTCGTCCAGCAGCAGAACCTTGGGGTGCAGGGCCAGGGCGCTGGCCACGTCCAGCAGTTTGCGTTTGCCGTGCGGCAACGCCGACGAAAGCACATCAAGCGAAGTGTGAAGGCCGAACGCCCGCGCGATGTCTTCAACAATTGTCTGAACTGCATTGTTGCGGCGGAAATTCTGCAGCATGCGCCAGCGCAGCCCGGAGTACGAGCCGGCCGCTACAGAGAGCGTTTCGCGCACCGTCAGGTCGGGGAAGATGTTGACCAGCTGAAACGCTCTGGCCAAGCCCTGCGTGGATAGTTTGACGATGTCGTTGTCGGCCAGTTTTTCGCCCAGGAAGCGGACCTCGCCCGTTGTGGGCACGAACAGCCCTGTCAGGGTGTTGACGAGCGTGGTCTTGCCGGCCCCGTTGGGGCCGACAATGGACACGACCTCGCCGTTGTTTACGCTAAGCGAGACATCGCGCAGGGCGATGAAATCGCCATAGCGCTTGGAAACGTTGCGTGCCTCAAGCAGTGGATCGCGCAGGGCGGCGCTGGGTTGCGTCCTCATGGGCTTTGGTCTCCTTTTGTTTGAATTTGATGCGGCGCAGTCCGCCAAGAATGCCGCCCGGAAGGACGATAACGATAATTGCGAGCGCAAGCCCGACAAAGAACCGCCAGTACTCGGTTTCGGCCATGAGCTGGTCTTGAACCAGGATCATGACCAGCGCACCCACGGCAGGCCCCAAGAATTGCTGGAAGCCGCCCAGAATCGTCATGAAGACCAGGTGTCCGGAATGCGTCCAGTAAGAGAGCTCGGGATCGGCAAGGCCGGTCAGCACCCCAAGCATGACGCCGCCTATGGCGCCATACACCGCCGAGATGACAAACGCCACGGTTCGCACCCAGCGCACCCTTACGCCCAGATACAGCGCTTTTACCGGATTATCGCGCGAGGCACTTAGGTGCAGCCCATATGGCGAACGCACCAGCCGCCACATCAGGTATCCCAGCAAGATCAGCAGAATCAGGCAATAGTAGTAAAAGGGGCCGGTCAGAAAGCCGATTTTGTTGTAGGCCTCTAGCTCCATTCCAAGCAATGTGGGCCGTGGCACGCGCATGCCGCTTTCGCCACCGGTAAGGTTGTAGAACTTGAACAAAATCGAGTGAAAGAGCATGCCGAACGAAAGGGTAAGCACTCCGAAGAAGATTCCCGTGAAGCGGCTGGCAATCAACGCCAAAGGTATCCCGATGCACAGCGCCGCCAGCACGGCGACGCCCAGCATCAGTTCGAATGACGCCACGCCCAGCACCGAATACGAGGTGGCGGCCGCATAGGCGCCCACCGCAACGAACATGGCGTGCCCGAACGATAGCTGCCCGCCGTAGCCGAACAGCAGATTAAGGCCGAACAAAATGATTGCGTAGGCGAAGAACGGAATGAGCACCGTTAAGAAGTAAGGGGGCATCACCATCGGGGCCACCGCCAGCGCCCCCAGAAAGACGACGATGAGAATTCTTGACATCATGCTGCGACCCTCCCGTATAGGCCTGATGGTTTCCAGATAAGCATGCCGATCACGATGAGGTAGATGGCCAGGGTGTCGACTTCGGGGTAGGTGAAAACCGCCAGGGTGCTGAGCAGGCCGACAATAATGGCGCCGACTGCGGCGCCTTTCATACTGCCCAGGCCGCCGATGACGACTACGGCAAACGCCTTGACGATGAGCTCGACGCCCATTTCAAGCGAGGCGACGCCGGTTGGAATGACCAGGGCGCCGCCCACGGTGCCCAGTGCCGTGCCCAAGGTAAACACCAGCAAAAACACCTTGGAAACATTAATGC
>NZ_DATJBQ010000177.1:0-24116 GCF_035515275.1 Pusillimonas sp.
AAAAGCGCCGGCGCCTTGCGCGCCGATCTGGAAATTATCTGACGAGGCGGCATGATGAGTTTCGTGCGATACATTCCCCGGCCCACCGAAAGCTCCCGCAATGCGCTCGACACTGGCGCATTGTCGCGCCTGCAGGGCGGTGTTGCGCGTTCCGGCGGTAGCGCAGACGAACAAAAAGAAGTGGCCCGCCAGTTCGAGGCTTTGTTTTTGCAACAAATGATCAAGCAGGCGCGTCAGGCGTCCAGCGGCCTGCAGGGCTTGTTTCAAAGTGACCAGACTCGCCTGGCCCAAAGCCTGGCTGATGAGCAGATGGCCTTGCAGCTGGCCGAGCCCGGCGTGGGCCTGGCCCAGGCCCTGCTGGATCAGATGCGGGGTGGGGTGCAAGGCGACAGGCAGATCAATATCACTGCGGGCAACACGCCGCCCGAGCTGTCGTCGTCGCGCAACCCTGCCTTGCGCTCAAGCGTCGGCCCCGAGCGTCCCGAGCATGCGCCGAGCATTTCGGCGTTGATCGATATGCTGTCCAACAGCAAGGTGGGGCGGGTGGCGGGTGCGGCTGTATCCGCCATTCGCGGTGCGCCGCAACACATTGAGCAGTTTGTCATAAAAATGGGTAACGCCGCGCGCCATGCTTCGGCCGAAAGCGGGGTGCCGTCCGAGCTGATTCTAAGCCAGGCGGCGCTGGAATCAGGTTGGGGCCGGCGCGAGATTCGTGGCGAAGACGGCAGCCAAAGCTATAACCTGTTCGGCATCAAGGCGTCGCCCAACTGGAAGGGCAAGGTCGTAAATATCGTGACCACCGAATATATAGACGGCGAGCCTCGCAAAATGGTACAGCCGTTTCGGGCCTACGACTCGTATGCGGAATCGTTTGCCGACTACGCCCGCCTGATCAGTCAGAACGAACGCTATAGCGAAGTGGTCAAGGCCCAGAGCCCGCAAGAGGCGGCGCGCAGTATTCAGCAGGCGGGCTACGCGACTGACCCGGCCTATGCTGAGAAATTGATTTCAATCATGTCTTACTTTGACAGCCGAAGGGTGTAAGGCAGGCCGCCATGCAAGGCCCAGCGGCGTCGCATGTCAGGGCGGCAAGAGCTAAACAAAAAGGCATTTGTGCCGTAGTACATGCAGAAGTCGTGCCTGTGCACTTTTGCGCCGGGTATCAACCATTACCAGCGGAACCACAATGAATCTAGCGAATCTTGGTCTTTCGGGTCTTGCCGCCGCCACAGCGCGCCTGCAAACTACGGGGCACAATATCAATAATGCCGATACCGACGGGTACAACCGCCAGAGCGTCGTGGTTTCTACCGCCGGTGGCCGAAACATGGGCTACGGGTTTATTGGTCAGGGTGTGCGTACCGACAGCATCGAGCGTTCGTATAATAATTTTTTGTATCGCCAACTGGTCAATGCGCAAACCACGGGTGCATCGCTGGTCACCTACGGTAATGAAATCACCCAGGTCAACAATCTGTTTGGTGACCGAACCGTTGGCGTCAGCCCCGCCTTGCAAAAATTCTTCGACGGCATTCAGGCTGTTGCGTCGGCCCCGGCCGATCCGGCTGCGCGCCAAGAGCTGCTGGGCCGCGCCTCGAGCCTCGTGGGTCAGATCAACGACGCCAACGCGTTCCTGGATTCTCAGCGCCAAAATATCAATACCCAGGTTTCAACGGTTGTTACGCAGATCAACAGCTATGTCGAGCAGGTGCGCGACCTGAACCACCAGATCGTGGTGGCCAAGGCTTCCAGTTCGGGTCAACCGCCCAACGACCTGCTTGACCAGCGTGAGCAAGTCGTATCCGAGCTAAGCCAGCTTGCCGGCGTTCGCATTATCGAACAGGACGGCAGTTTCAATATCACCATTGGTAATGGTCAGGTACTGCTGGGTGGCGCCACCGTATTTCCCTTGGTTGCGGTTCCGTCAGCCAGCGACCCGACCCGCACTGCGGTGGCCTATAGCGCCCCGTCGGGCGCGGGCCAAACCACCCTGATCGAGCTGTCCGACAAATCCATCGGCGGCGGCAGCCTGGGCGGGTTGTTGAAGTATCGCAGCGAGGCGCTTGATTCGGTGCAGAATGACCTGGGTCGCCTGGCCATGGGTCTGGCCATGGCTGTCAACGAGATTCACCAGGGCGGTTACGACATTAACGGCAACCCCGGTGTTCAGTTCTTCACGGTGGGCGACCCCAAGGTGACGGCCTCAGTGGGTAATAAAGGGACCGGCGTTGTTGCGGCGACCGTGGCCGATTCCAAGCAACTTACCGCGCAAGATTACCGTGTCGAGTTTGACGGCGTTGACTACAAGATAAGCAGCGTGCCGAGCGGATCGCTGGTGTTTCAAGGCAATACCTTGCCGGCCTCGTTCGAGGGTGTTGAGTTCAACATTGACAGCGGCAGCCCCGTGGCCGGCGACTCATGGTTTATTCAGCCGACCCGCCATGCGGCCGGAAACCTGAAGCTGGCGCTGGACAGTGCGTCGCAAATTGCCGCCGCAGGCAGCAATACCGGTCAGGCCGACGGTGATAACGCCTTGTTGCTGGCCGCGCTGCAAACCACCAAGACCCTGGGCAATGGTTCGATGAGCTTTAACGAAGCTTACTCGCAGATCGTTAACCAGGTTGGGGTGATGACCCAGCAAAACGGTACGGCCGCCAAGGCCCAGGCTACGCTGATTCAGCAGAACTACGCCGCGCAGCAGGCCGTCTCGGGCGTCAACTTGAATGAAGAATACGTCAAGCTTGAGCGCTACCAAGAGCAGTTTCGGGCGGCGTCCAGGCTGATTGATGTCAGCTCGACCTTGTTCGACACTTTGCTTTCGCTGCGTAACTAGGTATAAAACAACCCACCTGGGCTTGGCTGCGTGCAGCCCGGGTTTCAGTACATTCGCGTTTCTCAATCCGAGGCCGTCACGATGCGTATCAGTTCTTCTTATTTTTTTCAGACTGGGCTAAATTCCATCAACGCCCAGCAGGCCGACCTGCTGCATCTGTATCAGCAAACGGCCAGCGGCCAGCGCATGGTCACCCCTGCCGATGACCCGTTGGGTGCCGCGCAGGCGGTCAACCTTAGCCAGTCGCAATCGCTAAACGAGCGCTTTGCCGCCAACCGCGAAGTGCTCAAGCTCAACCTGGGCCAGGAAGAAAACGTGTTGCGCTCGGCCACGACCTTGCTGCAGGACATCAAGACCGCGCTTATCGAAGCCGGTAACGGAACGCGCTCGGATCTTGACCGCCAGACCCTGGCCACTGTGCTTAGCAAGGCCAAAGATAATTTGCTGGGTCTGGCCAATAGCACCGACGGCAATGGTCAGTATATTTTCTCGGGGCACCGCTCGATGCAGCCGGCCTTTATTCAAGGGTCAAACGGCGCAGTCAGTTACAACGGCGACGCCGGCGGTCGCCTGATCCAGGCTGATCCGACCCGCCAGATCGACTCCAGCGATATAGGCAGCTCGGTGTTCGCTAGTGCGGCATCTGGTTCGCGTGCCTACGTTACCGAAGCGAACAGCGCAAACACGGGTACCGCCGCCATTGGTTCACCCACCATTACCGACCCTGCCGGCACCAATGTCGGAATGCCCTTCAAGATTGTCTTTGAAGATGTGCCGTCGCCGGGCACGGGCTTGCAATACAACGTGTATACGACGGGCGCAGGCGGGGCACAGACCCGCATAGAAGGGCCCAAGGCGTATGATCCGGATGCCACCACCTTGCGTCTGGATGGCGGCGTGCAAGTCGGGATCTCCGGCCGGGCGGCTGCGGGGGATGTGTTCTCGATTAATCCCGCCAATGTAGGCGCTTCCCGGGCCTATTCCGTCGATAGCACTAGCTTTGGCGCCGGCGCGATTGTTGGTACTGCCATCAGTGATCCCGCGGGCGCCTACTTGGGTGCCTCGTTCCGGGTCGAGTTTACCGAGCCGACGCCGGGAGATTTCGAGTACAGCGTACACGTGCTCGACGCGAACGGCGATCCGGTGCTTGATGTAAACAATGATCCCGTGATCATGGGGCCGACCGCTTTTGTGCCTGCTGCTCCGCCAGCCACTACGGTGATCCTGCGGCTTCCTGATGCAACCGGAGGGCTCGAAGTAGAGGTGTCGGGGTCACTTGCCGATGGCAACAGCTTCTTGGTCAGCCCGGCAGCGTCGGTCGAGCCCGAGCTTAACGTCTTCGATACACTCGACGCCATCATCCAGGCTTTAAGCGCCGATGTCGGTGGCGACCCTCTTGGCCAAGCCAAATTATCCAACGCACTTGCCTCCGCCATGCAGAAGATCGACATCAACTACGACCAGATTCTTACGGTCCGCGCTTCAGTGGGAGCCCGCATGAATGAAATCGACGCTATCGATGCCAACGGCGAGTCGCGTGGCCTCGGTTACTCCAAGCAGCTTTCCAGGCTCGAGGATGTCGATTACTACCAAGTCACCACCCAACTCGAGCTGCGACGCGCTGCGCTTGAGGCGGCTGCAATGGCATTCAAGAAGATTCAAGGCACAAGCCTGTTCAACATGGGATCCTGATAATGAAATCCACGCAAGGGCAAACCGGAATCACTGTTTCGGTAATGATGATCGTTTTGTGTCTGTTGGTGCTGCTGTCGGCAGGCACCGGCTGGTACCTGCTGCAACAAAGCGCCGCCGAGCTTCAAGGAGCAGCCCTTGAGGCGGCGGGTCAGCGTCTGGGCCTGGCTGCCTGGGTGCTGGCATTGGTCAGTATCGTGTCGATCATTCTGGCTGTGGTCGCGGTCCGCATGGTGCGGCGCGGCGCCTACCGCCCGCTGGTGCTGGTCAATCAGCAGATTGAAGCGCTTGCTTCGGGCGACCTGACTTACCGCGTCGATGCCAGCGCGCAAGAGCTCGGCCCCCTGGCCCACGGCATCAAACGCTTGCAAGACAGCCTGTCGCGCAGCGTGGGCAATGTCCGTGCCGGGCTTGAGCTGATCGGTGACGGCGCCCAACGCATCATTTCGGGTCATACCGATCTGAGCAGCCGAACTGAACAGCAGGCGGCGGCGCTACAACAGACCGCTGCCAGCATGGAAGAACTCTCCAGCACGGTCAAGCAGAACGCGGACAACGCGCGGCAAGCCAACCAGTTGGCCGTTACGGCGTCAGAGGTGGCTCAGCGCGGCGGTGCGGCGGTGGGCGAGGTGGTTTCGACCATGCAGGGCATTTCGGCCAGCTCACGAAAAATTTCCGACATTGTCGGCGTGATTGACAGCATTGCTTTCCAAACCAATATTCTGGCGCTTAATGCTGCGGTCGAGGCGGCGCGTGCGGGTGAGCAGGGCAAGGGATTTGCGGTGGTGGCCTCCGAAGTGCGGGCACTGGCTCAGCGCAGCGCCCATGCCGCCAAAGAGATCAAAGACCTGATCGAAGACTCGGTCAAGAAAGTGGCCGAAGGCTCAGACCAGGTCGAGCGTGCCGGTTCCACCATGGAAGAGATTGTGACTTCGGTGGCTCGAGTGACCGATATCATGGGCGAGATCTCGGCAGCCACGGTCGAGCAGTCCAGCGGCATCGAGCAAATCAATCTCGCGATCACGCAGATGGACGGTGTTACGCAACAGAACGCCGCCCTTGTTGAAGAAGCTTCGCGCGTGGCCGAAGAGCTGCGCCACAATATCGGCAGCGTGGGCCGTGAAGTCTCCACCTTCCGTCTTTCGGGCGGCCATCGGGTGATTGATGTCTCGCCTTCCACAGCCAAGACGCCTGAGCGTCGTGTGGGCGCTGCACCGGCCGCCGCCAAAGTGGCCTCACCGGCGCGAGCCGCGACACTGGCTTCTCCGGGCAGACAGGCCTCTGCACAAGACAAAGGTTCGTCGGCTCGAAGGGCGGCCCCGGCATTGGCTGCGGCGCCGGCTGCCGCCGGTAAATCGTCGGACGACGACTGGGAAGAGTTCTGATGTCCTTCGGGCTCGGTTCGTGGTTGCCGCACAACGCCATGGCAAGGGTTTCTCGCTGTGGCGTGTCAGTGATTCTGGCTGGCCTCCTGGCAGCCTGCAGCACCACCGGCCAGACCTTTGATACAGCGGGAATGAGCCAGATTGTTCCAGGGCAAACCACCCTGGAGCAAGCCGGCGTCATATTAAAGGCGCAGCCCGAAAACGTGTACCGTCAGAATGACGGAACGGCCATGGCGCGCTGGGCGCACAAAGCCACCGTATTGACCGACGCCATTTATTTCCGACGTGAGCTATGGCTGCAGTTCGGCAGCGACGGCCGGTTCGAGCGGGTGGTGAACCGCATCAACGTACTGGCCGAGCCGGGTCAGCCCGAGCACACGGGCAGTGCGACCATGCCGGCTGCTTACGGCGCGCCGGCCTATACCTCGGTTCCGGCAGCCCCCACTTCTGACGCAGTGGATCGAAGCCTGCCAGGGGCCGTGCCTGCTGGTTTCCCCTACAGCGCCGATTCTTTCAGCGGCCCCACATCGGTGTATCCGGTTCGCTAAGCGATCTAACGCTACCGATAAGGCACGACGTCAGGTTGCAGCAACGTCAGCCCGAAGCAACACAGGCGCCGCCACCACAAGCCAGTTAACGTTCGAAGTCCTTATAAGCCCGCCAGGGCGCCGGTCAGGCGTGCCATGGCCTCGTGCCCCGACTCGATGAGACGGCTGATGAAAGGCGCTGACTGAGGCAGCACGATGGCCAGCAGGATCAGGCCCACAATAAGGCTTATTGGAAAGCCTACTGCAAACACCGATAGCTGTTGGGCTGTTCGATTCAGAATCCCCAGCGACAGACTGATGGTAAGCAGTACGATGATCAACGGCAGCGCCAACAGCATGCCTGAGACCATGACCTGCGAGCTCCATTCAAACAGCACGCCCAATCCTTCCACATGAAAGCCTGCCGTAACCGGCAGCACGTCGAAGCTTCGGACCAGACCGCCTATCATCAGCAAATGGCCGTTCAGGGCAAGAAACAGCAGCATCGCCACCACGTTCATCAGTCTGGCGAGCACGGCCGTGTTGGCACCCGTTGCTGGATCGAAGAAGGAAGCAAATGAAAGGCCCATTTGCAGCCCAATGAACTCGCCGGCGGTCTGCACGGCGGCAAACACAATGCGCATGGTCATGCCCAGCGCGATGCCGATGAGTACCTGTTGGGCGGCGATCCACAGACCCGCGTACGAGGCGGGAGACATATCGGGCGGGGGTGGTAGCGTCGGTGAAACAGCCAGGGCCATCAGGGCCGAAAGCCCTACTTTGACGCGTAGCGGTATGGACGACTCACTTAGCAAGGGTGCAGTACCCACCAATGCCAGGATGCGTATGAACGGCCACAGGAAGGCGTTCATCCACCCGTACAGCTGTTCAAGTTCGAAAGAAACCATGTGCCAGTGACCGCCCGGCGGTCTACGAGACGAGGCCCGGCAGACTCGTGAAGAGCATGGTCATGTAATCGACCATAATGCTGATCAACCAAGGCCCCAGCACCACCAGCGCTGCGCCGACCGCAAGCAGCTTGGGAATGAACGACAGCGTCATTTCGTTGATCTGAGTGGCCGCCTGGAAGATACTGATCACCAGGCCCACCAGCAGTGTCACCAACAGCAGCGGGCCGGCCATGGCCAGGGCGACCTTCATTGCCATGTAGGTCATGGACATTACGGTATCCGAGGTCATCGGGCGATTCCTTTACGATTTACTGATAAAAGCTGCGGGCGAGCGAACCCAGCAGCAGGTGCCAGCCGTCGGCAAGAACAAACAGCATCAGCTTGAATGGCAACGATATGGTCACTGGCGGCACCATCATCATGCCCAGCGACATCAGCACGCTGGCTACAACCAGGTCAATGATCAGAAACGGAATAAATACGGTGAATCCGATCTGAAAGGCCGTTTTCAGCTCACTGGTTACGAAGGCCGGCACCAGCACGCGCAGGGGTACGTCATTGGGCGTGTCGAACTGGGGGGCCTGAGCCATATTGGCAAATAGCGCCAGATCCGTTTCGCGAGTCTGGTTCAGCATGAAGGTGCGCATGGGCCCGGCGCCGCGTTCCAGCGCAGTTTCGAAGGTGATGCTGCCTTCGCTAAGGGGCTGGTAGGCTTGCGTGTACACATCGTCGAACACCGGCGACATGGTAAAAAAGGTCAGAAAAAGCGCGATGCCTATCAACACCGAGTTTGGGGGCGACGCGCCGGTCCCCATGGCGTTGCGCAGCAAGCCAAGTACGATGATGATGCGGGTAAAGCCCGTCATCAGCAGCAGCATGGCAGGCAAGAAGGACAGCATCGTCAGCAACAGCAAAGTCTGCAGGCTGAGCGAATAGGTTTGTCCGCCGTCCTGGCCCGGTGTGGCGGTAAGCGCCGGCAGGGCTTGGGTGACGCCCGTTTCGGGATACAACAGCAGCAGCAGCCCTAGCCAGAGCAATGCCGCCGGCAGGCGAAAAGGTGTGCGGCGATAGGGAACGGAAACACGCCTCATGGCTGTTGAATGCTTGATCCGCCGCGTTGGCGCAGGGCGCTGCGCAGCGATTGCGCGAACCCGGGTCGGGCAAGCGCCGGGCTTTCGGAGTTCTGTGATGGGTTGGTGTCGGCGGGCGGCAAAGTATGGAGCAAAGTGATTTGTTGGGGAGTCACGCCCACTACCAGACGGGCGTCCTCTACTTGAACAACGGCGACGCTAGAACGGGCGCCCAGGCTATGTGCGCCCAGAACCGTAATGGCCTGACTTGCGCCGGCCCGCAACCAGCCGGCGCGCCGCAACAGCCATGCGCCCGCCAAAAGTACAAACACAATAAACGCAAGGCTGACCACCATGCGCAGCACGTCGGCCTCGGTCATGAATCACCGCCTGCTGTTCAACCGGCTCAGGCGGTCCGAGGGGGTGATGATGTCGGTCAGGCGAATGCCGTATTTGTCGTCCACCACCACGACTTCGCCCTGGGCGATCAGGTAGCCGTTGACGAAAATATCCATGGGCTCACCGGCCAGGCCGTCGAGCTCGACAACCGAACCCTGGCCAAGCTGCAGAATGTTCTTGATCGTGAGGCGGGTGCGGCCCAGTTCAACCGAGAGCTGAACCGGAATGTCCATGATCAGATCAATGTCGCTTTCGCCATCGAAGTCAGCACCGGTAAGCGGCTGGAATACGTTGGAGGCCGGCGTCAAAGCGGGTTCTGGAGCCTGGTCGGGCGCACTGGGGGCGACGTTTGCAGAAGCGGTCTGTTCGGCCAGGGCGCTGGCCCAGTCGTCGCTTTCAAGTCCGTCTGCCTGAGAGGGGGGCGTGGAGCCGGCGGACTGCTCGGCGAACGCCGAGTCCCAATCCACGTCGGTGCTCTCGGGCGCGGTCTTGTCTTGGTCGGAGTCTTTGTTTGGATCAGTCATTTCAGGTGGCTTTCTTGAATTCGGGCTCGGAATGAGTCAGGACCTTGTGTACTCGCAGGGCGTAACGGCCGTTGGAGGTGCCGTAAGTGCATTCCAGTACCGGCACGCTTCCGGCACGGGCGGTGATGATCTTGGGAATATCCAGCGGCAACACGTCGTTGACCTTAAGTTTCATGAGTTCGCCTACCGATGAGGGCACGGAGGCAAACTCGGCAATAAGTTCGACGTCGGCGCTACGCACCTGGCGTGTCAGTTGGTGCGTCCAGCGCTGGTCGACTGCGTCAAGCGAGGTGTCTTGCAAAGGGCGGGTCAGCAGGTCGCGCACGGGCTCGATCATGGAATAGGGCAGGCAGATGCTGAGATTGCCGCCAGACGAGCCCAGTTCGATGTTGAACGAGGTGGTTACCACGATTTCGTTGCTGCTGGTAATGCTGGCGAACTTCGTGTGCATCTCGGAGCGGATGTACTCGAACGTGATCGGATACACATTCTGCCAGGCGTCGCCGTAACACTCCAGCGTGAGGTTCAGCAGGCGCTGGATGATGCGTTGTTCGGTGGTGGTGAAGTCACGGCCCTCAACACGCGTGGTGTAGCGGCCATGTCCGCCGAACAGGCTGTCAATGACCAAAAACACGAGGTTGGGGTCAAAGGTAAACAAGGCCGCGCCGCGCAGGGGCTTCATGGCCACCATGTTCAGGTTGCTGGGCACGGGCAGGTTGCGCTCGAACTCGGAATATTTCTGGACCTTGATGGTCGAGACGGTAATGTCGGCATTACGGCGCATGAAGCTGAGCAAGGTGCTGCGCATGCGGCGGGCAAATCGCTCATTGATGAGCTCGAGCGTTTGCATGCGGTGCCGAACCACACGATCGGGCGAGCTTAAGTCGTAGGGCCTGACCCCGCTGCTGTCTTTGTCACTCGATGCGTCGGCGCTTTCGCCGGTTACACCGGCCAGCAGCGCATCGACTTCGTCCTGCGACAGGAAATTCGAATAGGCCATTTACTGAATCACGAAGGCGGTAAACAACACGCTTGAGATGCTCGCGCCATCGATATGCGGTTGGAACGGTTGGGACAAAACGTTTCTAAGGCCTTGTGCCAGCTCTTCGCGCCCTTCGGGTGACTGTAGCTCAACCGCCGTATGCCTTGCCAGTTCGGCCAGGACACGGTCGCGCACTTCGGGCATGTACTGTACCAGCCCGGTGTGCGAGCGGGAGTCGTTCAGGCGCAATGTGATCTCGGAATACAAAATCTGTGTGCCCCGGTTACCTTGTATGGTAACGGTAAAAGGTTCAAGTGCCAGAAATATGGGGGCGGCCACTATGGGTTGCTCGGGCACATAGGAAACCTGGGCGCCGGGCTGTCCGTTGTTATTGAAATAGTAGTACCCGGCGCCACCGGCGGCAACGAGCAAGATCAGGACAAGCAGGATGGTGTTGAGAATGCGCATGGGTTCTTAGTGGCTCAGGGCGATTAAGTTCAAATTCAACGACGGCGAACCGATCAGGCAAAAGTGTCTACCAGATTGTTGCCGGTGACGGTGGCGCGCGGCGCGGGCGTGACGTCGGCGGATGCTGCGCCGCCTGTTCTGCTGCCGCTCGGGTTGCCTTGCTGCTGTCCAGCCTGCTCATTGAATGCAAAGCCTGCCTGCCCATGCTCGCCCACGTGCGTGTCGCCCAACGAGATTCCCGCTTGCGCCAGCTGTTGGCTAAGCTGAGGCAGCGCCGATTCAATCGCTTGTCGCACGGATGCGTGGGCGGATACAAAAAGGGCGCTGGCCATACCTTCGTTCAGGCTGATGGAAATGCGCAGTGGGCCGAGCTCGGGCGGGTCCAGGCGCAGCTCGGCCGTTTGTGTGCCGCTCTGCGCGTTATGCGCCAATGTCACGACCTGACGACTGAAATCGGCGTTCCAGCCGGGCTGCTGCAGGGGGGTGGCAATCGCCGGGGCGGCAAGGGATGCCGGGGTTCCGGGCGGCGAGAACGGGTTGACTGCGGCGCCGGAAAGCGCCGCGGACAATTCGGTGTGTATCCCGGCGGGCGCCCCGCTTGGGTTTGCCTGCGCGTCGCGGGGCTGAGGCCCGGCGTCGAAGGTGAAAGCGATTTCTGCGGTGCTCGTGCCGCGAGCCGAAACGGCGTTGCCCGTTTGAGCGTCGGCCTGTTTGCCGATTGTCGTGCCTGCGGCAAGGCTGGCGGCAGCCACCGCACTGGGTGTTGCTCGGCGTGTGGCGGCGGATGCCGGCTGCTGGCCCGTTGGGCTGTTGAGCAATTCGACAGCCCCAACCGTGGGTTGGGCCGGCAAACCGGCAGATGCCGATGCTTGAGCCCGGCTATCGGCAAGGGTTGTTGTGTCCAGGGTGTCGCTCGAAGCGGTGGCTTGGTCTGACGCCAGGGTCTGTCGCAGGGCTACACCCACGGCATCAGCGCCACGGTTACGGCTGTGCGCGTCGGCTACTGAGTTGACGCTGCCTTTTGCAACCGCAGTCGGATCCGACTGTATTGAAGCCGGATTGGCGCGAGCAGCGGCCTGGTCACGTGCATGCAGAGCGATTTCCAGCGCGATACCTGGCAGCGAGTAAACGGTCTGGTCTTCTTCCTGGACGGTAGGGTCAGCTTCTACAGCCTTGTTTATGGAGGCGTCGGCGTCTGTCGCTGCAGCGTCCCGGGCTGCGCTACTCGACGTCGGCATCAGACCGGCTTGTGTTTGCTCTTCGGTGGATTCCGGGCCTTGTCCGGCCAGTACATCGGCAAAGCTGCGGCTGGCGTCGGCCTCGCCCGTGTCGGCGGCCGACGAGCGTCCGGCTTGCGGTTTGAAGCTGGGGACCACAGCGGCGATTGTCGATGAATTCATGGCAGTGACCAAGGTAATGTCTACAGACCCAGCCCGCGGAATCCGCGGGCGGATATTTCGTCGTTCATGCGTTGTTCGCGGCGCGACTCGTGTACTGCTTCCTGACGCAACTGACGTGTTTGCAGGGTTTCGAACGAGGACAAGCGTCGTTTTTCAGCCTTCCACGATTCCTGCCCTGTGCGCAATTTAGCGTCCATTTGCTCCAGTATCGTATTTTGCTGCGAGATAGCGTCATCCAAAGTGGCGATAAACTGCCTAAAATTGTGATAGTTCGAAGCGGTCAGGCCGGTTTTCGTCTCTTGCAGCAGCCGCTCGGCATAATCCTTGCGGTAAGAATGAAGCGCCTCGAGCTGTTGCTCGGCGCCGCGTCGGGCCTCAACCAATTGCGCCAGACGCCGGGCGGCGTCGTCCATGTCGGTGCGCGCCAGGTCGATCAGCATGTTCAGGGTCTGGGTTTTTTTAACCATACGACGCCTCCGCCAGTTCTTGTCCTAACACCGCCGCCAGCTCACGCGTGGCGCGTTCGTAGTCAATGCGCTGCTCAATGCCTTGCTGCAAGAATGCCTCCAGCCAGGGGTATTTCTCTATCGCCTCGTCGGTTCGGGGGTCGTTGCCGCGTGTGTATGCACCTACCGCGATCAGGTCGCGGTTGCGCTGATAGCGCGAAAGCATCTGCTTGAACTGGCTAACCATGGTGAACTGGGTCTGGGGTACTACCGCCGACATCACGCGCGAGATCGACGCCTCGATGTCGATGGCGGGGTAGTGGCCCGACTCGGCAAGGCTGCGCGACAGCACGATGTGTCCGTCCAGAATGGCGCGCGCTGAATCTGCAATGGGGTCCTGCTGATCGTCGCCTTCAGTCAGCACGGTGTAAAAGGCGGTAATTGATCCCGCGGGGCGATCGTCCATCGGCGCGCCGTTGCCCGCGCGTTCGACCAGGGCCGGAAGCTTGGCAAAGACCGAGGGCGGATATCCCTTGGTGGCAGGGGGTTCGCCGATAGCCAGGGCAATTTCGCGTTGCGCCATGGCATAACGGGTCAGCGAGTCCATGATCAGCAATACGTGCTTGCCCTGGTCGCGAAAGTGTTCGGCTAGCCGCGTCGCATAGACAGCGCCCTGCATGCGCAGCAGGGGCGATACGTCTGCAGGCGCGGCGACGACCACCGAGCGCCGCAGGCCTTCTTCGCCCAGGTTATGCTCGATGAACTCCTTCACCTCCCGGCCCCGTTCGCCGATCAGGCCCACGACAACCACGTCGGCCTGTGTATAACGGGCCATCATGCCCAGCAGTACGCTTTTGCCCACCCCCGAGCCGGCGAACAGGCCCATGCGCTGTCCCCGGCCTACCGTGAGCAGGCCGTTGATGGCGCGCACACCCACGTCCAGGGCGGTGTCGATAGGGGCGCGTTCCAGCGGGTTGATGGGCTGGGCCGAAAGTGCGGCGGGCTGCACTTGCCTGAGCGGACCCAAGTTGTCCAGCGGTCGGCCGGCGCCGTCCAGTACGCGGCCCAGCAGGGCGTCGCCCACGGGCAAATGACGCGTCTGTCCGGTGACGGGGTTTTCAATCGTGTCGTGAGTGGGCAGTGGTATGGGCGTGCGCAGTCCGGCCTCGACGGGCACGACGCGCGCGCCCGGAGGCAGGCCCGAGATGTCGCTTTGCGGCATCAGGTACAGCGTGTGGCCGTTGAAACCGACTACTTCGGCATCAGCCCAATGGTTCTGGCGTGGCGTGATCTCGATCTTGCACGCGGCGCCTACGGCCAGCCGCAGTCCGGTGGCTTCCAGCACCAGGCCGGTTGCCCGTGTCACCCGGCCGGTTGCGTGCCAAGACTCCACGTGTGCGACCCGTCTGGCGCCAATAGCCAGTTGCATGCGCCAACGGTCGGTGGTGTTCTCCAGGCGCGAGGTCGCATTCATGGCGAGCTGGTCCAGGGCATGTTGTGGCCGAGCGAGCCGACCACCCGTTGCCAGCGCGTTTGCAGTGTGGCGTCAATATTGCCGAGCGAGGTTTCGGCGTGGCAACCGCCTCGTTCAATGCTCGGGTCGGCCTGCAGCCGCCAACGGCGTGCGCCGGGGTCATCAACCAGGTGGTCTTGTATCAAGTCCAGGTCGTCGGGATGAACACGCAGACGCAACAGCCCGTCCTGGCCGGCATCCAATTGCAGTATGTCGCGCACCGTGTCCAGTATTTTCTCGGGCTCGGCGACCAGAGTCGAGCGGATCACCTGTTGCGAGATGCTGATGGCCAGGCGAATCAGGGCTTGTCCGGTTTCCGCCTCGATGTCATGCAGCGCTTGCGAGCCGCTTTCCAGAAGCGTGACCAGATGTTGAACCTGGGCGTCGATTCTGTGGGTGCCTTGTTCAAGCGCGTCTTTCATGCCGGCTTCGAAACCTTCGGCGCGGCCTTCTTCCAGGCCCACGACACGGCCCTGTTCTTTGCCTTGCCTGAGCCCTTCCAGCATGCCTTCTGCATGGCCTTGCGCACGGCCTTCTTCGCGGGCCTCGCGTTTTAACCGTGCGATTTCTTCTTCGAGTTGCTGGGTCAGGGTGGCGTGCTCGTCAGGAAGCGGCACTTGGTCTTCAAGCGCAACCGGCTCGACCGAGTCCATTTCCCAGCGGCGCCAGGACTCGGCCTCGTAGGCACGCAAGGCCTGGCGAGCGGCTTCAGACATACTCGTCGTCTCCGCGGCGGTTCAGCGTGAACTGGCCTGCCTCGGCCAGACGTCTTGCCACCTGCAGAATTTCTTTTTGTGCTTCTTCGACACGCGACATGCGGATGGGGCCTTGGGCCTCGAGGTCGTCGCGCAGCATCTCGGCCGCCCGATTCGACATGTTCTTCATGAACGTCTCGCGAACCTCTTCGGGAGAGCCTTTTAGCGCGATGGTCAACGTGGCGGTGTCGATCTCTTTCAGTATGAGCTGGATGGCGGCAGGTTCGATCTCGATGAGGTTCTCGAAGACGAACATCTCGTCGACAATGCGCTGAGCGAGGTCGGGGTCAAGTTCGCGAAGGTTGCTGACCACCGCGTCTTCGTCCGACGAGCTCAGGTAATTGATCAGTTCGGCAGCCGTACGTACGCCGCCCATCTTGCTGCGTTTGGCGCCTTGACCCGACAGCATATCGTTAAGCACATCGGTCAGTTCATGCAGCGCCGAGGGCTGTACACCGCCGAAAGTGGCAATACGCAGCACGACGTCGTTACGTAGACGCTCATTGAGCAGCGCCAGCACCGCCGAGGCGCGATCGCGCTCGAGGTGCACCAGAATGGTGGCGATAATCTGCGGGTGCTCGTCACTGATGAGTTCGGCGACGCTGTTTGCGTCGATCCAGTTCAGCGCGTCGATGCCGTTGCTGCCGTCGCTGGCTTCGAGTATGTCTTCGATCAGGCCCGCGGCCCGATCATTGCCCAAGGCCTTGTTCAACACGCTGCGGATGTATTCGTCCGAGCCTACCGTAACGGCCATGAATTGATCGGCCTCTTGACGGAACTCTTCAAGCACCTTGTCCACGTCGTTGCGGGTCACCTGCGTGAGCGACGCCATGGCGGTGCCCACCAGCTGAACCTCGCGGGCCGACAGAAACTTGAAGACCTCTGCCGCGGCGTCTTCGCCCAGCGACATCATCAGTATGGCGCAGCGTTCGAGGTTCTGTTCGGAGTTATTACTATGGCTTGGCATGTTGTTCCATCCAGGAGCGCAACACCATGGCGACCGCGCGCGGATCTTTTGCGGCCAGGTCGCGTGCGACGTTCAGGTTCTCTTCGTAACGGCTGATTTCCGAGGCTCTTCGGGCTGCTGCGGCTGCAGCGCTGGCGGCCGCAGCTTGGCTGGCCGCGTCTGCTTCGGCAAGCTGGCGCTCAGACTCTTTGCTGCTTTCGACATGGGCGAGATAAGGCTTGACGAGTTTTCGCCAGACCAGCCACAGGCCGATCAACACAAGCAGATAGCGCAGCAGTTCCATGGCTAGCGCGTGATATTCCGGGTTCTCCCAGATCGCCGCGGGGGCCGTCGTGTCACCGCTGAACCGGCTGTTTACGATGCTGAGCGTATCGCCGCGTTCTTGCGAATAGCCCATGGCATCTCTGACCAGACGGTTAAGGTTCTCGATCTCTTCAGGCGGCAACGGCTGTGCTTCGCCTTCTTTGTCGGGCATGTAGTTGACCACCACTGCCACGGACAGACGGCGCAGTTTGCCCATGGACTCTTTGACGTGGCTGATGGTGCGATCAACCTCATAGTTGATCGTGGCGTCATGGCGGCTGTTGGCCGGAACACTCGCGTTGCCGGCTGTTTCGGGGGTACCCAATTGCACGCCCGCCTGGCCCGCTTGCCCGGCCACAGTTGCCTGGCCGGGCTGCGCTGCAGCGGCTGGGGGGGCATCGATAGGAGCTGTGGGGTTGGGCGGGGGCTGGTTGGTCAGGGCGCCCGGCACGCCTTCGGGCGGTACCGCGTTGTACTGTTGTGAGCCGCTGGTTTGCTTGCTGCGTACAGCCTCCTGGCCGGGCTCCTGGTTGGGACGGTAGACCTCGGAGGTTTGTTCACGCTGTGAGAAGTCGACGTCGGCGCTGGCCTGGGCGCGTACATTGCCCGCGCCCACCAACGGCGTCACCAGGGTCAGTATGCGCTGTACC
Organism: Pusillimonas sp.; assembly: GCF_035515275.1. GTDB lineage: Bacteria > Pseudomonadota > Gammaproteobacteria > Burkholderiales > Burkholderiaceae_B > Pusillimonas. Next base: position 16,826 of record NZ_DATJBQ010000177.1, read on the forward strand.
GTGCGCTGTTCGATATCGTTGATGAAGTTTCGCTGTGAGCTTTCGGCTCCGGCTTCGCCGGTAGGTGAACTTAGCAGCCGACCGTTCTGGTCCACCACCGACACGTTCTCTGCCGACAGGCGTGGCACACTGGAGGAGACCAGCCAGCCAATCGCGGACACTTGGGCGTCGCTTAAAGAACGGCCCGGGAACAACGTTAACAATACCGAGGCAGTCGGTTCCTGTCGATCGCGCACAAATAGCGATTCACGGGGTATGGCCAGATGCACGCGAGCCTGCTGAACGGCATGCAGCGAGGCGATTGAATTGCCCAGCTCGCCTTCCAGGGCACGCTGGTACGTAACCTGTTCGGTGAATTGGCTGGCGCCGAAACGTGTGTTGTCGAGCAGTTCAAAGCCCACGCCGCCACTTTTGGGCAGTCCCTGAGTGGCAAGCTGAAGACGCGTTTCGTGCACACGCTCTGACGGAACCATAATGGCCGTGCCGTTGTCCGAAAGGCGGTAGGGCACATTCATTTGAGTCAGCGCTGCCACAATGGCGCCACCGTCCCGGTCTTCGATGTTCGAAAACAGAACTCGATACTCGGGGCCTCGGCTCCAAAGCAGCAGAACCGTTACCACGGCGACCAATGCAGCCGCCGCGCCGATCAGGATCGGGCGCGGTACGGTTTGCAGCTTGTTCAGCGCGGGGAAGCGAGCCAGCAGAGCCTGCGCCTGGCTCATCGCGGGCCTCGGGCGGTAGTTGCGCGGAATCGCACCGTTGCCGGAGACTGCGTGTATACGATATGCATGCGACGGAATACGTAAAGGGGAGTAGGCATTATTACGTGTCTTTGAGCAAGACCAAGCGCCGAAAAGCACGGCTTTTCGAGTGCAGTTCGGCTTTACGTTCTTTTCTGGCGAGTTCTTGTGCGCTCGTCGGAACGTTACAGATGGTAGATACAGGAGCACCCGGCCTATGAGCGAAATAAGCGGGTGTTTTGGCGATTAATGACCGGCTTGAAGCTTGCGAGGCTGGGCTACAGTGTGCCCATGGCTATCTCAAACCTGAGCAATATCGAATCCATTCTGGCCCAAATGCGTGAGGTCGCTCGCGCGGCTTCGGGGGCCGATATGCGCCCCGAAGGCCCGGCAGCGGCGCCGGGTGGTTTTGCCGCCGAGTTGCAGCGCTCGTTGCAGCGTGTGTCGGCCATGCAGAGCCACTCTACCGAGCAGGCCAAGGCTTTTGCGTTGGGCGACCCCGACATTTCCCTGAACAATGTCATGATCGACATGCAAAAGGCCGGTATCGCATTTCAGGCGACGCTTCAGGTGCGTAACCGCCTCGTGGCCGCCTATCAGGAAATCGCCAGCATGCCCGTATAAGGCAAGCGCGGTATCAATCGGCCTGGTTTTCTTCAGGCCGGGCCTCTAGTTTGTACAGCCAGGCCAGCAACTGGGCCACCGCCAGATACAGCTCTGGCGGAATGTGCTTGTCCAGATCCACCTGCATCAGCAACCCCACCAGTTCGGGCGACTCATGTACATACAGCCCGTGGTCCTGGGCGGTGCGCATAATGTTTTCGGCGACGGTTCCATACCCCTTGGCCACGACACGCGGCGCTGCGTCAGACGTATCATAGGCAATCGCTACCGCGCTGGGGCGCCGATCGCTGCGTGGCGTATCGTCGCCGCTCATGCCTTCCCTTCTTCCTGGTGTATGGAAAGTCCGCTAAGTGTCAGGCCTGCTTCCTGAAAACTGGCCCGCAACGCCGGGCCATTCTGGGCAAGGGTCTGGGCGCTTTGGGGCGCAATCAACTGCATGACGATCTGGCTGCCGTGCAGCGAAAGGCGAGCCTCGACTTCTCCCAGTTGGGGAAGGGAAAGACGTAGGCGCGTCGCCCAGTGGCTGCCGGCCTCATCCGCCAGACCCTGGTCGTCGCGACGGCTCACCTCCCAGTCCATCGGCGCGTCCGGCCAGGCTTCGCCGCGCCATCCAAACACCTGGGTGGCCAGCACCTCGAGTTGCTGGCGCACCACCAGCTGCGTATCGGGGTGCATGCCCGTCAAGGCCGGACTGGATGTTGAGGCGGCTGCGGCCGCTTGGCCGCTTGACGTAGCCCCGGTCCCTCCGGCGTTTGCGTTCCGCGATTCGGTTCCGGCAGTGCTTTCGGAGGGCGTGGCGGCACCCTGGGATGCGGCAGCTTGTGCGGCGGTTCCGCCTTGTGCCGGGGCAGAGGATCCCGGTTGGTTCAATTGACCTTGCGGCTCAAGCCTGAGCTGTGCAACCGTGCGCCCGCCAAAGGCGAGTTCGCGCAAATGAGATTCGTAAAAAAGCCCGCTTTGTTGCACCGCCAGACTCAGGGCGCGCGCAAATAGGGCGGCCTGTCCGTCGGGCGCGGCAGGAGCCGCTGAAAGCGGTGCGCTTGTCGCGGCGGCTGCAGCCGTGCTGCTTCCTGTCGACGGCTGCGCGCCCGTCTGCGACGAGGGCGGCGACCCCTGGGCCACCGTTCCCGATTGTCCTGCTGCTGGGCCGGCTTGTCCCGCCGTGCCACCGGCTTTGGGGGAGCCGTGTTGCATCAAAGGCGCACGTCCGGCGACGGAGGGCGCCTTTTCTGGAAATAGGGAAAGCAGGGCGAGTATGGTCTTGGCGGTACGGCCCAAAGTGGTCGGCGCAGACGCCGTGGCAGAAGTCTCTGGAGCGGGGCGTTCGGCCCGGATAGGAAGCGGCTGGGTTGCCAGCCGGGTGTTTTCGAGTGGTTGACGTGCCTGGCGTTGAACCTGCGCCTGAGCTTTTTCGATGCTTTCGGGCAGTGGACGCCCGGTTTCATTCTGGAGCGGATTGACGCGTGAAGCATCGGCCAACTGCGCGATGGCGTCGGAACGGGCCGCGTTGACGATCTGGCTTTGCTGGGAGGCTTGCACGCCAAAGGCGGTGTCGAGCCTGCGGATCAGCAATGTTCCTAGATTTGAAGACCCGCCCACGCTCATCGGCTGTTCCGGATGCGGCCGGCGTTAATGGCTATTGGGCGTGGTGTTGCAGTACGCTTCCAGCACGCTTTGGTGGCGCTTCATGGCGCCAAGCATGGAGCCAAGCCTGGCCATTTCTGGTGCGGCAAGATTGCGGATGCGCGCATCGTCGTCCAAAATTTTGGTCAGCAGGGATTTGCGCGCGTTTTTGTCTTTGTGGCTCAGTTCGGTTAACGGACGCAGTTGTTCGACCGCATCGCAATACTGTTGGCTTAGCGCAATGACAGCATCCCAATCGTTGGACTGGGCCAAGCGGAGCATCTGGCCCGAAATATCGGCGATGCGTTCGTAGCGGAGCACGATAGAGAGCGTGTCTGACATGTTGTATTCGCTTTGAGTAAGCCCGGACTGTTCAGCCGGCCTGAGGTGTAAACGGGTTTAGGCCGGCGTTGTTTCTTTCTGGGTGCCGGTTGCGGTGCGCCAAGCGTCGCCGATGTCGGTTAACAGCTTTTGCGCGAGTTGCAGCTTTTCAGCGTCTGCATTCAGATTGGCTTGAAGCAGGTTGCTGATGATCAGGTCGTAGGTGGCAGCCAGGTTGGTGGCCAGTTCGCCGCCTGCCTCCATGTCGATGCTGGCTTTCAGGCCCGAATCGACAATGTCGATCGCCTTGGAAATGGCGGCGCCGCGGCCTGCGATGTTTTCACTTTGCATGTACAGCAGTGCCTTGGCGATAGCCGCCTGGGCACCGTCGAACAACAGAGTGATCAATTGCTCGGGCGTGGCGCTGAGCACCTGGGTTTCAAGCCCGATGCTGGCATACGCCTGAACAGAGTGCCGGCCGCGCGCGCCGCGCGGCATGGAGTAGGTCATTATCGCTTCTCGTTAAGGTTGCTTAACATTGAAAGCTGTTGGGTCAGGTAGCTGCTAACCGAGCTCATTTGCGCCATCATGGTGTCCAACGACGAAAACTGGCGACGGTAGTTTTCCATTTTGGCGTCGATGCGTTCAGAGGTTTCAGTGTACTGCCGCTGCAAGTCTTTGATGTTCTGATCGGTGCCGTCCTTGGCGCCCTGGATATAGCCTTTGCTGCCCAGGAAATTATTCGTCATGGCGACGACACGCTTTGAAAGACCATTTTCGCCCGACAGCAACCGCTGTACGTCGGGCAAGTGCTCTTTAAGGCCTCCAGCCAGTTTCTTGTCGTCGGTTTCAAGCAGGCCGGTGCTGTAATTGGTGGTGATGCCCAATTGGCCAAGCGTGCGTAGCGTGCCTTCAGACGTAAAGCCGTTCAGCGCGTCGCGCGCCTGGGTCTGGGCGCGCCGCGCCAGCGAGTCGCCGGTCAGGGCGCTGCCCTTTTGCGCTTCCACGTCGTACGTGGTCAGTGATTTAATCGTGTTCTGCAGGTTGTTGTAGGCTGTGACAAACGCCTTTACTGCCGCAGTGGTGGCCGAGTCATCGCGGGCCACCTTCAGGGTGCCCGCATCGCCGCCTTCTTTGAGCAGATTCAGGGTGACGCCCTCGATGGCGCCCTCGACCTGGTTTGTCTGGCTGGTAATGGTGATACCGTTGATCTTCAGCGAGGCATTGGTGGCAGCCTGCATCTGCATGTCGCTGACAGAGTCGGCGTCTGTGCTGTCAAAGCCCAGCAAGGCTTGCAGGTCGGCGTTGTCGGCTACGGTGATGCTTGCCACCGAAGCCTCGGTGCCGGTGGTCGTGCTGGTCAGCATGAGGCGATGCGGGTTTGCGCTGCCGTCATTGATGACCGTGGCACTGACACCCAGGCTGGGGTCGGCTTGGTTGATGGCGGCGATAAGGCCGTTGATCGACGTGTCTTTGCCGGTCAGGTCGAGTGTGTGCTCGGTGCCGTCTTGCAAAGTCAATGTTATGACGCCGCCCGTGCCGTTGGCCTGGCCGCGATCAGCGACGCCGTCGGTGACCAGCGTCTGCGTGCTGGCCAGAACCTCTACCTTGATATTGTATTGGCCGGCAATCGCCTTGGAGTCCGCCGACGCAGTAAAGGCTTCGGAGGAAACCGTGGTCTTGAGTGCGCCGTAGGTTTCGGCTTTTCCGAGTGTCTCGGCCGCGGTTTTCAGTGCCTCGATCGAGCTTTGCACCTTGCCATAGGCCGACAGCCGGTTCTGGGCGGCAACCTGTTTGGACTGAACCAGGACCAGGGCCTGGTTCTCGCTGTTGCGCAGGTCGGACAGCAATTGGTCCAGGGGCAGCCCTGAACCCACTCCGATGGAAGATATAGCCATGATGAAACCTTTCGTGTTGAGACTATTGTCGCGCAGCGACGCCAGATTCAAACCTTGCGACTACCGCGATATGTATGCCTATTTTGAGCCTTTACGGGAAGCGCCCCGCCGGCTCAAGCGCTGGTACGAACGCCCTGGCCCTGAAGTTGCACGATCATTTTGGCAATTTTGATGACCGCGTCGCTGGGCACCGTGCGCAAGACCTCGCCTGTCGTGCTGTCGACGATAGAGACCACTACCCGTTGAGCTTCGGGGTCGATGTCGAATCGCATGCCGGTGGACCACGCTTTCAGGGCGTTGTTAACGTCTTTAAGCGCATGCTCGAGCGGGTTGCCGTCGTGGCTTCTGCCATCAGCCTGACGCTGGGCGGAGTTGCCGGCGCCGATGACCTCGCTCGACGGCGTGACCTCGCGTGCCGGTTCGGGCAGTACAGGACGCTCGATGTCCAGCGAAACCGGGTTCATGGGAAGAGAAGCCGATGAGTTCGAAGTTAGCGGATTGACCATCAGGGTAGCTCCTGAGCAGTGTGGGCTTAAGGTGTAAATACACTTGACAGAGGTGGTTACGACGTTTCGCGGTAATACTTTAGCCCCGCGGCGCGTCGGCTTTGAGCCGGTGTGGGCGCCAATAGCCCGAACAGGGCGCTAAAGTCCTACTTGATCCGGCGGTTTGGTAGGCCCGGCCAGGCGAAAATATAAGATGTCGTCAGTAGCCTTTTTTTTGCATGCTTAGTTCCGAAGACCTTCTTGTCAGGCAATACACGCCGTTGGTGCGCCGTGTGGCGCTTCAGCTGGTGGCGCGGTTGCCCGCCAATGTCGAGCTGGACGACCTGATGCAAGCCGGGCTGATGGGCTTGCTGGATGCCGCCCGCCGCTACCGCGAAATGGCGGACGCGCAATTTGAAACCTACGCGACCACCCGCATACGTGGCGCCATGCTCGACGAGCTTCGTAGTCAGGATTGGCTGCCCCGCAGCGTGCGCAGCAAATCGAGGCGTATAGAAACCGCCATACACGAACTGACCCATCGCCTGTTAAGGGCACCTTCGGAAGCCGAGATCGCCGACGAGCTGGAGATGCCGCTCGAATCGTATCAAGAGATGCTGGAAGAAGCGAGGGGGGTTCAGATTCTTCATTACGAAGATCTGGCGCGCAACCAGAATGACGCCGGTGCAGACCTTACCGCCGACCCCGAGCTCTCGGCCTGGGACAATCCGCTGGACCGGCTTGTGTCGAAGGGTCTGCGCTCGGCTTTGGTCGAGGCGATCAAGGCATTGCCCGAGCGCGAGCAATTGTTGTTGTCACTGCAGTTTGAGCAAGATCTTAATCAAAAGGAGATCAGCCTGGCGATGGGCGTGACCGAAGGCCGCGTTTCGCAGCTGCGTACGCAGGCCGTGGGGCGTATTCGGGCGTATCTGGCTGCCAGCGCCTGGAACGTTGAACCCAGCGAGGGATATGCCGACAGCAAGCTGATTTAGGGCGGTTTCAGTCCGGCCACCGGAAGCCCTCCGGGCTGATGCGCCTTCGTTGGGTTGTGGCCAAGCCCCCATGCTGCGGCCCTGAAAGTGTTAATCTTCTAGGTGCGGACGCCCGGCGCCCTGTCGCACCATTTGTCCGCATGCCCCTGGTGCGGGGCCAAGTACGGAAAAAAAATTGGATTACGTCGCCTCATGCAATCTGCCAACCCCCTGGGCAGTGTTTCAGCTACATGGATTCGTCAAGCCCGAGACGGGCAAAGAACACCTCGTCCTTACTTTGGGCGATGTCGGCGATGGCCGGCCCGTACTGGCGCGCATTCACTCTGAATGCTTGACGGGCGACGGCCTCTTCAGCCAACGCTGCGACTGCGGCGCCCAGTTGGAAACAGCCCTGCGTGCCATTGCCGAAGAAGGGCGCGGAATGTTGCTGTATTTGCGCCAAGAGGGAAGGGGCATTGGCCTGCTCAACAAGATTCGTGCCTATCAGTTGCAAGATCAGGGCGCCGACACGGTTGAAGCCAACGAGCAGTTGGGTTTCCCAGCCGACATGCGCCGCTACGACCTGTGCAAGCCCATGCTCGACCACTTTGGTGTGGCCGGGCTTCGGC
>NZ_DATJBQ010000178.1:0-87249 GCF_035515275.1 Pusillimonas sp.
TGACCACAGGTCTGCAATGATCGCTTGGCAATGTCTAGCGCCCCACGCTCCCCAATGGCCTTGACCATCCTTACCACCTCGGGCGTCTGTATCTCGTCTATAGGGCGATTTCCCATGACAGGGAACACATCTGCTTCAAGACGCCGAATCACATACTCCGCATGCCGAGCACTACGCGCAGGCGACCAGTGCCCCCACCATTTCCTGGCAATGATCTCAAAGGTGTTATCAACGCTTCGCTCAAGATTGACCCTATCGGCTTTGCGCTGCTCCATCGGATCGATGCCTGTTGCCAACAGTGCACGAGCCTCATCAGCGGCCTGACGCGCTTGCGCCAATGACACATCTGGATAGACACCGAACGCCATCAGTTTCTGCTTCCCATCGAAGCGATAGGCCCAGCGCCAGAGCTTAGAGCCCGCAGAGGTGATGTGTAATTGCAAACCACGCCCATCAGACAGCTTTTGCAAGCGGGGGCCGGGCTTCGCATTACGAATGGACAGATCGGTCAGTGGCATGGCAGTTTGTTGGTATTTTCGCGATATCTCAAAGATAACATCAAAATACCAACAACAATACCAACAAACCTGTTGGCTTCAGGCGGATGCCGTTGGACTGCCCCAGAAACAAAAAACCCCGTAGATGCTTATTTCTACGGGGTTTTCGGTATGTTTTGGACTGCTTTGTAAAATTCGTTGGCGGACAGAGGGGGATTCGAACCCCCGATACGCTATTCACGTATACACGCTTTCCAGGCGTGCGCCTTCAACCGCTCGGCCACCTGTCCTATTTATGTCTCGCTTTGCACAAATTCCAAAGCGAAGTCCGCCATTCTAACAGAAAGCGGTTTCTTTTGGGTTGCAGCCTGCCCGCCCGTTACGCCTGCTTGGCCGCCAGCGACACCATGCGCTCGACATAGCGTGCAATGGTGTCGACCTCGAGATTGACGGCGGAACCCGCCTTCAGGTGCTTGAGCGTCGTAACCTGGACGGTGTGGGGAATAAGATTGATGCGAATGCGGCAGCCGTGGTCGTGATCGTCCACGCTGTTTACGGTAAGACTTACGCCGTTGACGGTAATAGACCCTTTGTAGGCCAGGTACTTGGCCAGATGCGGCGGTACGTCGATGCGCAGGTCCCATGACTCGCCCACTGGTTCGAACAAGGCCACGGTGCCCAGACCGTCGACGTGACCCGAAACCAGATGACCGTCCAGCGTGTCGCCCAGGCGCAGCGCGTGTTCAAGGTTGACCTCGCCGGGGGCATCCAGGCCGGCCGTAAGGTTAAGGCTTTCGCGCGAGACATCGACACTGAACGTGTCGTCGGCCAGTTCGACTACTGTCATGCAGGCGCCCTGGATGGCGATTGAATCACCCAGCCGGGTCGACTGCAACGAAAAGCCGGGCGCGTGTACGGTCAGACGCAGGCCGGCGTCCTGGTCGGCTTCGCGCAGGGGTTGTACTTTGATAATGGTGCCTATCGCCGCAACGATGCCTGTGAACATGAACTGCTTCCTTTGTGGTTCGAATAATCAATAAGCCAAGGCTGAGTTTACCCGGCGCCGCTTCGCACTAACCGGCCTGCACCGCACCCGACGCCGAGCCCAGCAACTCGCGCCAAACCTGGGGGCGCCGGGCCAGCAAACGCACATCAGCGCCCAACATGGCCGTATCAAAAAACTCAAAGCGCTGTGCTTGTTCCAATGCCTGCAAGACGGGCAGATCGGCAATGGGTCTGCCCCGACCCAATAACAGCGGCGCCATATAGACCAGCAACTGGTCGACACAATCGGCCTGCAGCAATGCGCCGCTGAGCACCGAGCCGGCCTCGACGTGCACCTCGTTGATGTCGTTCTGACCCAGCCATTGCATGACCGAAGGCAGATGCACGCGGTCTTGGTGCAGCGGCATGCGTATGACGGTTACGTTGCGGTCGGCCAGGCGCTGTGCCTTGTCGAGGTCGTCGCTGGCCGTGAATACCCACGTCGGCGTACCGTCGAACATGCGCGCATCAGGGGGAATCTGCAAGCCGGTGTCGATCACCGCCTTGAACGGCTGACGCGGGGTGGCGATGTCTCGCACATTCAGCATGGGGTTGTCGGCGCGCACCGTACCGGCACCTGTCAGCACCACGCAGCTGCGGGCGCGCCAGTGGTGGCCGTCGGCTCGCGCCTGCGGGCCGGTAATCCACTGCGACACACCATTTTCCAGCGCCGTGCGCCCGTCCAGCGACGCTCCGGTCTTTAGCCACACCCAGGGCGTGCCGCGCGTCATGCGTGCGACAAAGCCCGGGTTGACGGCCAGGACCTCTTCAGCACACACCGGACCGGTCACTTCGATGCCCGCAGCCTTAAGTTTTGCCAGCCCCCTGCCGCCCACCAGAGGGTTCGGGTCGACCATGCCCACCACTACCCGGGCGGGCTGAGCGTCTATCAGCGCATCAACACATGGCGGGGTACGGCCATGATGGCTGCAGGGTTCAAGCGTGACATAAAACGTGGCCCCCTGGGTGGAAACACCAAGTTGGGCCGCCTGGCGTAGCGCCATGACTTCGGCGTGCGGCCCCCCGGCCGCCTGAGTCGTGCCCGATGCCAGGAGTTCGCCGTTGCGCACGATCAGGCAGGCCACGCGGGGGTTGGGGGTAGTGATAAACAAGCATTCGCGGCTTAATGCAATGGCCTGTTGCATCCAGTACGTGTCGCTACCGTGCCCGGCAGGCTGCAATGAAGATAACTTGCTCATGCTTTGCGCCAGGCGCTAGGTAGCCTCGCCCTTGGGCTTGGAGGGAACTTTGATCTCATCGATGGCCCGCACGAACTCGCCGATGTTTTCGAAGCTTTTATACACGGAAGCGAACCGTACGTAGGCCACGTGATCAAGCTGACGAAGCTCGTCCATGACCAGTTCGCCCAGGCTGCCCGAACTGATTTCGCGTCGTCCGCTGGTCAGCAATTTTTCTTCGATGCGGGCCACGGCGGCGTCTACGTCTTCGGTGCCGACCGGCCGCTTGCGCAGCGCCAGGTTAAGGCTGGCGCGCAGCTTGACGGGGTCGTATTCGGTGCGCGTGCCGTTTCGCTTGACCACCGCAGGCATGACCAGCTCGACGCGCTCGTAGGTGGTAAAACGCCGATCACAAGACGTACAGCGCCGGCGGCGACGAATGGTGTCGCCCTCTTCAGAGGCCCGGGAATCGATGACCTGGGTGTCAAAACTGCTACAGAAAGGACATTTCATGGCAGCGCAACCCGGGCAGGCAAGCTGCCCGGGCGATGAGGGTTGGCTAGCTGTAAACCGGCAAGCGCGCGGTAAGTTCGTTGACCCGAGCGCGCACGTCGGAGATGGCCGTTTCGCTGTCGGGGTTGTCGAGCACGTCGGCAATAAGGTGCGCAGTCAGTTCGGCTTCGCCTTCTTTGAATCCGCGCGTGGTCATGGCCGGCGTACCCAAACGCACGCCGCTGGTGACAAAGGGCTTTTCAGGGTCGTTGGGAATGGCGTTTTTATTGACCGTGATGTGGGCCCGGCCAAGCGCTTCTTCGGCGGCTTTTCCGGTAATGCCCTTGGCGCGCAGGTCGACCAGCATGACGTGGCTTTCGGTACGGCCCGAGACGATGCGTAAACCGCGCTCGACCAAGGTGTTGGCCAGCACCTGAGCATTTTTGATGACCTGGGCGGCGTAGTCTTTAAACTCGGGCTGCAGGGCCTCTTTGAACGCAACGGCCTTGCCGGCGATGACGTGCATGAGCGGGCCACCCTGTATGCCGGGGAAAATGGCCGAATTGACGATTTTTTCGTGCTCGGCCTTCATCATGATGACGCCGCCGCGCGGCCCGCGCAGCGACTTGTGCGTGGTGCTGGTGACGAAGTCGGCAAAGGGCACGGGGTTGGGGTAGGCGCCGCCGGCCACCAGGCCGGCATAGTGGGCGATGTCGACCATGAACAGGGCGCCGTTGTCGTGTGCGATGCGTGCCATGCGCTCGAAATCAATACGAAGCGCATAGGCCGACGCGCCGCCCACAATCAGTTTGGGCTTGTGCTGTTTGGCAAGCTGCTCAAGCTGGTCGTAGTCGAGTTCTTCTTTGTCGTTCAGGCCGTATGAGTGGAAGTTATACAGCTTGCCCGAAGCGTTGACCGGCGAACCATGGGTAAGGTGGCCGCCTTCGGCCAGGCTCATGCCCAATACTGAGTCGCCCGGCTTAAGCACCGCCATGTAAACGCCCTGGTTGGCTTGCGAGCCCGAGTTGGGCTGCACGTTGGCCGCTTCGGCGCCGAACAATTGCTTGAGACGGTCGATAGCCAGTTGCTCGACCACATCGACGTGCTCGCACCCGCCGTAATAGCGCTTTCCGGGGTAGCCTTCGGCGTACTTGTTGGTTAGCTGCGTACCCTGCGCCTGCATCACGGCAGGGCTGGTGTAGTTTTCTGATGCGATCAATTCAATGTGTTGCTCTTGACGAACGTTTTCTTTTTGAATGGCGGCCCACAATTCGGGGTCGACTTGGTCAAGAGTGCGTGAACGGTCAAACATGGGGCTTCCTATTGGTACGGTATGGCGCAATTACTGCTTGGCAAGATCGCCATTTTAGCGCGAATGCGCGACATTACCTTGGGAAAGCCGCCCGAAAGCACATAAAAGCGGGTTTTTGGCCCTGCCGCACACCGCTGCGCCAACCCGGCTCAAGCCCACATGAGCAGGATTCATGTTGGCTTGGCCGAAGCGCTGGCCAGGGGCCCCGGCAGATGGAGTGATTTAGTCTGCGCTGGGAAGCAAGCGAGGGTTTAGCGTATATAGCCCGGTAATGCTGGCCTGTGCCAGCACGTGCCCCTGAATGGCCTTGAGCACGTCGGCGCCCGTAAACGCACCCTGGACGGGAACTTGCGGAATATCAAGGGCATAAACAGTAAAGACATACCGGTGAACGATGGAGTCGTTCCAGGGGGGGCAAGGGCCGTCGTACCCGAAGTAGTCGCCGTTCATGTCACGGTCGGCGGCAAACCAGCCTGTAAAGTCGTTAAGGCCCTGCCGGGTATCGTTGGGCGCCACAGGGCCGCCCTTGCCGCGCGGTGTAATGCCGCTTGCATAGGCACCCTCGGCAATTTCGGTAACGCCGGGTGCGATATCGACCAATACCCAATGAAAGAAATCAACACGCGGCAGGTCAACCGGTATTTCGCGCCCCTCTTGGTTGACGTCGTCAGGCTTGCTGGGCACGTCGGGGTCGTGACAAATAATGGCGAACGACTGCGTACCGGCGGGCGCATCGGACCATGCCAGATGTGGATTGGCATTGCCCGCCAGGGCCACATGCGCCGGGCCGTCTGCCTTGCCGAAGGCATTGCGCTCGGACATGAACAACTGATCGACGAATGATGTGCTGGTGAGCTTCATGGATACTCCTTTAGCCGTTGAGTGTGACTCGGGCAAACTTGCGCTTACCCACTTGTACCACATAGGTCCCGGCGGAAAGCTGCAGGCTTTTGTCTTCGATACGCGTGCCGTCGACACGCACCCCGCCCTGCTCGACATTACGCTGAGCCTCGGCCCCTGACGCGGCCAGACCGGCCTCGCGCAACAGCTTCAGGATACCCAACGGCGCACCGCCAAGCTGAACCTCGGGCATGTCGTCTGGAATGGCGCCGTCGCGGAACCGGGCCTCGAACCGGGCCAACGCCTCGGTGGCGTCTGCCGCCGAGTGAAAGCGCGTAACGATCTCTTGGGCCAGCATCACCTTCATGTTGCGGGGGTTTGCTCCCTGGGCCACCTGCTCTTCGAGCTTGGCGATGTCGGCCATGGGGCGAAACGACAGCAGCTCGAAGTACTTCCACATAAGCGTGTCGGAAATGGACATGAGCTTGCCGAACATGGAGTCGGGGCTTTCGGTGATGCCGATATAGTTGCCCTTTGACTTGGACATTTTATCGACACCGTCGGTGCCTTCGAGCAAAGGCATGGTCAGAATGCACTGCGGTTCTTGCCCGTACTCTTTTTGCAGTTCGCGCCCAACCAGCAGGTTGAACTTCTGGTCGGTTCCGCCCAGCTCGAGGTCGGCCTTGAGGGCGACCGAGTCGTAACCCTGCATGAGCGGGTACAAAAATTCGTGCACTGAAATGGGGATGCCGCTCTTGAAGCGGCGAGTGAAGTCTTCGCGCTCCATCATGCGCGCCACGGTGTAACGCGAGGCCAGCTGGATCAGGCCTCGAGCGCCCAACGGGTCGCACCACTCGGAGTTATAGCGAATTTCGGTGCGGGCCGGGTCGAGCACCAGGCTGGCCTGAGCATAGTAGGTTTTGGCGTTTTCTTGAATTTGCTCGGCGGTAAGGGGCGGACGCGTGGCATTGCGCCCGCTGGGGTCGCCGATCATGGAGGTGAAATCGCCGATCAGGAAAATAACATTGTGGCCGAGGTCTTGCAGCTGCCGCATTTTGTTCAGCACGACAGTATGACCAAGGTGGATGTCGGGTGCGGTGGGGTCCAGACCAAGCTTGATGCGCAGAGGTTGACCAGTTTGATGGCTGCGAGCCAGTTTTTGCGCGAACTCTGATTCGACCAAGAGCTCGTCACACCCCCTTTTTACGACGTTAAGATCGGCTTCAACTTGAGGCGTAATGGGTAGGGGCGTAGACGGCATAAAATTTCTAAATGATATAAAAAACAAAAAACACTCGATAAAACCGAGTGAATACGCTAGCATAACGCGTTAATGTGCGTTTCGGAAAGAAACCCATCTAACCCGACACCCATCCTCAGGCCCCAGCTTTATGTCCAAAACAGGGAAACCCACTGCGCCCCTGCAGGCCGACAACACATTTGTCCGCCGGTCCACCCGCCACCACTACCTTACCAGAAGCCTGGCTACTTTCGCGCTGGGCTTGTTCGTTGCCGCAGCGGCGCTGGCCGTGGTCAAGCCCAACAGCTACGCCGACCTGCCAACGTTCACCGAAACCAGTCGCAGCCTCGCATTACCCACGCCGTTCCCGCAGCCCCCTTCCACGTATTCCTCTCCCTTCATCGACGAAACCCGCATTCAGCCCGGCGACACTGTGTCAGCCCTGCTGCAGCGCCTCGATGTCGATGAATCGGGCCTGCTGGCATTTTTAACGCACGACGAATCGGCGCGGTCCATCTATAAGCTGTACCCCGGCCGTACCGTGCAGGCCGCGCTCGACGAGCACGGCGACCTGGCCTGGCTGCGTTATTACCATACCCCCGCCTCTACACAGAACGGAACCTCGGTATCGCGTTGGCTCGAAGTACGCCCCGACGGCAAAGGCAGCTTCACGGCCACCGAAGAAGCCGAGCAAACCGACACCCATGTTCGTGTCGCCGAAGGCGAGATCACCTCGTCGCTGTTTGGCGCCACCGACGCAGCCGGCATCCCCGACGCGATCACCTTGCAGATGGCCGAAGTATTGAGCAGCAAAATCGACTTCATGCGCGATCTGCGCCAGGGCGATCGCTTCCGTGTCATCTACGAAACACACAGCGCCCAAGGCCGCGATGTCGGCTCGGGGCGCATTCTGGCCCTGCAGTTCGTCAACAAAGACAAAACCCACGACGCCGTGTGGTTCAAGGCCAGCGACAGCAGCGGCGGCTATTATGATTTCGAGGGCCGCAGCATGCGCGGAGCCTTTCTTCGCTCAGCGCTCAAGTTCAGCCGCGTCAGCTCTAACTTCGGTCAACGCAGGCACCCCATACACGGCACCTATCGCAACCACAACGGAACCGACTACGCCGCCCCCAGCGGAACGCCCATTCATGCCACTGCCGACGGCACCGTTACGTTTATTGGCACTCAACGCGGCTACGGCAATGTCATTATCTTGCAGCACCACGGCAAGTACACCACGCTTTACGCCCACCAGCGTAATTTCGCCAAGGGTCTGAAAAAAGGCAGCAAGGTCGAGCAAGGGCAGCTTATTGGTTATGTCGGCGCCACAGGCTGGGCCACCGGGCCACACCTTCATTACGAGTTCCGCATTGGCAGCAAGCACGTCGACCCTCTTTCGGTCGACCTGCCCGTCGCCCGCCACCTCGAAGGCGCCGACCGCGTCGCTTTCAATAATGTGCTTGCCGGCTACAAGCAACAAATCGACATGCTGGCTGCGCTTCAAGAAGGCCAAGTTCAGCTAGCCAGCCGCTAGGCTGCGGCGGCTGCATGCCCGGTTTCAGTCAAGCACCGCTCTTCATCGGGCTTATGTCGGGCACCAGCACCGACGGTGTCGATGCGGTGCTGGCCGACTTTACCCATGTTTCTGCACCCCGCATTATGGGCAGCGTTTCGCTGCCCATGCCTGCAGCCTTGCGAGCCGAGTTTCTTGCTCTTAACCGTTCCGGCCACGATGAGATTGCGCGGGCAGCGCAAGCCGGCAACCAACTGGCCCGGCTGTATGCCCAAGCCTGCACGCAACTGCTGGAAAGCAGCGGTATTGCACCCGAGCGCGTCTGCGCCATTGGTGCACACGGGCAAACCGTGCGGCACAACCCGAATGCCGGCTATTCCGTGCAGATCAATGCGCCGGCCCTGCTGGCCGAACTGACCGGCATCGATGTCGTGGCCGACTTTCGTTCGCGCGACATTGCGGCAGGCGGCCAGGGTGCGCCCCTGGTGCCGGCGTTTCATCAGTCTGTATTTTCGTGCAACTACACACGGGTGGTGTTGAACCTGGGTGGCATTGCCAACATTACCATTCTAGAGCCCGGTCGGCCGTTGGTTGGCTTTGACACAGGACCGGCCAATGCGCTGCTTGACCTGTGGTGCCAGCAAGTAACCGGCGCCCTGTACGACGACAACGGTTCGTGGGCAGCCTCGGGCACCACCAGCCCCCCGTTGCTTGCCGCCTTGTACGACGAAGAGCCTTGGTTTGCGCTACCGCCTCCAAAATCCACGGGGCGCGACCTTTTCAACGAGGCGTGGTTATTAGCCAGGCTCGAGCGATTTCGTGCCACGGGCCTTTCGAATGCAGATATACAAGCCACCTTGCAAAGCCTGACTGCAGTCAGTGTTCAAAACGCGGTAGCCATACATGCACCGAGCGCACGCGAAGTATTGGTGTGCGGTGGCGGTGCTTTCAACCAGGGGCTTATGAAAGAGCTGCGGCGACGACTGGGTCTGCCCCTGCGTCCCACCAGTGAATTGGGCGTGCCTGTACAAAGCGTGGAAGCCTTGGCTTTTGCGTGGCTCGCGCTTGCCCATATTTCGGGCATTGACGCCGGCGTACCAAGCGTAACGGGCGCCAAAGCACCCAGAGTGCTTGGCGCCCGTTATCGGGCCTGACGGCCGAAGAATGTAGGGTTAGCGGCGCTGCTTATGCAGTAAACGACGAACCGCAGCCACACGTAGACGTGGCATTGGGGTTGCGAATAACGAACTGCGCGCCTTCGAGATCGTCTTTGTAGTCGATTTCGGCGCCGAACAAATACTGAAAGCTCATGGGGTCAATTAACAGCTGAACGCCTTCTTTGTCGACCGTGGTGTCGTCTTCGTTGGTGGTTTCATCGAAGGTAAAGCCGTACTGGAAGCCCGAGCAGCCGCCGCCCTGTACGAACACACGCAGTTTGAGATCGGGGTTGCCTTCTTCGAGGAGAAGGTCTTTGACCTTGGCCGCAGCTGCGTCGGTAAAGACAAGAGCCGGCGGGGGGGCTTGAAGATCGACGGATTGGGTAAGGGTGGACATTGAGTACTCCGGTAACCGTGGCGGCCACAATAAATTCAGTCTGAAACGACTTATATACCTACATTGTAAGGTCTATTCGACCGATGGCAAGTTGACCTTGCGCGATATACGAAGGGTCTTGCCTTCGAGAACGTTAAGTGTAATGGCGTCGGGCTTGAAGCCTTCGGGTATGTTCAGCAGGCCTTCGCTGCGCTGAAATTGCTCGAACCGCAAGGCCAACGGCGCCTGCTCGGAGTCTTGGAGGTCGGCGTCAGAAACATCGGCATCAACCACTTCGGCGCCCGGTGCCGTAGCGGGATCAAGCGGTATCTCTACCTGTTTACCCTGAAGGCTGCCCTGGGCCACAAACTGCATTTGGCCGGCAAACTCATCGGCCCCCGGGGTATTACGCATGAGCACCACCTTATATAACAAAGTGGGGCCGCGCTGCTCAAAATCAAGGGCGCGTATGCTGATCGACCCATTAGGGCCGGGAGGCAACAGCCGATCAAAAAACGCCAGCTGTTCGCGGGCCTTGCTTAGCTCGGCCTGGGTAGACTGAAGTGCCACCTCGAGGCTTTTACGGGTGCTTTCCTCGACCAGCATCTGGCCGCGCAGCGTGTCCATGTCTGCTTGCAGGACCTGATAATCGTGGCGATGCTGGGCAGTAACGACCTCGTGTTGAGACTTAAGCTCTTTATACCTGTTTGCGGCGGATTCTTCGCCTAGGGTGCCGGCCAGATAAAAACCGCCGGCACCACCAAGCAGCAGCATCAAGGGCATGCAAAGCCAAAGCCAAATTCGTGGGTCACCCCAGCGCCCCCGGTCGGCGCTCTGTACCTTGCTGTCTTCAGACCCGGATTGCAAGTGGTTCATGTATCAACAGACCATGCCGGAGCTGAAAAAGTTCAGTGCCCTAGGGCAGCACCGCAATGGCGCCCAAGCCGGCGTCTTCGGGCAGGCCGAACATGAGGTTCATGTTTTGCACCGCTTGACCGGACGCGCCTTTTACAAGGTTGTCTTGCACCACCAGCACCACTAACTGATCGCCGTTACCGGGACGATGCACGGCAATGCGCAAGTGGTTCGAAGCCCTTACCGAGCGGGTTTCGGGCATGGATCCGGACGGCATCACGTCGACGAAGGCCTCGTCGGCATAGCGCTTTTCGTATAAGGCCTGAAAGTCGGTGTCCAGGGCCTCGGGCAGAATGCGGGCGTAAAGCGTTGAAAACATGCCCCGTATCATGGGTACCAGATGGGGCACGAAGGTAAGCCCCACCTTGCTTCCGGCGATTTTTTCAAGTTGTTCGGAAATTTCAGGGTGATGGCGGTGGCCGGCCACGCCGTATGCCTTGAAGTTATCGCCCGCCTCGGAGTACAGCGTTCCCACCGAAGCAGTACGCCCCGCGCCCGACACCCCCGACTTGGAATCGGCAATGACATGCCCGGTGTCTATCAGCTTGCGCCCTTGCTCGAGCAAGGGCAACAAGCCCAGAATAACGGTGGTGGGGTAACAACCGGGGTTACCGATGACTTTCGCCTGCGCGATTTTTTCGCGGTTGAGCTCGACCAGACCGTACACGGAATCGGCCAGAATTTGCGGGCAGGCATGAGGCATTTTGTACCACTGCTCAAAAACCCCGGTATCTTGCAGGCGAAAATCGGCCGCCAGGTCGATAAGCCGCACCCCTTTATCCAGCAGTGCTTGGGCCTGGCTCATGGCCACACCATGGGGCGTGGCAAAAAACACGACGTCGCATTGATCGAGGGCCGCCGTTTCGGGGGTCTGGAAGCAAAGCTTGACCTTGCCGCGCAAGCTGGGATACATGTCGGCCACCGGCATGCCGTCTTCTTTGCGCGAGGTAATGGCCTTGAGCTGCACATTGGGGTGCTGCGCCAACAATCGCAAAAGCTCGACGCCCGTATAACCCGTACCGCCGACAATACCCACCTTGATCTGACTACCTGCTGCCATGACGCTGCCCCAGAAAGAATCGCTGAAAACTAGATTATGCAACATGCGGCGCGCCCTCGGCGGCGCCGTCAAGAAACAATATACAAACCCGCCGGAATAAAAACGCCAAAGGCTCCGACATAAGCCGGAGCCTTTGGGCTGCGAAGGCAACGGCGGCGAACCGCCATTGCACCGCTTGGGCGATTAACGCTTGCTGAACTGCTTGCGGCGACGTGCCTTGTGGAAACCCACTTTCTTGCGCTCGACTTCGCGCGCATCGCGAGTAACCAAGCCGGCCTGCTTCAGCGAGGGCTTGAGCGTTTCGTCGTAGTCGATGAGCGCACGGGTAATACCGTGACGCACCGCACCTGCCTGACCGCTTTCGCCGCCGCCATGAACGTTGACGTGGAAGTCGAACGATTCGAGGTGGCCGGTGAGCTCGAGCGGCTGGCGCACGACCATGCGGCCGGTTTCACGAGCGAAGTATTCGTCGACAGGCTTGCCGTTAACAACGATCTTGCCCGAGCCTTTTTTCAAGAACACACGTGCGACCGAAGTTTTGCGGCGGCCGGTGCCATAGTTCCAATTACCGATCATGACCTGTCCTTAGATTTCCAGAGGTTTGGGCTGTTGCGCGGCATGGGGATGCTCGGCGCCGGCATAAACCTTGAGTTTCTTGGCCATGGCGTAACCCAGCGGGCCCTTGGGCAACATGCCCTTGACCGCCTTTTGCAGGGCGCGACCCGGAAAACGCTGTTGCATTTTCTCGAAGTTGGTTTCGGTAATACCGCCGGGATAGCCCGAGTGGCGGTAGTAGCGCTTGTCTTGCGCCTTGTTTCCGGTAACGACGATGTCGGCCGCATTGATAATGACGATGTAATCGCCGGTGTCAACGTGAGGCGTAAATTCTGGTTTGTGTTTGCCGCGCAGACGGTGTGCGACTTCGCTGGCCACACGACCCAGGACTTTGCCCTTGGCGTCAATCACGTACCAGTCACGCTTGACTTCATGCGGCTTGGCCACGAAGGTCTTCATGATGGTTCCTGATATAAAAAAATTATTAAACTGCAAAAAGGGATATTCGGGTTTATTCCCTGGGTTTAGTCCGGGCCTATTCCGGGCCTATTCCGGGTCTTTTCCCCATACCCTTCTACTTTTCGCCTAAGCGTTGTACGTTCGCCCGTGCAAAAAATCTGTACTTGCCCACCCATTAAAACTAGGGGCAAGCTCTCTATATTAGCATAAAGCATGGTTTTTTAAAGGCTTTTCGCGCGCAATGCCAGCAGCTGGCCGCGACAGTCCTCAACGGCTGGCCGATACAACGTCGCTTATTGCCCGGCGATAGACA
Organism: Pusillimonas sp.; assembly: GCF_035515275.1. GTDB lineage: Bacteria > Pseudomonadota > Gammaproteobacteria > Burkholderiales > Burkholderiaceae_B > Pusillimonas. Next base: position 12,952 of record NZ_DATJBQ010000178.1, read on the forward strand.
TCTGCTCAATCAGAACGGAGCCCGTTGTTTTAGAGCCACGTGTAATCGTGTCTGCCCCTACCGCAACAATCTGGCGCAGCATGTCGGCCAGGTTGCCGGCAATCGTCACCTCTTGAACAGCGTGCTGAATTTCGCCGTTTTGCACCCAGTAACCGAATGCGCCACGCGAATAATCGCCGCTGACATAATTGACCCCTTGCCCGATGAGTTCGGTAACCAAAAAGCCCGTGCCCATTTTGCGCAGCATGGCCTGAAAGTCGTCGCTTGGCCGGGTTAATCGGGAAGACAGCCTTAGGTTATGCGAGCCGCCCGCATTGCCCGTGGTGCGCATGCCCAGCTTGCGCGCGGTGTACGTCGACAGGAAATAGCCTTGCAGCACGCCCGACGCCACGACGTTGCGCGCTTGCGTACGCACGCCCTCGTCGTCAAACGAAGAACTTCCCATGGCTTCGGGCACAAACGGGTTCTCGACCACGCTTAAGTGGTCGGCCATGACCTGGCTGCCCAGAGAGTCGAGCAGGAAGCTGGCCTTGCGATACAAGGCTCCGCCGCTGGTCGCCTGCACCAGCGAACCCAACAGGCCCACCGCAAGAGGGGCCTCGAACAACACAGGGAAACGGCCTGTTTTGATGCGTCGCGCTGAAAGGCGGGCGAGGCTGCGTTGCGCCGCATAGCGACCGATATCTTGCGGGTTGGCCAGGCGACGTGGATCGCGCTGCGAGCTGTACCAGTAGTCACGCTGCATGTTTGCGCCCCGACCCGCAATCGGCGCCACTGAAATCGTATGCCGCGAATACGGGTAGCCGCCCAGGAAGCCTCGGCTATTGCCCAGCACGAAGTGGCCTTCGAATGTGCCTACCGAGGCGCCGTCAGTGTTGGTGACCAAGGGGCTGACCCGGCGCGCGGCACGTTCGGCCTGCAAGGCCAGTTGGGCTGCTGCCTGGGTGTCGATGTCCCACGGATGGTGCAATTGCAGGTCGAGAACGTCGGTAGCCAGGAACTCGGCATCGGGCAGGCCGGCAGCAGGGTCGGCCGCCGTATAGCGCGCAATGTGCCAGGCTGCGTCGACGGTCTCTTTCAGGGCCTTGTCTGAAAAATCGGACGTGGAAGCCGAGCCGCGCTGTTGGCCCGCAAATACAGTGACGTCCAGTGAACGGTCGCGCGTCTGCTCAACCGTTTCAATGTCTTGATTGCGTACCGAAACCGACAAGCCGCGGCTTTCAGACAGCTCGGCCGCGGCATCAGAGGCGCCAAGATTTTTGGCGTAATCAAGTGCTTTTTTAACCAGCTCACGAAAAACTTGCTGGTTTTGTTCGATAGGTAGGTGGGAGTTAGATTGGTCGCTCATTGCAGCTCGTAAATATATTAGCCAGTTATCATATCGCTAATCTCAAAACATTTTGTCCGCCATGGCGCCCGAATCTACAGAACCCGACAACGAACCCGGCAGCGAGTTCGGCTACGACCGCCCCAGCAAATCGCAAGTAAAGCGTGAAATGCACGCCCTGCACGACCTGGGCAAAGAGCTGGTCGACCTGCCCACCGACAAACTAAAGCAGCTTCCGCTTTCAGAAGCCTTGTACGAGGCCATTCGGCTGGCGCAACGCACCACCAGCCGCGAGGGCCTGCGCCGCCAGGTTCATTATGTGGGCAAGCTCATGCGTCATGCCGACGCCGAGGCCATACGTGCGCAGCTTAGTGTCTGGCAGCATGGTTCGCGCGCCGAGACGGCCGCCCTGCACCGCGTCGAAGCCTTGCGCGATTTATTGCTGCGCGACGACAACGCCCTGACCGAATTGCTTAACGAATATCCTTCGGCCGATATTCAGCCATTGCGCACCCTGATTCGCGAAGGCCGCAAAGAGGCTGAACGCAATGCCGCCCTGCAACCGGGTCAAGAGCCCCAGCGCAAACATTACCGCGCCCTGTTCCAGGCCCTGAAACTGCTTAACGACGCAAATGATTCCGAATGACACCAACACTGCTTGACGCCCTTGAAATTGAAACCGCCCCCAACCCAACCCATGCCGTCATCTGGCTGCACGGCCTGGGGGCCGACGGCCACGACTTCGCGCCCATTGTTCCCGAATTGAAGTTGGGCAACACGCCCGCCGTGCGTTTTGTGTTCCCGCACGCACCGGTTCAGCCGGTCACCATAAACGGCGGCATGGCCATGCGCTCGTGGTACGACATACGAAACGCCGACCTTGCCCAACGCGAAGACGCCCAGGGCATACTGCAGTCGCAGCAAATGGTGCAGGCCTTGATCGCACGCGAAAACCAGCGCGGCATTCCTTCGCACAACATTGTGCTGGCGGGCTTTTCGCAAGGCTGCGCCATGACACTGCAAACAGGCTTGCGCCTGCCCCAGAAGCTGGCCGGGCTGATTGCGCTTTCGGGTTACTTGCCGCTGGCCCAGACATTGCAGGCCGAGCGCAATCCGGCCAACCACGAGACACCCATTTTCATGGCGCACGGCACGCAAGACCCGGTCGTACCCCTGCAGCGTGCACAAGACTCGCACCGATTGCTGCAAGAGCTGGGTTATTCGGTAGACTGGAAAACCTACCCCATGCCGCACTCGGTGTGTCTTGACGAAATCAACGACATCGCCGCTTTCTTGCGAAAAGTACTGGCGGCCTGAAGGGTTAACTGTTCTAGGCTTAATAAAACCGGTCGACCGGGCCCAGGTCAAGCCACACACGCCGGGTCCCCGGGTCGTCTTCGACGGCGTCGTTACGAAAACCCAGGCTTTCCAATAGACGCAGCATTGCCCGATTGGTGCTAAGCACATAACCGTCTATATACGACAGGCCTTGTATGCGCGCCGCCTCGATCAGGCCTTGCATCAGCACGGTTCCAAGGCGACGACGCTGCCAGTCGTCGCCCACGACCAGGGCGTATTCGGCGCCGCGCCCGTCGGGGTGCCGCAAGTAGTGGGCAAAGCCGATTATCTGCTCGCGCAGCAGCCCGCGATGTTCGGGCCTGGGTACCTGCACGGTGGCCACCAGCGCCAGTTCGCGGTCGTAATCAATACGCGTGTAGCGGGCCAACATGCGCGGCGTAAGCTCACGCAACATGGAAACAAACCTCATGTAGCGGGCCTCGGCAGAAAGGCCGCGTATGAACTCTTGCAGTGCCTCGGCGTCTTCAGGGCGTATGGGGCGCATTGTCCATTCTCGCTCGTCGTCGAACCTTTTGTTTTGCACCAACCCGCGGGGATAGGGATGAATGGCCATATGGCGATACCCGGAAGAATCGGGCAACACCAGCACCGGCGCGGACGACAGGTACACGTGTACTGAATGGGCGGTGACGTCGGTGCTGCCGGCCACCAAAGGGTCGAGCACCACGCTGTCGACTTCGGGCAGCTCGCTAACCAGCTCGGAAATGCGCTCGAGCGTTTCGCGCAGGCTGTCAAAGGCGGCCGGGCTCATCTCGCGCGACAAAACGCGGGTCCAGATGAAGCTGCGCTCGATCAGTTGCCGAGCCAGAAAGCTATTGAGCGGCGGCAGCTCGACCGCCTGATCGTTGACGGAAAGGCCCCGCGTGCCACCCCCGCCGAACTTGATGTATGGGCCGAAACGAGGGTGCTGCCGCGCGTGGATGGACATGAGCGGCTCGTCGGGTGCCCAGACGCCGCCGGCGCCATCGATTGCGCGCCGCAGAGGCAGTTGAAAACAATCGAACAGCTCCCAGCATTCGGCCGGAGTCAGCTCGGCTCGGCGTTCGGCACGTGCCTGGGCAACCAGGGCACGTGCGTGATCCAGCAAAGGCTGACGACGCAACGGTTCGGGCGGTAGTGTCTGTTGCGACAGCAACTGGCTGTAGTGATAAGAAGCCAGCACGCCAAACGCATTGGCGGCGGACTCGGGCGTGCGGAACGCGGGCGCACCGACCTCGTCCAGCATATGACGCAGGTGGCGCGCCGAGTCTTCGCCCAGAAAGCAGGTAATGACCGGTTTACGCGCAGCAGATGCTGTGCGCACCAGCTGCTGCGCCACGCTGGTCATGTCGCTAAGCGGGTCGGGAGCGATCAACATCAACACGCCGTCTACGGCCGCGTCGGACGCAAGAATATCAACCAGGGCCTGCACGGTTTGTGGGGTAAGCGGCACCGAGGTCGTGACGGGGTTGTGCACCTGCGCCCCCGGCTCGAGCAGACCTTGCAAGGACTTGACCGTGTCCTTGCCCAGTTCGGCGCGCAACACCGAAAACCCCGGACCAATGACGGTCATGGCCAAGTGTGCTGCGCCGTCGCCGTTGGAAATCACGGCGATTCGGCGACCGCGGGGCCAGTTGGCGTAGCGCAACACCTTGATGGTGGAAAACAGTTGTACAAAATAAGGTACCCGCACCGCCCCTACCCGCCGAAGCAAGGCGTTGAATACCGCCTCACCCGCCTCGGATTCCTGGTCGAGCCGGCCTGCCTTGAGTACGACCACGGGCTTGACACTGGCCGCCGAGCGCAATGCGCTGGCCAATGGTCGTGCCGTGTACGTGTCTTCTAAATACAAGGCAATGCTTTCGGTGTTGCGGTCGGTGGCCAGATAATCAAGCACCTGCGAGACCTCGATGCCCGCTTCATCCCCAAGGGAAACGACTGAAGAGAACCCCAGACGGGCGTCGACCGCCCAATCGAGCACGGCCGCAACCAAGGAGCTTGATTGCGCCACCAGAGCCACATTGCCGGGTTCGGCCATTTGCGCAAAGTGGCTTAAGTTAAGCCCACGCGAAGGGTTCTGCACACCGAAAGAGCGCGGGCCCAGCAAGGCGCAGTCGTTCAGCCGCGCCCAGCTTCGGCAATACACCATGTCTTCAAGGGCGTTCTCGGGGGCGCTGTCGGTAGCCAGCAAAATGACGGCGCGAGGCCGGTGCACGCTGATGGCGGCAAGCGCCTCGGGCAACTGTATTGAATGAACGCACAGCAAGGCCAGATCGACGCGATCGCCCGCCTGAACCCCCGCAAGCGTGTCGGGCACTTGCACGGGGCAGGTGTCTTTATGTCGAACAAAGGTAATGGCAGACGCCAGCGATTGGGGCACGCTGTGCTCGAGCGGAAGCGTACGGTGACTGACCACCAGCAATGATCGCGGTTGAAAAAGCGCGGCTAGATGATGACGCAACATAACGCCCCGTTTCGGCAATAAACCTTGTGTACTCTAAAATACACCAAGCCACATGGCGGGCGAAACCACTTTGCCGCGCCAATCGCATACAAACATTAAGCCTAAAGCACAATCCATGTCATCGTCCATACCCCCTGTCGTTCGCACCCGCTTTGCGCCCTCGCCCACCGGCTATCTGCACCTGGGCGGTGCACGTACTGCCTTGTTCTCGTGGGCCTTTGCACGCCATCACAAGGGTGTTTTCATCTTGCGCATCGAAGACACCGACCTTGAGCGCTCTACCCCCGAGGCCGTGCAAGCCATACTCGACGGCATGCAGTGGCTGCAAATGCAGCCCGACGAAGGCCCGTTTTATCAGATGCAGCGCATGGATCGATACCGTGAAGTCGTGGATCAACTGCTTGAGCAGGGTTCAGCCTATCTGTGCTATAGCTCGCCCCAAGAGGTTGAAGCCATGCGCGAGAAAGCCCGCGCGGCCGGCCTGAAGCCCCGCTACGACGGCACCTGGCGGCCCGAACCGGGCAAAACCCTGCCGCCTGTTCCCGCCGACCGCAAGCCCGTAGTGCGGTTTCGCAATCCCACCGATGGCAGCACCGGCTGGAATGACGTGGTCAAAGGCCCCATCAGCTTCGACAACACCGAGCTGGACGACCTGGTCATCGCGCGCCCAGACGGCACCCCCACCTACAATTTTTGTGTGGTGGTCGACGACTGGGACATGAAGATCACCCACGTGCTGCGCGGCGACGACCATATCAACAACACCCCGCGCCAGATCAATATTCTGCGTGCGCTTGGCGCAGAACCGCCCGCCTACGGCCACCTGCCCATGATCCTCGGCCCCGACGGCGACAAGCTTTCGAAGCGGCACGGCGCGGTCAGCGTCATGGAGTACGACAAGCAAGGGTATCTGCCTGAAGCAATGGTCAACTACCTGGCGCGCCTGGGCTGGAGCCACGGCGACGACGAGCTATTCGACCGCGACCAGCTTATTGAATGGTTCGACGGACGCAGCCTGAGCAAATCGGCCGCGCAGTGGGACCCGAAAAAACTGAATTGGGTCAATGCCCACTACATCAAACAGAGCAGCGACCAGGACCTGGCCGAACTGGTGGCGCCGCGCATTGCCGAACTGGGCGCAAACCCGCAGGCCGTGCCGCTTGAGCCAATCATGGCCTTGCTGAAAGACCGCGCCGAAACGCTTAACCAACTGGCCGAAGGCGCCCTGCTTTTTTATGCGCCGCCAGTCGCCATCGACCCCGAGCTGGCGACTCAGCATCTGACCCCCGAAGCCAAGGAAATTTTGCGCGACTTCACCCAGGGCGCCAAAGTGCTTGAGCAATGGAACACCGAAAGCCTGGCCGCCTTGATCCAGGAAACCTTGGCCAAGCACAATATAAAAATGCCCAAGCTCGGAATACCCTTGCGTCTGGCGACCACCGGCCGCAAGCAAACGCCGGCCATCGACGCCGTGCTGGCCATACTTGGACGCGACGTAGTGCTGCAACGCCTGGAATCGGTTCAAGACGCCTGAAGCAACTTATTCGCCATGCAAGGCCGGGCGCTGCGGGCCCGCACGCCGCCCCGCGGGCTGGACTAGAGCAGCGGCAAACGATAATCGTCGGGCATGCGCTTGAGGCTCAGCGGGCCCTCGGGGCCGTCTAGTACAAGGTTCGGGCCGCTGGTGCGCGTCGTGTACGAGTTCGTATAAATAGGGTCGCCCTGCTCGACCGCCACCGCATTTGAATGAGTGGTGCGCATGACCAGCTCGTTGGCCTGGCGATGCCAGCAGCCAGACTCGCTAAGCGACTGAGGCGACTTGCCCGCCCGCTTCAGCTGCTCGGTATAGGCCATGGTGCCGTCCTGGCGCAAGATCATCTGCACGCGCAGCTCGCCGGCCACACCTTTACGCTTATCAACTCCGAGCCAATTGCCCACCCAGGTGTCGCCTTGGGCAGCGGCCTGACACGCAGTGTGCCCATCTGTGCGTGGTGCCTCGGGCTTGGGGGCACCGGCGCAACCGGCAAGCAGCACCGCCATGCCGGTTAAGAAGCCTAACGCACGCCGGCGCCCTGAAGACGGCCGGGCCTTGGTATCGTGCACCATCTGTGCAGGGTTCATGCAGACTCCCGGGAAAATTCGTGACTGAACATTGAGCAGGCGCTTCACCGATTGGATCAAAACCACAAGCCTCATGCGGCTTAGGCCCCGCATCGACAAGCGCCAACCTACAATAGAAGCGTTTCGCCACCATTCTATAGAAAGGAATCGTGTCATGAATTACCTGACGTTGCTGCTGTTGCATCTATTTGCGGCCATTATTTTCGTGGGTACGGTTTTTTTCGAAGTCATGATGCTGGAAGGCATACGTCGGCATGTGCCACGCGATGCCATGCGATCGGTCGAGTCGGCCGTCGGGAAGCGCGCCCGGCGTGTCATGCCCTGGATCATTCTTGTGTTGTACGGTGCCGGGCTGAGCATGGCGTGGCAATATCGCGGCGTGTTGGCCGCGCCCTTTGAAAGCACCCTGGGCACCTTGCTTTCCTTGAAAATCCTGCTGGCGCTTAGCGTGCTGGGCCACTTTATCTACGCCGTCAGGTTGGGCGCACAAGGGCGGCTTAAAGCCGCGCGCTCAAGGGTGATTCACCTTAGCGTTTTTGCTCATGTGATTATTATTGTTTTCTTGGCCAAAGCCATGTTTTATTTACGCTGAAGCCGGGCGTTGGCTGCGGGGCGCAGCGCTAACAAATGTTTAATAAAAATTTTTGCCCGCCCATGCTGCGGCGCATGAAGCACGCAAGCTGAAGCCCACTGCGGCTTACCGCCGGCCGGCCCCTTCAAACCCGGCCTCGCCAACCCGCTTTTTGAAAAAATCAAGCCCTTTAAGCGCTTGCCTCGCCCCGGTTCTATCACTACAATTAGTGGTTGAAACAATCAGAACCACAACATATTGTGGTCGAAACCAAAAAGAGCGGTACCAGCCCACAACCGCCGGTATGCCCACAACCACCACCATCCAGAACACCAATCTGCCGTCCAAAGGCAGTCACTTGACACTCCAGGAGCCCTCATGCAGACCCCCTCTATCGCTGAGTCCAGGCCAGAAGCCACCCCTCCCTCATCGCCCGCGTCCGGCGGTCATACCGCAGCCGGCGGGCAATGGCACAACTTTAATATCATTCGCCGCAACGGGGCCGTGGTGGGCTTCGAGCCCAGCAAAATCGCCATTGCCATGACCAAGGCCTTTTTGGCGGTCAACGGCGGCCAGGGCGCTGCCTCGGCGCGTGTACGCGAACTGGTCGAGCAGCTCACCTCGCAAGCGGTCAACGCCTTGGTGCGCAACCGACCCAGCGGCGGTACTTTTCACATCGAAGAAATTCAAGACCAGGTCGAACTGGCCCTGATGCGCTCCGGCGAGCACGATGTGGCGCGTGCTTATGTGCTGTACCGCGAAAAACGCGCTCAAGAGCGTGCACGCAGCGTACCAGAGGCTCCGGTCGAAAAAAGCACGCTCAGCGTCAACGACAACGGCGTCTCGCGTCCGCTCGACCTGACCAAACTGCGTACCACCATCGAAGAAGCCGGCCAGGGTCTGCCCATTCAAATCGATGTCGACGGCATTCTTAAAGAAACGGTCAAGAACCTGTACGACGGCATTCCGGTCGACGAGGTCTATAAATCGGCGATTCTCTCGGCCCGCGCCATGGTCGAAACCGACCCGGCCTACAGCCAGGTTACCGCCGGCCTGCTGTTGCACACTATTCGCAAAGAAGTACTGGGCCAAGAAGTTGCGCAGTCGGCCATGGACGAGGGCTACGCGCAGTATTTTCCCAAATTCATCAAGACCGGCATTGAAAACGGCCTGCTCGACAACAAGCTGGGCCAGTTCGACCTGCCTCGTCTGGGCCGTGCCCTGAAGGCCGAACGCGACCAGCAGTTCAATTATCTGGGCCTGCAAACCCTGTACGACCGTTACTTCCTGCACGTGCGCGGCCGCCGCATCGAGCTGCCCCAGGTGTTCTTCATGCGGGTGGCCATGGGCCTGGCCCTCAACGAAATCGACCGCGAAACTCGCGCCATCGAGTTCTACGAAATCCTGTCGTCGTTCGACTTCATGAGCTCGACCCCCACGCTGTTCAACTCGGGCACCTTGCATTCGCAATTGTCGTCCTGCTACCTAACCACCGTATCCGACGACCTTGAAGGCATCTACGACGCCATCAAAGAAAACGCCTTGCTGGCCAAATACGCCGGCGGCCTGGGTAACGACTGGACCCCCGTGCGCGCCCTGCGCAGCCACATCAAGGGCACCAACGGCGAAAGCCAGGGCGTTGTGCCCTTCCTGAAAGTCGTCAACGACACCGCCGTTGCCGTCAACCAGGGCGGCAAGCGCAAGGGCGCCGTTTGCGCCTACCTTGAAACCTGGCACCTTGATATCGAAGAGTTCCTCGAGCTGCGCAAGAACACCGGCGACGAGCGCCGCCGCACGCACGACATGAACACTGCCAACTGGATCCCCGACCTCTTCATGAAGCGGGTCATGGAGAACGGCGACTGGACCTTGTTCTCGCCCTCGGACACACCTGACCTGCACGACAAATACGGCATCGAGTTCGAAAAGGCGTACACCGCCTACGAAGCCAAAACCGTTAGCGGCGAACTGACTCTGTTCAAGACCATTCCGGCAACGTCGCTGTGGCGCAAGATGCTGTCCATGCTGTTCGAAACCGGCCACCCCTGGCTTACGTTCAAAGACCCATGCAACATCCGCTCGCCGCAGCAGCATGTGGGCGTGGTCCATAGCTCGAACCTGTGCACCGAAATTACCCTGAACACCAACGAGTCTGAAATTGCCGTGTGCAACCTGGGCTCGATCAACATGGCGGCGCACCTTAAGCAAGACGACAACGGCCAGTACGTGCTCGACCACGAAAAGCTGCAGCGCACTGTCGATACGGCCATGCGCATGCTCGATAACGTCATCGACATCAACTATTACGCCGTGGCCAAGGCGCGCAACTCGAACGTGCGTCACCGCCCCGTCGGCATGGGCGTCATGGGCTTCCAAGACTGCCTGCACATGATGCGGGTTCCGTTCGCCTCCGACGCGGCTGTCGAGTTCTCCGACCGCTCTATGGAAGCCGTTTGCTATTACGCTTACTGGGCCTCCAGCAAGCTGGCCATCGAACGTGGCTCGTACGCCACCTTTAAGGGTTCGCTATGGGACCGCGGCATCTTGCCGCAAGACACCCTGGCCATGCTTCGCGAACAACGCGGCGGCTATGTCGAAGTCGACGACAGCAGCACGCTCGACTGGGACACCCTGCGCAGCCACATCCAGGAGCACGGCATGCGCAACTCGAACTGCATCGCCATTGCGCCTACTGCAACCATCTCCAACATTATCGGCGTCTCGCCCTGCATCGAGCCCACCTATCGCAACCTGTACGTCAAGTCCAACCTGTCAGGCGAGTTCACGGTGGTCAACGACTACCTGGTTCGCGACCTGAAAGAACGCGGCCTGTGGGACGAAGTCATGGTTGCCGACCTTAAATACTTTGACGGCAGCCTGGCACGCATCGACCGCATCCCGGCAGACCTGCGCGAGCTCTACGCCACCGCCTTCGAAGTCGACCCTCAGTGGGTGGTCGAATGCGCAGCACGTCGCCAAAAATGGATCGACCAGGCTCAGTCGCTAAATATCTTCATGGCCGGCGTCTCGGGCAAGAAGCTCGACGAAACCTACAAGCTGGCCTGGGTGCGCGGCCTTAAAACCACGTACTACCTGCGTTCCAGCGGCGCCACCAACGCCGAGAAATCCACCGGGCGCGGCGGCGAACTCAATGCTGTCTCGTCCAGCAGCAGCGCGGCATCGGCCGCCGCGCCTGCCGCAGCACTGCCCGAAGCCGAGATCGTCGGTGCCGTATGCACCATGCGACCCGGCGACGAAGGCTTCGAAGAATGCGAAGCCTGCCAGTAATTAAAAGAGGCTAATACTATGTTGAATTGGGAAGACACCCCTCAAACACCCAGCACGCCCGCGGCCCGGCCGGCCGCCGGGGCTGCTCCTTCGCGCATGGTCGACGACACAGCCATGCCGTCACCGGCAGCTCCCAGCGCAAACACCGCGCAGGCAGCCGGCAGCAGCCAACGCGTGCGCGCCGCCGACAAGCGCATCATCAACGGCGAAACAGACGTCAACCAGCTGGTGCCGTTCAAGTACAAGTGGGCCTGGGAAAAATACCTCGCCACCTGCGCCAACCACTGGATGCCGCAAGAAATCAACATGTCGCGCGACATTGCTCTTTGGAAAAACCCCACAGGGCTTACCGAAGACGAACGCCGCATCGTCAAGCGCAACCTGGGTTTCTTCGTTACCGCCGACTCTTTGGCGGCCAACAATATTGTGCTGGGCACCTACCGGCACATCACTGCACCCGAGTGCCGACAGTTCCTGTTGCGTCAGGCGTTCGAAGAAGCCATTCATACCCACGCCTATCAGTACATTGTCGAAAGCCTTGACCTCGATGAATCCGAGATCTTCAACGCTTACCACGAGATCCCGTCCATCCGTAATAAAGACGAGTTCCTGATCCCGTTCATCGACGCTATTGCCGACCCCAACTTTAAAACCGGCACGCCCGAAGCCGACCAGACACTGCTCAAGTCGCTGATTGTTTTTGCGTGCCTGATGGAAGGCTTGTTCTTTTATGTTGGTTTTACGCAAATACTTGCGTTGGGCCGTCAAAACAAAATGACAGGTGCTGCCGAGCAGTACATGTATATTCTTCGCGATGAATCCATGCACTGCAATTTCGGCATCGATCTCATCAACACTATCAAGCTCGAGAACCCACATCTCTGGACCCCGTCATTCCGCGAAGAAATACAAGAGCTCTTCAAAAAGGCTGTAGAGCTTGAATATGCTTACGCTGAAGACACCATGCCTCGCGGCGTGCTCGGTCTGAATGCCTCAATGTTCAAGTCTTACTTGCGCTTTATCGCCAACCGTCGATGCCAGCAAATCGGTCTTGATCCATTATTTGCACAAGAAGAAAATCCCTTCCCCTGGATGGCCGAAATGATCGACCTTAAAAAAGAACGCAACTTTTTTGAGACACGTGTCATCGAATATCAAACAGGCGGAGCACTTAGCTGGGAATAATGCTTGGAGACAACAACTCCTTACGTTAGACTCTAAGCGTGCAAGATGTCGTGTATGCATCTTGCACGCTTGCGCCATTTGAGATGGGTCGCACCCTTTCGTGGGGGCCATATCAAATGGGTGAACGTACCTCTACGATTCATTCTCAAGGAGCCTAATCATGGCAACAGCCAAGAAGGCCGCAAAGAAAGCGGCTGCCAAGAAAGCAACAGCAAAGAAAGCAGCAACAGCCAAGAAAGTAGTCGCAAAGAAAGTCGTCGCTAAAAAAGTAGCCCCGGCAAAAAAAGCAGCAGCTAAAAAAGCGGCACCTGCCAAAAAGGCAGCAGCCAAAAAAACGGTAGTCAAAAAGGCGCCCGCTAAAAAAGCAGCAACCAAAAAAACAGCAGCCAAAAAAACCACCGCTAAGAAAGTTGTCGCAAAAAAAGCGGTCGCTAAAAAAGCACCGGCCAAAAAAACCGTAGCCAAGAAAGCACCGGTTAAAAAAGCCGCAGCCAAGAAAGCACCCGCTAAAAAAGCCGCTGCAAAAAAAACAGTCGCTAAAAAAGCACCTGCCAAGAAAGCTGTAGCTAAAACTGCCACCGCAAAAAAAGCGCCGGCAAAAAAAGCACCGGCTAAAAAGGCCGTAGCCAAAACAGCCGCTGCAAAAAAAAACAGCGCTAAGGCTGATGCCAAGGCACGCAAGGCTGCCACTACGGCCACGCCCGCCACAAAAACGGTCAATCCTGCTGCATCGTGGCCTTTCCCCACCGGCGGCCGCCCCTGACCCTAGCGCCTTACAGAAGCAAGCATCTCAACTGCCCGGTCAACCGGGCAGTTCTTTTTTTGGCGTCCTTTTCAGCTTGGGCCCGCCTGCTTTCGCTTTAATGCGGCGGGGTACTAGTCGTGCGACAATGGCACTTTGCAAACCACCACCTCAGAACCCATGGCCAGCGGCATTCTCGGATTCGTCCTCGACATCGTCTTCCTGTTGTTCGGCATCGCGCTTATTGTGCGAGCCTGGGCTTATGCAATACGGCTTCATCCGTTCAACCCTTATTCGCAAGCGGTCATCCGCTTGACCGACTGGCTTGTGCAGCCACTGCGCCGCATTGTCCCCCCCCGCGGCAAGGTCGATCTGCCCAGCCTGCTGGCCTGCTGGCTTACCGCGTTCGTGTACTTGCTGGCAACGTGGGTAGTGCTTACCGGGCAGTTGCCCATGGTACAAGGGCTGGTTCCAGCACTGATAGCAAGCCTGCTTACGGTATTGAAGTGGGCACTGAATCTGGTGGTCTGGATCACGCTGATCCAGGCGATATTGTCATGGGTCAATCCCATGGCGCCCGTCATGCCGGTGCTGCACACACTTACCGCACCCCTGCTGAACCCCATTCGCCGCATCATGCCCAACCTTGGCGGGCTCGATCTTTCGCCGCTGGTTTTGCTGGTGCTTGCACAAATCGGCATGATGGTCGTGCAACGGCTTTCTTTCTCGGTATTGGCCATGTAGACACACGGGTCTTGTTGCCCAACGGCGCAACAGGATCGCTTAATGCAAACACCCCGGCGCGGCCTGAAGACCGCAGCGGGGTGTTTTGCTTTGAAGCCCTGGCGCATGTGGCGGGCCCACCAATGGGGCCCGCCACTGCCATGCGCAACTTGTTTACATAGGCACGACGCGAGTCGGCCCGCCGCCGCTGATGAGGCGCACACGCTGGCCTGAAGACAGCGCGACGTCGGCCTCTTGGGCGACCACACGAGTTTCGCCGTTATCGAGCTGCACGGTGATTTCGAGGCCTTGCTTTTTGCTGACCTGGTTTTCGACTGTGTTGCCCAACAGGCCACCGAGTATGGCACCACCGACCGTGGCAATGGCACGACCCGATCCGCCGCCGATGGCATTACCGGCCACGCCGCCCAATGCGCCCCCGGCAACCATGCCGGCGCCACTGGAACGGTCGTCTTGGATGGTGATGGAGCGCACCGACACGACCGTACCGTTACGAACGATTTGTTCTTGCTGAGCCTGGCCGTAGGTATACACCGAGCTGGAGGCTGACTTGTTGGCGCAACCCGCCACCACAAGCAGGGAGGCGGCCACAGCGGTAACCGCCAACAGGCGACGGTAGCCGCGGCCCGACTGAACTACGGTTGTTGAAATCATGAAAAACTCCTTTCGAGACATGAGGCGGCGGATCAGGACAGGCTGACGCCGTAACTGTCTTTTAGCAATGCGCCGATTTCGGCACGGTTCGGCTGATGGTTTTGAGGACCCCTTGAAGCAATTTTAATGGCGCCCATGACATTCGCCAAGCGACACGCATCAACCAGCGACCAGTCGTTGACCAGGCCATAGAGCAGACCAGCCCGATGTGCATCGCCGCAACCCGTGGGATCAATCACGTTGTCAACGCGGATCGGATCGATGTGCGTGGTCTCGCCCTGGTTATACAAGATCGCGCCCTCGGCACCACGCGTGACCACCGCCGCGCGCAACGATTCAGAGATTCGCTGAATGCTGCGTCCGGTACGCTGTTCGATGACGCTTGCCTCGTAATCGTTGGCAGTAAGAATCTGCGCCATATCAATCATCTTTCGCAGATCGTCGCCATCGAACAAGGGCATGGCCTGGCCCAGGTCGAAGATGAACGGCGTACCTTGCGCATGAAGTCGTTGGGCGTTGGCGAACATGCCCTCTTTTGAATCGGGTGCCACAATGCCCCAGGCCGCCTTGGTGCCCGACAAATCGTTTTCGGCAGACCGTGTCATTGCGCCGGGGTGGAAGGAGGCAATCTGATTGCTGTCGAGGTCGGTGGTAATGAAGCACTGAGGGGTGAACATATCGGGCAGCACACGCAGCAGCGACGTATCGATGCCCAGGCCGCGCATGTAATCGATATAGTCGCCGGCATCGGCGCCCACCGTGCCCACCGGCACGGGGTCTGCGCCCAGCAATCGCAGGTTGTAGGCAATGTTGCCGGCACAACCACCATATTCTTTGCGCATGGTGGGCACAAAGAACGACACACTAAGCGACTGAATGCTGTTGGGCAGGATGTGATCCTTGAAATGCCCCTCGAACACCGTGATGGTGTCAAACGCAACCGAACCGCACACAAGAATCTTGTTGGACATTCTTAACCTTATGGAAAAAACGTATTGAGCTGATAACCGTTGATGCGCACGCCCTGGACCGTAATGGGCACCGAAACTCGTACCTCGCTTTGAGCGGGAAAGGGGCGCTGCAGCGATAGTTCGGGCAGATAGTCGGCCGGTTGCAGCAAGCGCCGGGCAGCGACCACGCCCGAGAAATCGACCAGATCGACCGACAACGACGGCCACTGCTGAGGACGATCGAAGTTGTTGCGCAACACGACATTCAGCATCATGCGGCTGTCGGAGTGATTGGCCGTGGTGTCTGTATCGCCTCGCACCGCCTGCAGCGATGAATCCATAATGGCGATTTGCGCCAAGCGACGCGGGTATTCGACTGTACACCCCAGCATTTCGCAATAGCGTTCGAGCGCCGGCCGTAGAGCAGGAAACTCACCCGCGATCTGAACTCGATAAATATAGGCCGCCTGCAGGACCGCGCCCGCCAGACCCAGCACCAGCAACAGACTCCAGAACACGCCGGCGAAACCCAGCCCGGAGCGTGCGTCGTCGTGAATAAATTCGGGGCCTGCGCTGCGGTCGTGGCGCGGTTCGACATACAGGCTTGAGGCTGGATCGTGCATGCCGTCGTAACGTGCTTCAGGACTGATTTCGCCGATGGTATGGCGCGGCTTGTCGCGTGACCCCGCCGGTACGCCCAGCGTAAACGCGGGCGCCTCCGGCACAGGTTCGGAGGCATCACGTGTGCGTATGGGCACTGCGGAAGATTGCGGCGTTGAAACGACGTGCTTCGGTTCGGCATGGTTTGTTGCGGGCAACGCGCTTGAAGCCAAGAACCGGGGCTCGATGGCGGTTTCGGCAGGAGCCTGAGAACGTGTCAGCGTGTGTTCGGCTGTATCAGTGGGTACGACGGCCTCGTAGCCGTCGAAGATATGCGCGCAATTGATGCAGCGGATATAACCCTTGCGCAGCTGCAGTTCTTGCAGGCTGACGGGAAACTCTACTGCACAATGAGGGCAACGGGTGGTTAGATCCATATGCGATAAAAAACCGTCAGGCGCGCTGCCCGCTCAAGCAGACCCACCCTTCACGCGTACGCCAGGTGCTTAGGGCCAGCCACGGCGCGTACGCCCCGGCAACTTCCTGGGCCTGGCGCTCGAGCACGCCCGACAGTACCAGCCACCCCCCCGGAGCAACGCGATTGGCAAGCATTGGCGCAAGTACCTTAAGCGGATTGGACAAAATATTTGCCACCACTACCTGGAACTGCCCATCGGGCAAAGCGTCGGGCAGCACGGCGAGCACCTCGCTGCGATTAACCTTTGCATTGTACTCGGTCGCCCGTACAGCCTGTTCGTCGATGTCGACACCGGTGGTGGGGCCGGCACCCAGCAATTTAGCTGCAATGGCCAAAATGCCCGATCCGCAACCATAGTCAAGCACCGTTTGGCCCGCCTTAAGATTAACTTCGAGCCACTCCAGGCACAGGTGCGTAGTGGGGTGGCTGCCCGTTCCGAAAGCCAGGCCGGGATCCAGCTCGATGTGGATGGCGCCCGTGCCGGCCTGCGCGAGGGCTTCTTGCGGAACGGTCGGGTCGTCGCGGTGCCAGCTTGGAACAATCCAGAGCCGATCACCGATATGTATGGGACCGAATTGCGCCTGGGTGAGCTTGACCCAATCGGCATCGGGCACGTCTCGAGTGGTCCACCCCGTTGCCAGGAAATCAAGGCCGCTTGCAGCCTGCGCTTGTTCCAGCACCTGCTCGGGATCGATGCCGTCCGGCAACAACGCCACCACCCGGTTGCTCCTCCAGGCCTGTATTTCGGGCTCGAGCCCCGGCTCACCAAAAAGCGGCTGTTCTGCCTCGGTATCGCTGTCTGCGTCTTCGACCGAGACGGACAGCACGCCTGCGTCAAGCAGTGCGTCCGACAGCGCCTCCGCCTGAGCCTCTTGGCAATGCAGCACGAGTTCTCGCATGGTTTTTTCCTGAAAAAGGCCCGGACAGTGTCCGGGCCTTTGGTAAAACACCCTGATCGGCTACGGACGTTGCGACAACTTGTGCTCGAGGTAATGGATGCTGGTTCCGCCCTCGACAAAGTGACCGTCGCGCATCAGTTCGCGATGCAAGGCTACGTTGGTTTGAATGCCCTCGACCACCATTTCGGACAGTGCGATTTCCATGCGGGCGATGGCTTGTTTCCGCGTATCGCCGTAGGTAATCAGCTTGGCGATCATGGAGTCGTAGTTAGGCGGCACCGTGTAGCCGTTAAAGACGTGAGAATCCATGCGCACGCCCGGACCGCCCGGCGTATGCCAGTTGGTGATCTTGCCGGGACTGGGAATGAACTTGAACGGATCTTCGGCGTTGATGCGGCACTCGATGGCATGACCACGAAACTGAATGTCGCGCTGACGCAGCGTCATTTTTTCGCCGGCGGCGATCAGTATTTGCTGCACCACCAGGTCGATGCCGGTGATCATTTCAGTAACAGTGTGCTCAACCTGAATACGAGTGTTCATTTCAATGAAGAAGAACTCGCCGTTTTCGAACAGGAACTCGAAAGTGCCGGCGCCGCGATAACCCATTTTGCGGCACGCATCGGCGCAGCGGTCGCCAATGCGCTCGATGAGCCTGCGCGGAATACCCGGAGCCGGCGCTTCTTCGATGACCTTCTGATGCCGACGCTGCATGGAGCAATCGCGCTCGCCCAGCCACACCGCGTTGCGGCCGCCATCGGCAAGCACCTGGATCTCGATGTGGCGAGGGTTCTCGAGGAACTTCTCCATATAGACTTCGGGGTTGCCGAAAGCTGCGCCCGCTTCGGTGCGGGTCATGGATACGGCGTTAAGCAGTGCCGCTTCGGTGTAGACCACCCGCATGCCCCGGCCTCCGCCGCCGCCCGCAGCCTTGACAATGACCGGGTAGCCAATGTCGCGCGCGATGCGCTGGATTTCTTCAGGGTCTTCGGGCAGCGCGCCTGGCGAGCCTGGAACAACCGGAACCCCCGCTTCGATCATGGCCAGTTTTGCGCTGACCTTGTCGCCCATCATGCGTATGGTTTCGGGGCGTGGGCCCACAAAGACAAAACCGCTTTTTTCGACCCGCTCGGCAAAGTCGGCGTTTTCAGCCAGGAAGCCGTATCCGGGGTGGATGGCTTCGGCGTCGGTGACTTCGGCCGCTGAGATCAGGGCGGGCATGTTCAGGTAGCTGTCGCGAGCGGCCGCCGGCCCGATGCAGACGGCCTCGTCCGCCAGGCGTACGTACTTGGCGTCGCGATCGGCCTCTGAATAGACAACCACGGTCTTGATGTCCAGTTCGCGGCACGCTCGCTGTATGCGCAGAGCGATTTCGCCCCGATTCGCGATAAGGAGTTTTTCAAACATGAATGGGTCAGCCGATGACAAATAAGGGTTGGCCGTACTCGACGGGCTCGCCGTTTTCAACCAGGATTTCTTTGATGACGCCCGACTTGTCGGCTTCGATTTCATTCAGAAGCTTCATGGCTTCGATAATGCACAGAGGTTCGCCCTCTTTGATCGATTGGCCGACTTCGACGAATGGCGAGGCGCCGGGGTTAGGCGCGCGATAGAAGGTTCCGACCATAGGAGACTTGACCACATGCCCTTGCGGAGCGGCCGGCGCCGCAGGCGCCGCTGGAGCTGCCGCAGCGGGTGCCGGCGCTGCTGCGGCGACAACCTGTTGCGGTTCGGGCATGTAAGCCACCGTTGGGGGGGGAGGCGTGAACTTGACGATGCGCACCTTGCCTTCACCTTCGGTGATTTCGAGCTCGGCAATGCCCGATTCAGCAACCAGGTCGATCAGGGTCTTGAGTTTTCTGAGGTCCATACAGACTTTCCCATGTCATTTCGCTGTGGCCGACAACCGGCCCGCAGCGAACGAAATATTGTTGAAACGAAAAACGGTGTCGGCCCTAACCCGCCATTGCTCGATGCAAGGCGGCTTCGTAGCCAAAAGAGCCCAGACCGGCAACAACCCCTACCGCCAGATCGGACAAGTAGGAGTGGTGGCGAAAGGGCTCTCGCTTATATACATTGGATATATGCACTTCGATGAACGGAATCGATACCGCCGCCAAGGCGTCGCGCAACGCCACGCTGGTGTGGGTATACGCCCCTGCATTGATGACGATGAAATCTGTACCATCGCTGCCGGCGGCATGAATGCGGTCGATCAGGCTGCCTTCGTGGTTGCTTTGAAACGAGAAGCATTGTGCCCCATTTTGGGTTGCCAGTTGCTGCAGGCGGGCATTGATGTCGGCCAAGGTTTCGCGTCCGTACAGTTGCGGTTCGCGTGTGCCGAGCATGTTCAAATTGGGGCCGTGCAAGACAAGAATGTTTCGGGCCATGTTGGTTTCGGTCAGGTATTAGAACGTCTTTTTACGCCAAAAGGCCGTGTTTGTCCATGAAAACCATTGTTTTTGCAGCGTTTTACGCAAGCAGACCACGAATGGTTTCTTCAAGTTCGTGGGGCTTGACCTGACCAAGTATGGTCTGGGCAACCTGCCCCGTCGAGTCGTAAACCACCGTAAAAGGAAGGCCCCCCGCGCGGTTGCCCATGGCACGCATGCGTTCGATGCCGCCATGCCCGATCATGAGCAGCGGGTAGCTGACCTGCACTTTTTGGTTGAACTTGCGCACATTAACGGCTGTATCAACCGCGAGGCCCAGAAAATGCACATCAGGATACTTTTGATGCAGGGCCTCGAGGTCGGGCATTTCTTTGACACAGGGCGGACACCAGGTAGCCCAGAAGTTGACCACCACAGGTTTGCCCAGCCATTGCTTCAGAGGCTGGTCGACGCCGTCGGCATCGGGAAAGGCCTGGTCAAAAAGATTGCCCGCCCACGAGGGCAGCGGCAGGCTCGCAGCCAGGCCGGCACCGGCCAGCACTGCGGTGCGCACTAAAAAACTACGGCGCTTCATGGCGTGCCCCGGCAAAGAGGATTAAGGCTTTTCATCATTGAAGGCGATTTTAGCATCGCTGCTCCGACCCGCCAGAATCACTACAATACCGCCTGGAGGGTTACTGAACCATGCATCTACACATATTGGGCATCTGCGGCACGTTCATGGGAGGCCTTGCGCTAATCGCCAGGGCGGCCGGCCATAAGGTTACCGGCTGCGACGCCGGGGTTTACCCCCCCATGAGCACCCAGCTGCAAGAACAGGGCATTGAACTGATCCAGGGCTTTTCAGCCGACCAGACTGCCTTGCGACCCGATCTTTACGTTGTCGGCAACGTCGTCACCCGCGGCAACCCGCTGATGGAGGCCATACTTGACCAGGGGCTGGCCTATACCTCGGGCCCGCAGTGGCTGGGCGACGCCGTATTGCGAACCCAGCACGTGCTGGCGGTGGCCGGCACCCACGTCAAGACGACCACCAGTTCGATGCTGGCCTGGGTGCTTCGAGAAGCCGGCTTGTCTCCCAACTTCCTGATCGGCGGCATTGCTCCCGACCTCGAGGTGTCGGCGCGCTTTGACCCTCAGAACAAATTGTTTGTGATTGAGGCCGACGAATACGACACCGCTTTTTTCGACAAGCGTTCAAAATTCGTGCACTACCGCCCGCGCACCGCCATATTGAATAACCTCGAATACGATCACGCCGATATTTTTCCGGACCTGGCGGCCATTCAGACCCAGTTCCATCATCTGATCCGCACCATACCTTCTACGGGCGCGATTATTCGGCCCCACCAAAGCGAAGCGCTGGACACGGTTCTGGAAAAAGGATGCTGGACCCCGGTGGAAACCTTCGGCCTAAATGGGCGCTGGAGCGCACGAAGCATCGACAACCACCCCACCGATTTTGAAGTACTGGTCGATGCAAAGGCAGCTGGCACGGTGCACTGGGGCCTGGGCGGCGAACACAACCGACAAAACGCGCTGGCGGCCCTGGCGGCCGCGCATCAGGCGGGTGTGGCTCCCGAGGCGGGCATCGAGGCCCTGTCGCGCTTTGGGGGCATCAAGCGCCGCATGGAGCTGCGCGGAACCGTACGCGATATAACCGTTTATGACGACTTCGCGCACCATCCCACCGCTATTGCCACCACCTTGCAAGGCTTACGCAGGCAGGTCGGCTCAAACCGCATATTGGCCGTGCTTGAGCCGCGTTCCAACACCATGAAGCTGGGGGCCATGGCAGCCCGTCTGCCCGATGCGCTGGCGCAGGCCGATTTGGTGTTCTGCTACGGCGAAACGCAAGGCAAGCACGCCCTGGGCTGGGACCCGGCCCAGGTACTTGCGCCGCTGAAAGATCGCGCGTTTGCCCACTTTGATCTGGACACCATGGTTCAGGCCATTGTCGCGCACGCCCGACCAGGCGACCACGTACTGGTCATGAGCAACGGCAGTTTCGGCGGGGTCCACCAGAAGCTGCTGGACGGCCTTGCGTCGACCTCTGGGGCGGGCTCATGATTCTGTACCTGCACGGGTTTCGATCATCGCCCATGTCGGCCAAGGCGCAAATAATGGCTGCCGCCCTGCAACAGTGCGGGCTGGCCGAACAATGGTTTTGCCCGCAATTGCCCGCCAGCCCCGCCCAGGCGCTGACCCTGGCGCAAGACCTTATCCGGCAACACCATACAAAAGACCAGGCGTTGACGATTATCGGTTCGTCGCTGGGCGGTTATTATGCAACTTGCCTTGCCGAAACATGGCAAAGCCGTGCGGTGGTGCTGAACCCGGTGGTCCATGCCGCGCGCGACCTGGCGACCCAGGTGGGGCGGCACACGCAGTTTCATAACAATGAGCCCTTCGTCTTCAAGCCCGAATATGTCGACGAACTGGCACAGATGGCGGTTGCGCCCCCGGCTGACCCAAAGCGTTATTTCTTGCTGGCCGCCACAGGCGACGAAGTGTTGGATTGGCGCGAAATGGCCCAATTCTATGCAGGCAGCCACGGCCATATCATTCAAGGTGGCGACCACGGCATATCAGACTTCGAACAATGGCTTCCCGAGGTGCTGCAGTTCGTATTGGAACCGTACCACCTGCCCTGAGCCGACTGCTGCATCGTCTTTACTTTTTTATCCAAGTGCCCCGGCACCCCAACGACTAATTTATGTACGTTCTCTACGAAGACAGCGGCAACTTCAAGGCCGAGAAAATCTTCTCTGAAAGCGACTCCACCATGCAGGTGGAGGCCGCGTCCGGCAAGCGAAGCAAGATCAAGAAGGCCAACGTGCTGTTCGCCTTTGATCAGCCCGCCCCTGCCGCCTTGCTTGAGCAGGCCATTGAACTGGCGGCCACGCTCGAGATTGATTTCTTGTGGGAATGCGCCCCCCAGGACGAACTGGACGCCTGCGAGTTCGCGCAAGATTATTTCGGCCACACGCCCAGCGCAGTCGAGAAGGCAGCACTGATCTTCGCCCTGAATAGTGCTCCCGCTTATTTTCATAGACGAGGCAAAGGCCGCTACCGGCCGGCGCCGCCTGACATTCTGCAGGCAGCGCTTGCCGCCATTGAAAAGAAACGCTTGCAGGCGAATCAGCAACAGGAATGGACCGACCAGATGGTGGCCGGGCACATGCCCGAAGCCATTGCCGCCGTGGCCAAAACCTTGCTGACCAAGCCTGACAAGAACACCATCGAATGGAAGGCCTTCGAGGCCGCTTGCACTCAAACCGGAGCCGGCCCGGAACAACTTTTGTTGCGCCTGGGCGCCTGGCCGCATCCCCTGGCTTTGCATTGGCATCGATTCCTGACCGAGCACTTTCCCAAGGGAACGGGGTTTCCGGCATTGGAGCCGGTTGCTTCGGACTGGAACCTGCCCCTGGCCGATGTCGAAGCCTACTCCATTGATGACGCCTCGACCACCGAAGTCGATGATGCGCTGTCGGTGCAACCGGTATCCGACGAAGTCGTGCGGGTGGGGGTGCATATCGCCGCACCCGGCCTGGCAGTTATGCGGGGAACGCAGTTGGACGACATCGCGCGCTCGCGCATGTCTACTGTTTATGTGCCGGGCAAGAAGATACCGATGTTGCCCGACGCGCTGCTTGAAGCCTTTTCGCTCGACGCTGGCACGCCGCGCCCTGCTTTGTCGCTGTATGTAGAAGCCAACCTCATCACGGGCGAAATCCTAAAGTCAGACACCCGCGTCGAAATGCTGCAGGTGCGCGAAAACCTGCGCCTTAACACGCTTGAACCCCTTGTCAGCGAAGAGGCTCTGGATGACCCCGAGGCGCCATTGCCCTACGACCATTGGTTGCGCCCCTTATGGAAACTGGCCAAGGCGCTGAGTGCGCAGCGCGACGCTGTTCGGGGCAAAGCCGAAAACAACACCAGGGTCGAGTACTCGTTCAGTCTTGAAGGTTCGCCCGACGACCCGAACAGCACGGTCAACATTGTGCCCCGACAGCGCAATGCGCCGCTCGACCGCCTTGTCGCCGAATACATGATTCTGGCAAATAATTTATGGGGCGAACTACTGGCCAGGCATGGTGTGCCGGGCATCTATCGCTCTCAGCAGGCCGCTCGTGTGCGAATGTCAACGCAACCCCTGCCGCATGAGGCCATCGGTGTCCCGCAATATATCTGGTCTACATCGCCGCTGCGGCGCTATGTCGACCTGATCAACCAGGGGCAAATACTGGCTGCTGCCGAACACGGCGTCTCGGCCAGGCTGGTGGCTCCGTTCAAGCCCAAAGAAGCCGATCTGTTTGCCATCATCGGCGCTTTCGACTCGCAATACACCACCTGGGGCGACTTTCAGCACAATATGGAACGCTATTGGTGCCTTCGGTGGCTGCAACAGCAAGACATCAAGCGGGTTACCGGTCAGGTCCTGCGCGACGACCTGGTCCGCCTGGACGGCGTGCCGTTTGTCACGCGGGTTGCAGGCATGCCCGAGTTCGAACGCGGCCAGGGAGTCGAGCTGGAAATACTTGGGCACGACGAACTCGCCCTGGAGCTGCAGTGCCGCTATCTGGGCGCTGTACAACCTTAAGCCCGCCAAAGGCAAGCGCCCATGAAGACCGCCGGCCCGCTTCTGATCTGGACGCTGATTTCGCGACCACACGCCGGCGGCGGTTATCTGCCGCTGGCGCTGGTGCTTTCCATTAGTATTCATGCCGCACTGCTGGCCCTGCAATGGCACAAGCCACGGCCGCCGGCAGTGCAGTCTGAAACCAGGCTCGAAGTAACGCTGGTAAACGCCCGTACCGAAACCGCTCCGGCCGAGCCCCAGGTATTGGCCCAGCAACAGGTCAATGCGGGCGGCGACGGCGGCAGCAGCGTGGCTGCTTCGCCTTTGCCGCGTACCGCCGCCGATTCGCCCGACCAGATTGTGCTCGAAGCACTGCGCAAGCGTCAGGCACAACTGGAAGCCGAACAAGAAAAACTCTACACCCAGCTTAGCGCCGTGCAAGCCGTAGCTCAGCCACGCGACCAGCCCGATCTGCTGCAACAGTCGGACGCGCCCGGCGACGATGCCATGGTGCAGGAGAGC
This sequence comes from Pusillimonas sp., assembly GCF_035515275.1. Taxonomy (GTDB): domain Bacteria; phylum Pseudomonadota; class Gammaproteobacteria; order Burkholderiales; family Burkholderiaceae_B; genus Pusillimonas. The sequence continues at coordinate 37,810 of NZ_DATJBQ010000178.1, forward strand.
CTGATTCTCAACGCCCGTATCACCGCAATTAAAGAGCAGATCGAACGCTACAACGCTCAACCGCGGCAACAGTTTGTCGGCCCCGCCGCCCAAGAGGCCGATTATGCCCAGTATGTGGAGTCGTGGCGCAAGAAGATCGAACTGCTGGGCACGCAGCACTACCCTGCCGAAGCGCGGGGCAAGGTATATGGCAAGCTGCAACTAACCGCTTTCATAAACAGCAACGGCGACCTGCTTCGCGTCGAGATCAACCAGCCTTCAGAGCACGCGGTACTGAACCTGGCTGCGCAACGCATTGTGCAACTGGCCGCGCCGTTTCCGCCGTTGCCCGATTCAGTCGCCCGCCAGACCGATGTGCTGGCCATTACGCGCACCTGGCATTTCACCCATAACCGATTGTCTATGGAAACTCCATGAATGCACCCGCCCCCGTCCGGCAGTTTGCCGTCGTCGGCAACCCCGTCAAACACAGTCAATCACCCGCCATTCACCAGCAATTCGGCCGCCAGACGGGCATCGCCCTTAGCTACGACCTGCTCGAAAGCCCTCTGGAGGCGTTCGCGCACACCGTGAGCGAGTTTTTCGCCAACGGCGGCCAGGGCCTGAACGTGACCGTGCCCTTCAAAGAAGAGGCTTACGCCCTGTGCGGCAACCGCCTTTCTGAACGAGCCAGGCCGGCAGGCGCCGTCAACACCCTGTGGATGCAGGACGGCAAGCTGCACGGCTGCAACACCGACGGGGTCGGCCTGCTGGCCGATATCGGTCGCCTTGGCATCAAGCTTGCGGGCAAGCGTGTGCTGCTGGTTGGTGCGGGCGGCGCCGCCAAGGGCGTACTCTTTCCCTTGCTGGAAGCTGACTGCGCGGTACTGCGCGTCGTGAACCGAAACGCCGGACGTGCGCACGATCTGAAGCAACACGTAGACACCGTGCTTGCACAATACGCAACCAAGGTTACAGCAGGCGGGCTTGATCAGGCTCACGGCCAGTGGGATGTGGTCATCAATGCCACCTCTAGCAGCTTATCGGGTGAAGCGCCCCCGTTGGTCGGCGTCGAATATGCGCCAGGCTCGCTTGCATACGACATGATGTACGGCGCCCGACCCACGCCGTTTCTCGTCCAGGCCAAAAGCGTGGGCGCAGAACACCTTGTCGACGGGCTTGGCATGCTGGTGGAGCAAGCGGCCGAAGCCTTTTTTATCTGGAATCGCGTACGCCCCGATACCGCCCCGGTGCTGGCGCAATTACGCGCCAGGATGGCGGGGCGCTGAACCGATGGCGCAACGGCGGATCTCCAAACTGAAGGTGGCGTTTACAGCCCTGCTGCTGGCCGTATTCGGGTTCTTGCTATACCAGTTTGGATTGTTTGTAATGGTGGTGTGGCTGTGTTTTTACGACCCCAGCAGCAGCGCCTTCATGAAGGCAACCCGTACCGATCTGCGTCGTGAGAACCCGGATGCCGTCATACGGTATCAGTGGGTGCCGTACGAAAAAATAAGCAACAACCTGAAGCGCGCTGTCATTGCCTCAGAAGACTCCAGGTTCATGGATCACGCCGGCGTCGAGTGGCGGGCGATACGCAAAGCCTGGGAATACAATATGCGGCAGGCCGAAAGTGGCGGCGACCGGGTGCGCGGCGGCTCGACCATTACGCAGCAACTGGCCAAGAACCTTTTTTTGTCCAGTTCGCGTTCGTATTGGCGCAAGGGGCAAGAACTGCTGTTAACCTACATGATCGAATCAGTCATGAGCAAACAGCGCATACTTGAGCTTTACCTTAACCTGGCCCAATGGGGTGTCGATGTGTTTGGCGCCCAGGCGGCAGCGGCGCATTATTATCGCAGCGATGCCGCTCGGCTGGGCGCTTCGCAAGCTGCCAGGCTGGCCGCCATGCTGCCCAACCCTGCGTACTATGATCAGCGTGGCGACACCGCATACCTGCGTTCGCGCACCGCCACGATCCAGAAACGCATGCGGCAGGTCGAGATCCCCTGATGCAATTTGGTAAGCTCTTCGTTCCCGCCCAAAGGCGGCCGGCAAATATTTTCCAGATCCTCTAACCACTTCAATGCGTACCGCCCGCCGTTATCTAGCCCGCGAAATCTATCGCTCCTGCGCCGTCGTGCTTCTGGCGCTGGTCGGTTTATTTACTTTCTTCGCCCTCATCGAAGAACTCGACAACGTGGGCTCAAAATTTACGCTGCTCAATCTGTTTTACCTACAGGCACTGCAACTACCCACCCGGTTATACGAGCTGCTGCCGATCGGGCTGCTGATCGGCGCCATATTGGCGCTGGCCGGCCTGGCACAGCGCAACGAGCTCGTGATCTTGCGGGTTTCCGGTGTCAGCGGCATCAAGCTGCTGGTCATGTTATGGATGATCACCATACCCTGGGTCATTGGCGCTTTCGTGCTGTCCGAGGTCGTTACACCGGCAGCTGAAATCAAGCACAGCGAAACCAATCTGTCTTTGTTGGGCCGCACCGGTGGCGGACGTCTAAACAGCGGTTATTGGTTCAAGGAAGAAGGCGAAAACGGCGGCAACCGCATCATCAATATCTCCGAGCTCAGGGCAAACGGGGGTGTAAGCGGCGTTACAGTGTATGAGTTCCGCGAAAACCAGGAGCTTTCACAGCTTTCGCGCGCCACCGACGGCTACTTCGAACAAGGCAGGCTTGTGCTGACCGAAGTCACCGAAACCGTGATTGCCGATGACGCCCTCATGGCCCTGGCTGATGCGCAAGCGCCCACCACGCCATTGACGAAAACCGCCCGGGTCGACCAAGCTCAACTGGTCACCACGCTGACGCCCGAACGGCTGATTGCACGCGTACTGACCCCCGAGCGCATGTCGATCTCGGTGCTGCTGGACTACATCAAGTACCTGCAAAGCAATCACCTGCAAACCGACCGCCAGATCGTGGCATTGTGGCGCAAGGTGGCCTACCCGTTCACCTTGTTCGTCATGATCACCATCGCCGCCCCCATCGGCTTCATGCAGACCCGGCGCGGCGGCGTAGGCGGCAAGGTGTTTATCGGCATCTTGCTCGGCGTAGGCTTTTTCATGATCAACCAACTGGCCCTGAACGTGGGCATGCTGGGGCAATGGCCCCCCTGGGTCACCGCCCTCGTGCCCAACCTGGCCGCCCTCGTACTTGCCTTAGGCAGTCTCGTACTTATGGAAAATCAGCACAATGTGCGGCGCATGGCGCTGTCGCGCTGGCCTTGGAGCAAGGCTGCAGCATGAGCTCAAGCGATATCTGGATGGTGGGCGACCTGCAAGGCTGCTGTCGCTCGCTGGAAACCTTACTTAAGCATCCTGACATTACCGCCAGCGAAACACCCCGCTTCTGGTTTGCCGGTGACCTCGTCAACCGGGGTCCGGCCTCGCTTCATACTTTGCGGCGGGTCATTGCCCTGGGCAGCCGTGCCGTAACCGTGCTGGGCAATCACGACCTTCATCTGCTGGCCATTGCGGCCGGCATACGCAAGCCGGGCAAATCTGACACAACTCAAGAAATACTGTCTGCACCGGATGCCGACGCACTGATCGACTGGCTGCGGCACCGCCCGCTGGCCCATTACGAAGAAGGCCACCTGTTGGTGCATGCCGGCGTTCTGCCGCAATGGACGGTAGCCGACACCATGAAGCTGGCCGCCGAGGTACAAGAAAGCCTGCGAGCACCCGACTGGCAGGTACGGCTTAAAAGCATGTACGGTAACGAGCCTGCGCGATGGCGCGACAAGCTACGCGGCGAAGACCGTCAGCGCATTATTATCAACGCGCTGACCAGGCTGCGCATGTGCGATATAAACGGCCGCATGGAATTCAACCACAAGCTGGCGCCCACTGCTCGCGACTGGACTGAATCGGGGCTGTTGCCCTGGTTTGATGCGCCGGGACGCCTTACCCGCGACGAAGCCACGGTGGTGTTTGGGCACTGGTCGACCCTGGGGCTGTTGATTCGCCCGGATGTTATGTGTCTGGATACAGGGTGTGTGTGGGGCCGCGCGCTGACGGCCGTACGACTGGGCGACCGGAAAATCGTTCAGGTCAGTTGCAGCGGACATGCTGCGCCAGGTGGCGAATAACTCTCGCAGGTGCGAATGGGTGGGGCTTTAGCGGCGAGCTGTTTTTGGGTTTTTAACCGCCTTCGTGGGGGTATAGCTATTTCAGGACGGTCGGGCGGATTGTGGCAGCGCCCTCCAACGTCCTGAAATAGCTATACCCCCACGAAGGCTTGGGTTTTGGCCAGCCGGACCATACTTACGCTGATCGTTCGTAGCGGGGCTCGAAAGGCTCGGGCTGACACACCGGCGCAAGGCGTACAGCCTCGCCTATGAGGCGCTCGGTATGACGCGCAACCTGAACGCGCCCAAGCGCCTGGCATTGCGCTGGGCTGATCACCGGCAGGAACTCCACTTCTACTGAAACGCCTGTAGCGCCCAGCAGTGTCCATAAATTGGCCACCAGCGTTTCGTCGCCCACAAACGCGGCGAAATCGCTGCGCTGACCATGGTGCATGAATCGCAGCGCGACCGGCTGAATCTCTACCTGGGCCCGTACCGCCGGTTCGAACAAACTGGAGTGAAAGGGTAATACGTCAAAGCCATCGGAAGTCGTTCCCTCGGCAAACAGCCCGATGACTTCACCACGCTGAAACCGAGCCTGCATTTCATCGCCCACCTGGCGAATGGAATGGCGCTGCCCACGCTGCAAGAACACGGTTCCAACTTTGGCCACCAGCCAACCCAACACCGGCCAGGAACGGATTTCACTTTTGGCGACGAAAAAAACGCTGCGCACGCCTGCCAGAATATAAATGTCAATCCAGGAAACGTGGTTCGCCACCCAAAGGGCAGCTCCTTTCATGCGCGGTTCGCCCAAGACATCGATACGGATACCGCACAGTCGCATCAGCATGCGGGACCATGCGTTGTTCATGCGGCCCCTCATGGATGGAGAAACCAGGGGGTAGATTGTGGCGACCGACAGCAAACTTGAAACCAGCCATAGAAGAACGAATGGCAGGCGAAGCAGAATTAGCAAAAAACGCAAAATAAGACTCACTGTTCTTTGACTTTTATGTCGTGTTCTCAGGACGGAACGTAATAGTATTACGTTTTAGCGTAGCGGGTAGCGCCGCAAATCAACACCCAAGACTCTGAGCCGGCCGCAGCACCGCGCTGCTTTCGCGTGCGTGTTACGAGGGCAGCGCATCAAGATAACGCTGCAAGATAATGGCCGCCGCCATGGCGTCGTCTTGGGCGTGGGTGCCCAGGGCCTGCTGGGCCTCGACACTGCTTCCGCGTTCGTCGACCAGCTCTGCCTTGACGCCGAACCGGCCATGCAATTGGTTGGCGAACCGTCTGCACCGCAACGACGCATATTGTTCGCCGCCTTCAGTGGTCAGTGGCAAGCCGACCACCACGCGATCGGGCTCCCACTCGGCCAGCAATGCCTCAATGGCCTTGAAGCGCTGCTCGCGCGTAACCGGCGTAAGGATGCGCAGCGGCCGGGCGTGCCGGGTCAGCGTGTTGCCCACCGCCACGCCGATTTTTTTCAGGCCGTAATCGAACGCCAGCAGGGTTTCTTCAGGCATGACCCGCGTCGCCGGCCAACATGGCCGCACTGATGCCCAGCACCCCAAGTACGGCGTCGTAACGTTCTTCGGGCGGAACCCTGAAAAGAATGTCGTCGGACGCCGTAACATTGAGCCAGGCATTTTGCGCCATCTCACTTTCGAGTTGGCCTGCGCCCCACCCTGCATAACCCAGCGTCACCAATAGACGCTCGGGGCCACGCCCCTCGGCGACTTCTTGCAGCACGTCGCGCGACGTAGTCAGGGCCAGTTCGCCCAAGGGAATACTGGAGGTGTATTCACCTGCCGGCGCATGCAGCACAAAACCGCGATCGGTTTGCACCGGCCCGCCGAAAAACACCGGCGTGTCTTGCACGGGACCGATCTCGAGCGACAGATTAAGGTCGATGCGCTGCAATAGGTTGCCGACTGTGAGGTCGGTGGGGCGATTGACGACCAGTCCCAGGGCGCCATGGCTGGTGTGCTCGCACACATAGATGACGGTGTTGGCCAGGTTGCCGCTTACCATGCCGGGCATGGCCAGCAGAAATTGCCGGGAAAGATCAATGGCCGATGCGCAATCTGAAACTTTACTGGCTGACATGATGCGCCCTCCTGTTTGCGGCTGTTGCCATGACAATAAGCTTACACCTCCATAAGCTCGAAGTCTTCTTTACGAGCCCCACATTCGGGGCAGACCCAATTGGGTGGAACATCTTCCCAACGGGTTCCGGGCGCGATGCCTTCTTCGGGCACACCCGCCTCTTCATCGTAAATCCAGCCACATATCAGACACATCCAGGTACGCATATCCGTTACTCTCAAAAAAGGGCGACTCGGGCAGGACGAAATCTCGACCCGCCGATTGGCGATTCAATTAGAATGGGGTCAATATTACTAAACGCAATAGCTTCCCTCCTTGATTCAAGCCAAAGTTTACGAAACTCGCCTTCCCCCACTCCCTGCCTGTGCTAGTTCCTGACCCTTCCCTGGTACTGTTTTTTGAGCCGTTCGATCCCAGCGGGTCAAGCAATCTGCCTGCCGATGCAGTCAGTTGCGCCGCGCTGGGCGGACACGCGCTTAGTGTGGTTACCGCCATCCATGTGCAGGACACCGCCGGTATCGAAGACATCCACGCCATGTCGCCCGAGTTTATCGATGACCAGGCGCGCTGCCTGCTTGAAGACATGAATGTTCAGGCCATAAAGGCCGGGCCCCTGTACAGCACTGATGCTGTGCGCGTTCTGGCACAGATTGCCGCCGACTACAGCCATCTTCCGCTGGTGCTGCAGCTGGGTGCGCCCCTTGAAACCAATACGGGCGACGATACCGACCCGGAAGAGGTGCTGGACGCGCTGTTCGAGCTATTGTTGCCCCAGGCAAACCTGGTTATAGCCGAACATGGCCTGCTTACCCACTGGCAATCCGACGGCATCTTGTCCACGAACGAAACCATGACACCCGCCCAGTTGCTGCTTAAATACGGCGCACAATGGGTAATGACCACCGGCGCCCCAATACGCCCAGGGCAAAGCGCTCATTTGCTGCACGGGCCCGAGCAAGCCACCTACAACTGGTTATGGCAGGCCCCCAGCTCACGACTGGTCGACGTCGACGGCCCGCTTGCCTGTGCGGCCACGCTTGAGCTGGCGCAAGGTCATGCAATGCCGCAAGCCATTGAAACCGCTCTTAAGAAGGCCGTGCGCCTTTCCTCGGCAACGTTTCAGCCAGGCATGGGTTATCGAATCATCAATCGCTCTGCTCATGAATAAATCGTCTACTACACGGTTTCCACGAGGCCTCTACGGCATCACACCCGACTGGGAAGACACCGACAAACTGACCGAAGCGGTACGGCAGGCCGCAGCGGGCGGCATGACAGCGCTGCAATGGCGCCGCAAAACCGGCAGCCACGCCCAACGTCTTGCGCAGGGCAAGGCATTGCGCCGGCTCTGCAGCGCACTGGGCATCGTGTTCATGGTCAACGACAGCCTTGAAACGGCCCTGCAGCTTGAGGCCGATGGCGCGCATCTGGGCCGCGACGACGGCCCGCTGACGGCGGCACGCAAGGCGCTGGGGCCTGACCGCCTTCTGGGCGCTTCGTGCTACAACCAACCCCAGCTTGCCGAACAGGCCCTTGCAGCCGGTGCCGACTACATTGCCTTCGGCGCCATGTATCCGTCGCAGGTAAAGCCCGAGGCAGTGCAGGCGAGCCTCGAGCACCTGCGCATCGCACAGCACCTGGCCGCCTCTTTCGCAACAGAGCACTCACGCGCCGCCGTCGTGGCCATTGGCGGCATCACTCCCGACAATGCGGCACCGCTTGTCGAGGCAGGTGCCGACAGCATCGCCTTGATCAGCGGCCTTTTCGAGGCGCCCGACATCCAGGCAGCCGCCGCACGCTGCCGCGCTTTGTTCAAGGCAGCCTAGCCCGCCACGCTGCAAGCGCTGCCGCGCCCGCCCACGGCGCCTGCCGGCTTGGTATGCTTATGGCTTCATATCGGCCTTCATTGGCCGCCCAAGTATTACTACCGGATCTTGCATCATGCCCCGTAACGCCTCCTTATTTGAACGCGCCTGCCAAACCATTCCGGGCGGCGTCAATTCGCCCGTACGTGCCTTCCGATCGGTCGGCGGCGTGCCACGTTTCGTCACGCGCGCACAAGGCCCCTACATCTGGGACGCCGAAGACAAGCGTTACATCGACTACGTCGGCTCGTGGGGCCCTGCCATTTTGGGCCATGCCCACCCCGAGATCGTTCGTGTCGTGCAAGAAACGGCGGTCAATGGCTTGTCTTTCGGTGCGCCCACCGAAGGCGAGATCGACATTGCGGAAGCCATCGTTGCGCGTATTCCATCCATCGAGAAAGTACGCTTGGTCAGCTCGGGAACCGAAGCGACCATGTCGGCCATACGGTTGGCCCGAGGCGTAACCAACCGCCCCAAAATCATCAAATTCGAAGGCTGCTACCACGGCCATGCCGACAGCCTGCTGGTCAAGGCGGGGTCGGGCATGCTGACCTTCGGCCACCCCACTTCGGCAGGGGTTCCGGCCGAGTTCATTCAGCACACGCTGGTGCTCGACTTCAACCGCCTCGAAGCCGTTGAAGCCGCATTCAAGCAATACCCCGACGAAATCGCCTGCATCATCGTCGAGCCCATTGCCGGCAATATGAACCTGGTCAAGCCCGCAGCAGGCTTTCTGGAAGGCTTGCGCGCCCTGTGCACCCAGTACGGCGCCCTGCTTATTTTCGACGAAGTCATGACGGGCTTTCGTGCCGGGCCACAGGGTGTTCAGGGCCTGACCGGCGTCAAGCCCGACATCACCACCCTTGCCAAGGTCATTGGCGGCGGCATGCCGGTAGGCGCCTTTGGCGGCCGCGCCGACATCATGGAACACGTTGCGCCCCTTGGCCCCGTGTACCAGGCCGGCACCTTGTCGGGCAACCCGGTGGCAGTGGCCGCCGGGTTGACCACCTTGCGCCTGCTGTCCGAGCCGGGCTTCTACGAGCGCCTGGGCGCACAGACCCAAAAGCTCACCGCGGGCCTGATCGAACGCGCCCAGGCGGCCAAACTGCCTTTCAGCGCAGACTCCGTCGGCGGCATGTTCGGCATTTATTTCCGCGAGGGCATCCCCACGACCTTCGAAGAAGTGTCGGCGTCCGATGTAGAGCGCTTCAAGAAATTCTTCCACGCCATGTTAATTCGAGGCGTGTACCTGGCACCTTCCGCATTCGAGGCGGGCTTCGTCTCGTCCACCCATGACGACGCGGTGATCCAAACAACGCTCGACGCCGCCGAAGAGGCATTCGCCACACTTTAATCCGCGAATCGACCACCCTGCCGGCCGCCGCCGCCGCGGCCATTTCCCGCAGCTGCAGCTGCAGCCGCAACCGCTGCCCCAAGCCGCTGGCGCAAGCCGCTGGCGCAAGCCGTCTCCGCAAGCCGTCTCCGCAAGCCGTCTCCGCAAGCCGTTGGGGGCGAGGGTGTGCCAAACGGGCGTTGGAGGGCGCTGCCACAAACCGCCCGACCGCCCGTTTGGCACACCCTCGCCCCCAACGGCGCTCAAGAACCCAAATAGCACGCTCACCAGATAGTAAGCTCACCCTATAGCGACCGCCCAACGCCACATAAACAAAAGCCCACCAAATAAACTGCGCCCCAAAAATCGGATCAAATCCAACTTTTGGGGCGCAGTTTATTTGGCGGGCTTTCTTCAGCCTGGGCCTACCCGTTAAGCAGACCCACCAAAGGCACCGGTACTACGCCCCCGGCACCACTGCCGTGACTTCGATCTCGACCTTGGCACGGTCCTCAACCAAATCAGCCACTTCCACCGCTGTCATGGCAGGAAAATTCTTACCGATGATTTCACGATAGTGCTGGCCGATTTCGCGCAGCGAAGCCACATACTCTTTTTTGTCGACCACATACCAGGTCATGCGGGTAATGTGCTCGGGGCCTGCGCCGCCTTCTTTAAGGATAGCAACAATATTGCGCAGGGTCTGGCCAACCTGTTCGGCCAGGTCGTCGCTTTCGAATTCCTGCTGGGCGTTCCAGGCGATCTGGCCACCTACAAAGATAATACGGCTGCCAACAGTCAGCTCATTCATGATGCCGTTGGAATAACCGCGGGGCGGTGCCCAGTCGGATGGTTGCAGAACTTTCATTCAATCCTCTCGATAAAAAGACAAGACTTAATTGCGGCGCAGAACAAAGCGCTGAAGCTTGCCGGTTTCAGTCCTAGGTAGAGCCGTGACAAACTCAATGGCTCGTGGATACTTATAAGGAGCAATCTGCGCCTTGACGTGGTCTTGCAGTGCTTTGACCATGGCTGCGTCGCCGGTGAACCCCGGCTTGAGCACAACAAATGCCTTGACGATGTTGCCGCGGTCTTCGTCGGGTATACCGACCACACCACATTCGGCCACCGCCTCGTGCTTCAGCATGGCGTCTTCCACTTCGGGTCCGGCTATGTTGTAGCCCGCCGAAATAATCATGTCGTCGTTGCGCGCCTGATAAAAGAAGTAGCCGTCGTCGTCGCGCACAAAGGTGTCACCCGGCAGATTCCAGCCCTTTTGCACAAAAACACGCTGGCGCTCGTCGTCGAGGTAACGGCAGCCCGTGGGGCCTTTGACCACCAGGCGACCCACCGTGCCGTTGGGGACCGGGTTGAGGTTCTCGTCGACTACCTGGGCCACGTAGCCCGGCACGACCGTGCCGATGGCGCCCCGGCGCACGTCTTCGGGCGCGCTGGCCACGAACACGTGGATCATTTCAGTTCCGCCGATGCCGTCGATCATTTCGATGCCGCTGGCCTGCTTCCAAAGCTGGCGGGTGGCGTCGGGCAGTGCCTCGCCGGCCGAGACCGTTTTCTTGAGCGACGTCAATTTGTACTTGGGCACCAGCTCGGCCATTTGCCGATAGAACGTAGGGGCGGTAAAGGTCATGGTCACACCGAAATCGTCTACCGTGGCCAGAAGCTCGGCGGGCGTCAGCTTTTCGACCAACACCGTCGAGCCCCCTACTCGTAGCGGGAAGCACAACAGCCCTCCGAGGCCAAAGGTAAACGCCAGGGGCGGTGTGCCGCACACCACTTCGTCGGGTGTCATGCGCAAGACATGCTTCGAGAACGTGTCGCACATGGCCAGGACGTCGCGATGAAAATGCATGCAGCCTTTGGGCTTGCCGGTAGTACCACTGGTAAAGGCAATCAGGCAGACATCATCAACCGCCGTGTCACAAGGCGTGAACTGGGCGGGCTTCGTCTTGGCGATGCTTTCGAGCGAACCGGCGCCCTCGTCATGAAAATAAATAATCTGTGTCAGGTCGGGGCAATACGCGGCATGTCCGGCATCAAGGCAATGCTCGATTTCGTCGGCCAGTCGCTTGTCGCACAAAGCGGCCGAAATACGGGCCTTTTCGATAATGGGCTTGAGCTCGACCGCACGTAACAGCGGCATGGTGGGCACCACCACCAAACCCGCCTTGACCACCGCCAGCCACGAGGCGGCCATCATGGCGTTGTTGGGGCCGCGCAGCAACACGCGGTTGCCCGGCACAAGCTTCATGTCTTCAATTAGGACATGGGCGATTCGGTTGGTGAGCTCGGCCAGCTCGCGGTAACTTAAAGCGTGTTTTCCTTGTTCGTCGCGCCAGCGCAAGGCGATTCGGTCGCCATTGCCCCGGGCCACGTGAGCGTCGACCAGCTCGACCACGCAGTTGAGGCGGTCGGGATAATCGACATCGGGGTTACCTTCTAGCAAAAACTCGGGCCATTCCGCCATCGGCGGCAGGTGGTCTTTTGCGAAAGTATCGATATGGGCAGAGCGTGCCATTTTTTGTCTCCTGGTTGATCGGCCGGGCATCAGGCGTCTTTGAGCAGTTCCCGGGCGATGATGAGTCGCTGTACTTCGGTAGCGCCCTCATAGATGCGCAATGCGCGTATTTCTCGATAGAGTTTTTCGACCGGCATGCCCACCATGACGCCGGCTCCGCCGAACATCTGCAACGCGCGGTCGATAACCCGCTGAGCCGACTCGGTAGCCGCCATCTTGGCCATCGCGGCCTCGCGCGTGGTGCGCACACCCTTGACGTCGCGCATCCATGCCGCACGGTAAGTAAGCAGGGCGGCTGCGTCGATTTCGGTCGCCATGTCGCCCAGGGCCGCCTGAGTAAGCTGCAGGTCGGCCAAGGTCTGACCGAACATGCGACGCGACTTTGCGCGACCCATGCCTTCTTGCAGGGCACGCTTTGCGAAACCCAAGGCTGCCGCCGCCACCGACGCCCGGAAAATGTCCAGGGTCATCATGGCGATCTTAAAGCCCTGGCCGGCATCGCCCAAGCGCTGCGATACAGGAATACGGCACTGGTTGAACCTGAGCCGTGCCAGGGGATGCGGAGCAATGACATCGATGCGTTCGGCAATCTCGAGCCCCGGGGTATCGGCGTCGACCACAAAGGCGGAAATGCCCCGGGCGCCCGGCGCTTCGCCAGTACGCACGAACACGCAATAAAAGTCGGCAATGCCCCCGTTCGAGATCCAGGTCTTTTCGCCGTTGAGCACGTAGCTGTCGCCGTCGAACACGGCTTCACATGACATGGCGGCGACGTCGGAGCCGGCCTCGGGCTCGGAAAGCGCAAACGCGGCAATGGCCTCGCCCGAAGCCACCTTGGGCAAATAGCGTTGGCGAAGTTCGTCGCTGCCGGCAATGGAAATGGCGCCGCTGCCCAACCCCTGCATGGCAAAGGCAAAGTCGGCCAGACCGTCGTGGCGGGCCAGTGTTTCGCGCATGATGCACACCGCACGAGAATCAATCTGAGGCCAACGCCCGCCCCAGGAACCGTCGGGCCCTTGCGGTACGGCAACACGCAACCAGCCGGCCTTGCCCAACGCCTTGACCAGCTCGCGGCAGGCGTTGTCGGTGTCGGAATGGTCGATATTACCCAGCGTTTGCTCGCACCAGCCCTGGAGTTCGCGCGCCATTTGCGGATGGCGCTCGTCAAAGAAGGGCCAGTCAAGCCATGTGGTGTCGATGCTCATCAGTCACCTTCGAAAACGGGTTTCTGCTTGGCCACGAAAGCTTCGTAGGCACGGCGGAAGTCTTCAGTCTGCATGCAGATGGCCTGTGCCTGCGCCTCGGCCTCGATGGCCTCGTCCACGCCCATGCTCCACTCTTGATGCAGTGCTTTTTTAGTCATGCTGTGAGCAAAGGTGGGGCCGGAGGCAATGCGGCCGGCCAGCGTATGTGCCGCTTCAAGTACCGACTCGGACGGGTGCAAGGCGTTATAGAAGCCCCACGCAAGCCCCTCGTCGGCCGACATGGCGCGACCGGTATAAAACAGTTCAGACGCGCGGCCCTGACCAATGATGCGAGGCAAGATGGCGCAAGCACCCATGTCGGCGCCGGCCAGGCCCACACGGGCAAACAGGAAAGCGGTTTTTGTGTCGGGCGTACCCAGCCGCATGTCGGAAGCCATGGCCAGAATGGCGCCGGCGCCGGCGCACACCCCGTCAACGGCAGCCACGATAGGCTGAGGGCAGTTGCGCATGGCTTTGACCAGATCGCCTGTCATGCGAGTGAATTCGAGCAGTTGCGGCATGGTCATTTTGGTAAGCGGCCCGATGATTTCGTGCACGTCGCCACCCGAACAAAAGTTGCCGCCCTGGCCCGCAATGACCACAGTCTTGATGTCGCTGGCGTAGTTCAGGCTGCGGAACAAATCGCGAAGCTCGGCGTACGAATCGAAAGTTAGCGGGTTCTTGCGCTCGGGTCGGTTCAAGGTGATGGTAGCGACCTTGCCGTCTTCAGACACCGACCACAGAAAGTTCTTGGCCTGGTAGCCCGCCATCGGACGCCTGTGATGCGCCATGGTGTGCTCTGTTTGTTCCATTTTTCTATGCTCCTTGTGTGGCCGGGTTAACCGACCATGACTTCTCCCCCGTCGACGGGGATGGATTGACCATTGATTGCCGACGCTCCGGCGCCACATAGCCAGGCTACCGCATCGGCGACTTGCTCGGGCTGAACCAGTCGGCCCTGAGGGTTGACCTTGGCCAGCGAGGCCTTGGCTTCGTCGGCCGACATACCGGTTTTGCTCATGATGTTGTCGACCGCTTCTCGCACGATATCGGTCTCGGTGTAGCCCGGGCACACCGCATTGACGGTAATGCCCTTGCGCGCCACTTCAAGCGCCAGAGAACGGGTCAGCCCCACCACACCGTGTTTGGCGGCGCAGTAGGCCGACACATACGCATAGCCCGACAGGCCGGCGGTGCTGGCCACATTGACAATGCGACCCCATTGCGCCGAAAGCATGTCGGGCAAGGCAGCCTGGATGCAATGGAAGGTGCCGGTAAGGTTGACAGCGATCATTTGCTGCCAGGCGTCTTCGTCGAGTCGGTCGAAGCGCTCGCTGACGGCTTGCCCCGCATTATTGACAAGAATGCCTATCAGGCCGAAGCGCTGCCTGGCCTGATCGAATGCAGCTTGAACGTCGGCACGCTGGGAGACATCGGCGGTGACATAAGCCACCCGATCGCCGCCACCCAACTGGTTGCAAGCTTTTTGCAACGAGGCCTCGCCGCGCCCCATGAGGGTGACGCGGCACCCCTGATTGAGCAGGGCGCGCGCCACCTCAAGGCCGATTCCACGCGAGGCCCCCGTAACCAGGGCATGGCGCTCGGTTTCGGGGGTGGTCATTTGACCACCTGCTCGGCGTACGCCGCCGCCCGCTCGAAGTTGGTTTCAAGCTGCTTCTTGGCCGGGAAGTACTGCTTTGGCCAGGTGATGTCGGTAAACCCGATGCGGGCTGATTCACGCAAGGTCCACGCCGCATCGGCCAGGTGCGGCCGCGCCAGGGCGCACAGGTCGGCGCGACCCGAGGCGATGATGCTGTTGACGTGATCGGCCTCGAAAATGGCGCCCACGGCAATGGTGGGAATACCGGCTTCGTTGCGGATGCGGTCAGAGAATGGCGTCTGGAACATGCGACCGTACACCGGCTGCTCGTCCTTGCTGACCTGACCCGACGAGCAGTCGATCATGTCGGCGCCTGCCTTCTTGAACATGCGGGCGATTTCAACAGCGTCGTCGGGCGTGATGCCGCCCTCGACCCAATCGTGCGCTGAGATGCGCACCGACATGGGCAGGTTCTGCGGCCATACTTCGCGCACCGCGTTGAAGACCTCGAGCGGATAACGCATGCGGTTTTCAAGCGAACCGCCGTATTCGTCGGTACGCTGGTTGGTCAGTGGCGAGATGAAGCTGGACAGCAGATAACCGTGGGCACAGTGCAGCTCGAGCCAGTCGAAGCCGGCCGCGGCAGCACGACGCGTTGCCGCCACGAACTGGTCGCGCACCTCGTCCATTTGCGCGCGCGTCATGGCCTGAGGCACTTGCGAGACGCCCTCGATATAAGGAATGGCCGAGGCCGAGACGAGCGGCCAGTTGCCGGAATCCAGGGGCAGGTCGGTGCCCTCCCAACTGACTTTGGTGGAACCCTTGCGGCCGGCGTGACCAATCTGCATGCCGATTTTTGCGCGCGTGTTGGTGTGAACGAAGTCGACAATGCGCTTGAACGCTGCAGCCTGCTCGTCGGTCCACAAGCCTGGGCATCCCGGGGTGATGCGCGCTTCGGGCGAAACGCAGGTCATTTCGACCATGACCATGCCGGCGCCGCCCATGGCGCGTGCGCCCAGGTGTACCAGGTGGAAATCGCCCGGAACGCCGTCGACGCACGAATACATGGCCATGGGCGAGACCACCACCCGATTCTCAAGCGTTGTGCCGCGAGCGGTGAAGGGAGTGAGCATGGGCGGCACAGGGCGCCCCGACAGCGAGCTTGCTCCGGCCTTGTCGGCCAGCCAGCGCTCGTAGCCTTCGATCCACTTGGGGTCGCGCAAGCGCAGGTTTTCGTGCGAAATGCGCTGCGAGCGGGTCAGAAGTGAATAGCTGAACTGTTCGGGCTCCATGTCGGCATAACGAGCCACGTTCTCGAACCATTCGGTCGAGTTGCGCGCGGCGTTTTGAATTCGCAACACCTCGACGCTGCGAACCTCTTGGTAGTGGCGCAGACCCGCCTCGAGGTCGTTGTTTTGTGCAACGATGGAACGATTGAGCTCAATGGCATCTTCGAGGGCCAGCTTCGTGCCCGAACCGATAGAAAAGTGGGCAGTGTGCGCCGCGTCGCCCATTAGCACGACAGGTACCGTGCGGCCGTCGGGCAAGGCCTGGTAATGCACCCAGGTGTCGCAGATGACACGGGGGAAGCGGATCCAGATGGCCGAACCACGCAAATGGGTGGCGTTGCTGATTAGCGGATTACCGTCAAGCCAGGGGGCGAAGAGCTTCTCGCAATAGGCGATGCCTTCTTCCTGGCTCATGGTGTCCAGGCCGGCTGCCTTCCAGGTTTCGTCAAGCGTTTCGACAATGAAGGTGGACATGCCGGGCTCGAAGCGATAGGCGTGCGCCTGGAACCAGCCATGCTCGGTCTGAACAAAGGCAAAGGTAAACGCGTCAAAGATCTTTTTGGTGCCCAGCCAGACAAAGCGGCACTGGCGGGTATCGATATCGGGCTTGTAGGTGGCGGCGTAGCGCTCGCGCACCCGGCTGTTCAGGCCGTCGGAAGCAATGACCAGATCAGCCTGATATTTTTGGGCGATTTCCTGGTCGTCGGAGACGTCGGTTTCGAATACAAGCTCGACACCAACTTGTTCGCAGCGCTCTTGAAGAATATTAAGCAGCTTTTTACGACCAATGCCGATAAAACCATGACCGCTGCTGCGTATGCTGCGATCGCGGTAGTTGATCTCGATGTCGTCCCAATGATTGAAGGCTTCGGCGATTTCAACTGCGGACACCGGATCAGCCTCGCGCAGGTTTTCGAGCGTAGCGTCTGAAAACACCACTCCCCAACCGAAGGTGTCGTAGGGGCGATTGCGCTCGATGACGGTGATTTCATGGCGCGGGTCGCTGAGTTTCATCAGAAGACCAAAATACAGGCCTGCCGGCCCGCCGCCAATACATACTATTTTCATGCTATCTCCAAGTTGGCCTATGAGAAGCGAAAGGTCGGGTGCCGGCCCCCGCCGCAACAACTATTGTCATTTAGTTTAGGCTTAAACTATATAGTCAAAAAAGCGACGGCGCAATAGGTTTTTACCTACCCGGTTCGAAGCGGCTCCCGCAGCGTGTTGGGGCTTTCCCCCAAGCGGGCGAGAAACGCCTGTTTTTTCGATTATTTGCAGTTATGATCTTAGTTGAAGATTAAAACAACTTAACCGGCATTGGGCTTTGCAGCGACGTCATGAACAACATACTTGCCTCTTCGGCCGCTCTGGAAGAAACCCCCGACCTCGAAACACTTACAGGCCCTGAAGACCACGACGACCTGCGTCTGTGGTTAAGGCTGCTTACCTGCTGCAACCTCATCGAGGGCGATATCCGGGGCCGCCTGCGCACCGAGTACGAAACCACCCTGCCTCGCTTCGACCTTATGGCGCAGCTTCAGCGTGCGCCCGAGGGCATGAAAATGAGCGAACTCTCGCGCCACATGATGGTCACCAACGGCAACATCACCGGCATTACCGACCAGCTCGAAAAAGAAGGCATGGTCCAGCGCAACAAGGTACTTACCGACAGACGCAGCTCGCTGATCAAGCTTACGGCCAAAGGCAAGCGCAGCTTCAAGAAAATGGCCGACTCGCACGAGCAGTGGATACAAGACCTGCTCTCGGGTCTGTCCGAAAAAAGTCGTAAAAACCTGTTCGAAGCACTGGGCGAACTCAAGCTGGTAGCGCAAACACGCATCACGCCGCGTAATTGACCCGCTGCGCCCAAGGCGCGCGCATGCAAAGCCGACCGAACACATGTACAGCCAACCGATCGCATCGGTGGGGTGATATCGTTCAGCACAATCCTGACCTCAAGCCCACGTGCCGCCCCCGGCATGCAACACCTTAAAGTAAACTCTTCGCTTAGTTGCCCCCGCATGCAACCGCTTCAGTCAGGCAATGCAGCGCGGCGGCATTTCACTCATTTCGACATCGAGCTGCGCCATGGCCGTCAACCTGATTATCCCGCCCGAATCCGACATTCATCCCGTTGACGGGGTCGAGATCGGCATTGCCGAAGCAGGCATCCGCAAGGCAAACCACAAAGACCTGACCGTGTTCCGGCTGGCGCCGGGCAGCGCGGTGGCCGGTGCCTTTACCCTGAACCGTTTCCGCGCTGCGCCGGTACAGGTGTGCGAAAGCCATCTGGCCGCCGGCAACGACATTCGCGCCCTGGTCATCAACACCGGCAACGCCAACGCGGGTACTGGCGAAAGCGGTATGCAGGCCAGCTTGCAAACCTGCAAGGCACTTGCCTCGTTGCTTGAAATCGAGCCCGGCCAGGTGCTGCCGTTTTCCACGGGGGTGATTCTTGAACCGCTGCCCGTCGACCGGCTTACAGCCGCCCTGCCGGCGGCTGTAAACAACCTTGCCGCAGCCAACTGGCTGCCCGCCGCCTACAGCATCATGACCACCGACACACAACCCAAGGTGGCTTCGCAGCGTATTACGCTAGGCGGCAAAACAGTAACCATTACCGGCATCAGCAAAGGGGCCGGCATGATCCGGCCCAACATGGCCACCATGCTGGGCTTCCTGGCCACCGACGCCGCAGTGCCGCAGGCCCTGCTTGCCCAGATCACGCGCAGCCTTGCCGACCTGTCGTTCAACCGCATCACGGTCGACGGCGACACATCGACCAATGACTCGTTCATTGTGGTGGCAACCGGTCGCAGCGGGGTCAGCATCGACTCAGAGTCGTCACCCCACTATCAGGCCCTGTACGACGCTTTGGCTGCCTCGGCCGTTGAACTGGCTCAAAAAATCGTGCGCGACGCCGAAGGTGCCACCAAGTTCATCACTGTTCGGGTCGAG
The DNA here is from genome assembly GCF_035515275.1 of Pusillimonas sp. Lineage (GTDB taxonomy): Bacteria > Pseudomonadota > Gammaproteobacteria > Burkholderiales > Burkholderiaceae_B > Pusillimonas. Next base: position 56,818 of record NZ_DATJBQ010000178.1, read on the forward strand.
CAAGCGGCCAACACCGAAGAAGCATTGAAGGTTGCCTACGCGGTGGCGCAGTCGCCCCTGGTCAAGACTGCTTTTTACGCTTCCGACCCAAACCTGGGCCGCATCCTGGCGGCTATCGGCTATGCCGGCATTGGCGACCTTGACGTGTCGGGCGTAAGCTTGTGGCTGGGCGACCTTCTGGTAGCCAGCCAGGGCCGACGCCACCCCGATTACCGCGAAGAAGACGGTCAGCGCGTCATGAAAGAAGCCGAGATTCCCATGCGCATATTGCTGGGCCGGGGCGACACCACTGAAACGGTCTACACCTGCGATTTTTCGCACGATTACGTCACCATAAACGCCGACTATCGGTCGTAAGCCTGTGGCAGCATAAAGGCCTAGAGGCTTGACTTAACAAGAAAATTTACGTTAACATGGCAGGCTTGGCATTTTGCCAAATATTTATTTAGAGGTTACCCCCATGTACGCGGTCATAAAAACCGGCGGTAAGCAGTACAGAGTTACCGCAGGACAAAAACTGAAAGTAGAACAGATACCGGCAGACATTGGGCAAGAAATCACCCTGGATCAGGTTTTGTCCGTGGGCGAAGGCGAGCAGCTGCAAATTGGCACGCCTTTGGTCAACGGAGCCCTGGTCAAGGCAACAGTTCTTGCGCAAGGCCGGCATGACAAGGTCAAGATCTTCAAAATGCGTCGTCGCAAGCACTATCAGAAGCGTCAAGGCCATCGCCAGAACTACACCGAACTTCGCATCGACGCCGTTACGGCCTGATCGAGCACCGGTATTGCATAGGAGCTAAACATGGCACAGAAAAAAGGCGGCGGCTCAACGCGTAACGGTCGCGACTCACAAGCGAAACGTCTTGGTGTGAAAGTGTACGGTGGCCAAGCCATCAACGCCGGTTCCATCATCGTTCGCCAGCGCGGCACCCAGTTCCACCCCGGCACCAACGTCGGCGTGGGCAAAGACCACACGCTGTTCTCGCTGGTCGACGGCACCGTCAAGTTCGCCATCAAGGGCGCACTTAACAAGCGTACCGTCTCGGTCGAGGCCGCCGAATAAGCTTCGGTTGTCGCCAGGCCACGAGCCCTGCCCGAAGGCAGGGCTTTTTTGTTTTAGAATGAATCGACCCCCGCATTGCGGGCCCTGGGGTCGCTGTCAGTTTCCCCTATTTATAAAAAGCCAAAAGCCATGAAATTTGTAGACGAAGCCACCATCGAGGTCATCGCCGGCAAAGGCGGCAATGGCGTCGCCAGCTTTCGCCGCGAAAAGTTCATTCCCAAAGGCGGACCCGACGGGGGCGATGGCGGCCGGGGCGGAAGCATCCATGTTGTCACCGACCGCAACATCAATACGCTGGTCGATTTTCGTTATGCTCGCCTGCATCGGGCCAAGAACGGCGAAAACGGCCGAGGCTCCGACCAGTACGGCGCTGCGGCAGCCGATATTGTTTTGCGCGTACCCGTGGGCACCACCATTTTCGACGCAGAAACCGGTGAACAGCTATTCGACCTTGACCGCAATAACGAAAAGGTTACGCTGGCTGCCGGCGGTGAGGGCGGAATGGGCAACTTGCACTTCAAGTCCAGCACCAACCGCGCGCCTCGTCAATGGACACCCGGCAAGCCCGGCGAGCACCGCAAGCTGCGGCTCGAGCTCAAGGTATTGGCCGACGTCGGCTTGTTGGGCCTGCCCAATGCGGGCAAATCGACGCTTATCAGCAAGATATCCAATGCCCGGCCCAAAATTGCCGACTACCCCTTTACCACCCTGCATCCCAACCTGGGCGTCGTGCGGACCTCGCCTGCGCGCAGCTTTGTTGTGGCCGATATTCCCGGCCTCATCGAAGGCGCCTCTGAAGGCGCCGGTTTGGGTCACCTGTTCTTGCGTCACCTGTCGCGCACCCGGGTGCTCCTGCACCTTGTCGATGTCTCTTTCCCTGACCCCGAAGTCGACCCCGTGCCTCAAGCAGCTGCCGACGCCCAGGCCATTGTCGAAGAGCTTCGCTTGTATGATGCCGAGCTTTACGCCAAACCCCGCTGGCTCGTACTGAACAAGCTCGACATGGTTTCCGACCCGGAAGACGTAAAAGAACGCCTGTGCAAGGCCCTGAAATGGGAAGGGCCGGTTTTCGGCATCTCGGCGCTGTCAGGCGAAGGTACGCAACAGTTGATCTGGGCTTTGCAAGACTGGCTCGACGAACAGAAGGCGCTTGAGCAACGCAATGCCGACATCGCTGCCGGCCTGCCCGTCGATGACGACCCGCGCTTCGACCCCGCACGCAGCACACCTGCCGGCGACCCTGACTTAAAATAGCCGATTCGTCGCGCACCGCGTCGCACCGTTCAACCTAAGTGGGTCCAAGTAGATGTCCCCCGCCGCCATTACAGCCAAACCCGTCGTTACCCAATCCCGGCGTCTAGTCGTCAAGGTCGGGTCTTCTTTAGTAACCAATGAAGGACGCGGGCTTGACCAAGCGGCGGTAGCCGAATGGGCGGCACAAATAGCGGCACTGCATGCGCAGGGCAAGCAGGTGGTACTGGTTTCAAGCGGCGCCATCGCCGAAGGCATGGCCCGCCTGGGCTGGGCGCGCCGGCCCAACGCCATGCACGAACTGCAGGCCGCCGCCGCCGTGGGCCAGATGGGCCTGGTGCAGGCATATGAAGTCGCCTTTGCCAAACACGGGCTGCGCACCGCCCAGATATTGCTGACCCACGAAGACCTTTCCGACCGCGGGCGCTACCTTAATGCGCGCAGCACACTTTACACCCTGCTTGGTCTGGGTGTGGTGCCCATTGTCAACGAAAACGACACGGTCGTTACCGACGAAATCCGCCTGGGCGACAACGACACCCTGGGTGCGCTGGTTACCAATCTGATCGAGGCCGAAACGCTTATTATCCTTACCGATCAGCCCGGCCTCTACAGCGCCGACCCCCGCAAAGACCCCACGGCCCAACTGATCACCAGCGCACAGGCCGGCGACCCGGCCCTGGAAGCCATGGCCGGCGGGGCCGGCAGCGGCATCGGCACAGGCGGCATGCTGACCAAGGTGCTTGCCGCCCGGCGGGCCGCCAACAGTGGGGGCAACACCGTCATTGCGTCGGGCCGCGAACCCGATATTCTGCTGCGCCTGGCCCGAGGCGAACGCATCGGCACTGAATTACGCGCGCTGCTTCCCGTGCGTTCAGCCCGACAGCGCTGGCTGGTGAACCAGCTACGCTTGCGCGGCCGCGTCATGCTTGATCAAGGTGCCGTACAGGCGCTGACTCATGGCCATAAAAGCCTGCTGCCCATTGGCGTCATAGCGGTCGAGGGCGAATTCGAACGCGGTGACGTGGTGGCGTGCATCGATGAAAACGGCGTCGAGTGCGGACGCGGCCTGATCAATTATTCGGCCGGCGATACCCGACGCATCATGCGCCGGCCCAGCAACAAGATCGCTGAAATTCTGGGTGTGATGTCGGACACCGAGCTGATGCATCGCGACAACATGGTGTTTAGCCGCCGGCCTGACGACGGCCATAAATAGAAACAGCCGGTTGTTTTCGCAACCGGCTGTTTTCAAAAGCATATTGCCTGTTAGCGAACCGCGTACAAGAACAATTCGACGCGACGGTTCATGGCCCGCCCCTCAGGCGTGCTGTTGTCGGCAACCGGGTTGCTGGGCCCACGACCTTCGACCATGAGGTTGCCGGCCGGCACACCTTTACTGCCCAGGTAATTGGTAACCGCTTGAGCACGATTGACCGAAAGCGTCTGGTTTACAGACGCCGGGCCGGTGCTGTCGGTATAGCCAATCGCCTTGGCGCGAAGTTCGGGGTGTTGCACCAGTGCGCGCGCTACGCTGTCGAGCACAGGCAACAAGGCGGGCTTGAGTTGATATTTGCCGGTGTCGAACGACACATTGCTTGGAATGTTGACCTTGAGGGTGCCATCGGGCATTTCAATGACATCGATACCCAGGTTGCTGGCGCCCGATTGCTGAACGTCTTGCTTGACCCCCTGCCAGTTGTAGCCGGCGATGCCTCCGGCTACGGCGCCTATGCCGGCACCGATCATGGCAGCCTTGCTGCTGTCGCCGATCAGCGCGCCCAGGCCCGCCCCTACCGCAGCACCGGCTCCGGCACCCACGGCGGTACGCCCTCCGGTACTCATTCCACTCATGCCTTCATTGACACTGGCGCAACCAGCCAGCAGTGCCACCGAAAACAGGCACGCAGCCGTGCGATTCAAACGCGTCGATGTATTCATTTTTAGTTCTCCTGGAGTCACCGTTAAAAACCTGCTGATGCAACCTAATGCTAGCAAGCGTACGCGCAGAAAATGTGACATATTGATTCGGCCACCGCAGCTCCCTTGGGCACAATACCGATGGTTTCTGCGCCCTCGACGCCCGGCGCACAACACTGTGCCCCCGCTCTTCAATAGTCTTTCGGCTTGCATTGCCTAACGCGTGGATTCGGTTCGACGGCTTAGCTCGAGCCAACGGCTGTAGCGCGACATGGCAAAACAGAAGACAAAATAAATGGCGCCAATGAACACATAGGCTTCGGCACTGAAGCCCTGCCACTGGGGGTCGGATATGGCCACCTTGGCCGCCTGGGTCAGATCGAAGATGCCGATGATCATGACGAGCGAGGTATCTTTGAACAAAGAGATGAAAATACCCACAAGCGGCCCGATGACCACGGTCAGGGCCTGCGGCAGTATGACCGTTCCCATGGTCTGCCAATACCCAAGGCCCAACGACGCGGCCCCTTCGTACTGGCCCTTGGGTATGGCCTGAAGGCCTCCACGTACGGTCTCGGCAATATATGCCGCCGCAAACATGATGATGGCGATTTGCGCCCGAAGGAGCTTGTCAATGCCCACACCTTCGGGCAAAAACAACGGCAGCATCACCGATGACATGAACAACAGACTGATCAAGGGCACACCCCGGATCAGTTCAATGTAAACAACGCATACTGCCTTGATCGCAGGCAGCTCGGAACGACGTCCCAAGGCAAGCAGCACGCCTAGCGGAAAAGCGCCCGCCACCCCGAAAGTGGCCAGCATCAGCGTCAGAGGCAGGCCTCCCCACAGGCGGTTTTCGACCGGCACCAAACCGAAAACCCCACCCCACATCAAGATGCCTGCGGCCGCTAAACCGATAAGCCACACACCCGCCAGCCATCTTCGCTGGAACCGGCGAATGCAACTACACACAATGACGGCGACCAGTATGACGCTGGCCAACAAAGGACGCCACTGCTCGTCATAGGGGTAGATGCCTAATAGGATGAGCCGGTGCTTGTGGGCCACGAACGCCCAGCAGGCACCGGAAACGCTGCGGCATTCCTGGGCGTCGGCGGCGTCGAAGGCCGCATCGAACAGCAACCATTCGAGCGCGGCTGGCACAGCCATGAACAACAGCCATACAAGCAGCACTGTCAGCACTGCATTCAGCGGGGAGCCGAACAGCGAGGCAGCCAGGCGCGCTGGCCATGACTTGAGCGCGGTGTGCGGGTAGGCGGCAGTAGTGTGTCCGGCCATCTAACGCTCCACCAAGGCTATCCGGCGGTTGTACCAGTTCATCAGAACCGAGATGGACAGGCTGACAGTCAGATAAGCGGCCATGATCACCATGATTCCTTCAATGGCCTGTCCGGTCTGGTTAAGGGTGGTGTTGGCGATGGAAACGATGTCGGGGTAACCGATAGCGACCGCCAAGGAACTGTTTTTGGTCAGGTTCAAATACTGGCTGGTCATGGGCGGCACAATGACCCGCAGCGCCTGCGGCAGCACCACCAACCGCAATACCTGCCGGGGCGCAAGGCCCAAGGCGCGCGCGGCATTCCATTGCCCGCTCCCGATTGCCTGAATACCCGAACGCACCACTTCGGCCACGAACGCCGAGGTATACAGCACCAGGCCCACCAACAGGGCGACGAACTCGGGGCTGAGTGTAAGGCCACCCTGAAAATTAAAGCCTTTAAGTTGCGGCACTTGCCACTGCATCGGGCCCCCGGCCCACCAGGCCGTCAACAATGCCACCGACATGAGCAAAACCGGCAGCATGCGAACAGCAAGGTAAGCCTCTGTTGATTGATCCCGTACGGCGCGACGGTACAGCACAACGCACACCGCCAGTGCCAGCAGCACGATCAAGACGGTAATGCCGGGTGCACCCCCTTCCAGCCACGGGATGGCCAGGCCCCGATTGGAAAGAAAGACCCCCGGCAGGGGGTTTAGCGCCTGACGCGGGCTGGGCGTGCTTTCTGTAATAAGCGCATACCAAAAAAACAATTGCAGCAACAAAGGAATGTTGCGCATGGTTTCAATATAGGTGCCCGCCGCAGCCGACACTAACCAGTTGTGCGACAGGCGCGCTATACCAAGCAGGGTGCCAAGCAATGTGGCCCCGACAATGCCCACGGCGGCTACACGAAGGGTGTTGAGTACCCCGACCCAAAGGGCGCGGCCATACGTGTCGGCAGGTGTGTAGGCCACCATCGATTCACCAATGGCAAACCCCGCCTCGTCACCTAAAAAACCGAAGCCGGTGGCAATGTTGCGCGCCCGCAGGTTGTCCAGGGTATTGGCAAGCAGGTACCACACCACCAGCCCGACCGCAGCCAGGAGCACTGCCTGGTACAGCAGCGCCCGCCAACGCAAGCCGGAATGCGGACGTGGAGGTGGTCGGGATGAAGAAACAGGCACTTTCGTCGTCATCGCAACGTTTTATGGGCTCATTAGATACAATTCTCAGGCAAGATAGCATAACCAACCACGCGCTACCGCAAGGCTCCCGATTCCACCCCGCCATGATCGAATTTCAGCACGTTTTCAAGTCTTACGGACGAAGCCGAAACATACTTTCGGACATCAACTTTCGCGTCGAGCCCGGCGAATTCATCTTCGTGTCAGGCCCTTCGGGCGCGGGCAAGTCTACGCTGCTCAAGCTGATAGGCGGGCTCGAGCCGGCCAGCCGCGGAAGCATCTCGGTGAATAATCAGCGTATCGACAAAATGCCCTCGCGCGCGCGCCCGTATTTGCGCCGGGCGGTCGGCATCATCCTTCAGGACACGCACCTGCTTTACGACCGCAACGCCATCGACAATGTGTTGCTGCCGCTCAAGGTAATAGGGCTCGAAACCGGCGTAGCGGCAACCCGGGCTCGCGCTGCCATCGAAAAAGTAGGCCTGTCGGGTAAAGAAGACATGAACCCCATAGAGCTCTCGGGCGGGGAGCAGCAGCGCCTGGCCATTGCCCGGGCCATTGTCAATCGCCCGGCAATTCTCATTGTTGACGAGCCCACGGCCAACCTCGACCAGGATACGGCGCGGCGCATCATGGATGTGTTCCGCGACTTCAATCGAGTGGGCGTCACCACGCTTATCGCCTCCCACGACCGCCAGCTCATGGCGGCTTACGCCTCACGCACCTTCTCGATCGACCACGGGAAATTCATTGACAGCAAAGGGGTGGCGGCATGAGGCGCTGGCTTAGGCAACACCGTTACGCCATTTCTGTGGCCGTGCGCCGGCTGCTGGCGCAGCCTTTTTCGTCGCTGGCCAATTTGCTTGTCATTTCGCTTACGCTGACCGTGCCCATTTTAGGCGCTGCCATTCTGATCACGGCGCAACCCGTGGCCCGGCAATTATCGGTTTCGCCCGAAATGACAGTATTCCTGTCGCCAGGAGCCGACGCCAAGGCAGGTGCCGAGCTGGCGCAAACGTTAAAGGCGGAGCATGGCAACGACATTGCCACGATCAGCGTGGTAGGGCGCGACGAAGCCCTGAAAAAACTGCGCTCAAACCCGAACTGGACGCAAGCGTTGGCGGCGCTTCCTTCAAACCCCCTGCCCGATGCAGTAATTGTCACCTTGCACGACCATCCCGACCTGGCCCGCCATGCCGACAACCTGGCCACACAGTGGCGTCGGTTGCCGCAAGTTGACCTGGTGCAACACGATAGCGCCTGGGTTCAGCGGCTCGAGGCGATTTTAAGTTTTGCGCGCATCGGGCTGCTGTTGTTGGCCATAGGCGTGGCGCTGGTGGTACTGGCCACGGTGTTCAACACCGTGCGAATGCAGGCATTGACGCAACGCGAAGAAATCGGCGTGGCCCGACTGGTAGGCGCCACCGAATCATTCGTGCGCCGACCGTTTCTGTATCTGGGTGCGCTGACAGGGCTTACCGCCGGGCTGGCCGCTATTGTGCTGGCATACCTTGCCCTCATGCCGCTGAACGCCGCACTGATGCGTCTGGCGCGCAGCTACGGCACTGAACTGACCCTGCGCCTGCCCGACGCCGCCAGCTTGTTGCTGGCAGTTGTGGTCGTAGCGATACTGGGCGCACTTTCGGCGCGCTGGTCGGTTACGCGAAACACCCGCTTTTAATGTCAGCCCGCATTACCGTCAAACCGGAAGCCGCCCCGCGCGTAGAAGCCGGCATTCAAGCTTTTGCACAAACCGTAGCGTTATGGCAGCGTGCGCATGGGCGCCACGGCCTGCCCTGGCAAGATACCAAAGACCCCTACCGCATCTGGCTGTCCGAGATCATGCTGCAACAGACGCAGGTAGCCACGGTTATGGGCTATTACCAGCGATTTCTGCAGCGTTTTCCGACGGTGCAATCGCTGGCCCAGGCCACACAAGAAGAGGTCATGCCGTACTGGGCGGGCCTGGGCTATTATGCTCGCGCCCGCAATCTGCACCGATGTGCCCAAGTGTTGTGCGAGTTGTGGGAAGGCCGATTCCCGAACGCTGCCGCCGACATCATGACGCTACCGGGCATCGGGCGCTCGACAGCCGCAGCCATTGCCGCGTTCGCGCATGGCGAGCGCAGCCCCATCATGGACGGAAACGTGAAACGGGTCTTTACCCGTTATTTCGGCATTGAAGGCGACCCGTCGAAGCGGGCGGTAGAACAGTTGCTCTGGCAGACGGCCGAAAAGGCTCTTGAGGCGGCCCCGACCGAGCTGGACATGAAGGCCTACACGCAAGGCCTGATGGACCTTGGTTCGGGCGTATGCACACGCACACGGCCAAATTGCGCGGCCTGCCCGCTGACTAACGGCTGCCATGCGCGGCAAGAAGCACGGCAACATGAACTGCCCACGCCCAAGGCACGCAAACGGCCCGCTGAGCGACACTGTGCGATGCTGATTCTGGAGCACTCCGATTCTGTGCTGCTGCACCAGCGGCCTTCTTCTGGGATCTGGGGCGGATTGTTAAGCCTACCTCAGTTCGACACCTACGATGAGCTGCAGCGCGCGTGTGCTCATTGGGGGCTGAGGCTTTCGCCCAGCCAAAAAATGGCGGGGCTTTCGCATACGTTTACACACTTCAAGCTGCATATCGAGCCCTGGCTGGTGGTGGCCGAGGGCGGGCTTGTCATGGAGACTGCGCCGAGCCACATCTGGCTGCAAACTGCGGAACTGCCCGATGCAGCTTTGCCTACGCCGGTTCGAAAATTGCTCGATGGCCTGTATGGCCGCCGCATGACGCCAACGTAGTTCCTGGGATGCGGGTATAGCCTTGGGCGGGCGTTGGCGCGAGAGCCAGGCGCCTGCGTAGGTAGCGCGAAGGCGCGAACGAGCAGGACAGGCGGGCCGAAGGCCGAGTGCCTCCGCCCGACCAAGGCTATACCCGCAGCGCAGGAACGGGCCAAGAACACAGCAACATAAGCCAAGAAACGCAGCCCGTAAAACGTAGCGATAAAAAACCCTAACGCCGCACCGGCCGATAAGTACTGATATTCATCAGTATCCCGCAAGCAATTCCCAGCGTCAGCAACGCCGTTCCCCCATAGCTCATGAAGGGCAGCGGCACGCCGACTACCGGCAAAATGCCCATCACCATGCCGATGTTCACGAATACATACACAAAGAACATCATGGCCATCGCCCCCGCCAGCAGCCGCCCGAACTGCGTATGGGCGCGCCCCGCAATTGCCAGGCCGCGCAATATCAACAGCCCGTACAACACCAGCAGCATCACACCACCATACAGGCCAAACTCTTCTGCATAGACCGCAAAAATGAAGTCGGTCGTGCGCTCGGGGATGAAGTTGAGGTGCGACTGCGTTCCCTGCATATAGCCCTTGCCATAAATACCACCAGAGCCGATTGCGATCATCGATTGAATGGTATGAAACCCCTTGCCCAAGGGGTCGGAGCCCGGATTAAGCAAGGTGCAGACACGGTGCTTCTGGTATTCATGCAGTACCACCCAGTCGACCCCTGGCTCACAGATTTGATCCTCAAGATAAACGACCGAACCCAAAACCCCCAGGACCAACACAAACACAGGCACCAGCAGCTTGAACGACAGCCCGCCAAAATAAATAACGCAAAAACCCGAGGCGAACACCAACAAGGCCGTGCCCAGGTCGGGCTGCAGCACAATGAGTGCGAACGGCAGGATCAGCAGCGCGGCCGCTGCAAAAAAATCGAGAATGCCGATCTTGCCCTGGTGCCGGTGAAAATACCAGGCAAGCATCATCGGCACCGCAATTTTCATCATTTCGGATGGCTGTATACGGGCAAAACCCAGGTCGAGCCATCGTGTGGCGCCTTTGCTCGTTTCGCCAAAAAACTCCACTCCCAGCAACAGAACTATGCCAGCGCTATAAAACCATGGCGCCAGTTGCATCAGTCTGGGTAATGGAATGACGGCAACCATCCACATGACAAAGAAGGCCAACACGAAATGCCGCGACTGGTCGGCAAAGCGCCAATCGGTTCCGCCGACGGCTGAGTGCATGACCACCAGACCCAGCAGGCTCATCAATATCAGTATGGCCAGCAGCGGCCAGTCCAGGCAGCGCAACGCCTTCAGCACCCCATGCAGCAGTGTTTTCACGATGTCTCCGGGGGCCGTGCTACCGGCGTGGCTGAAACAGTCGGAGCGGGCGAGTCAGGAGCCCCGTCAGTGGGGGCCAGGACCTGCTCGATATCCGCCTTTTGCCCATCGACGCCCGGATGAGATTTGCCCGGCGTCGTGCCCGCCGGGACACTCTTGGCGCGCAGGGCGTCTTGCTTGCGCTTGGCGACGCGCTCAGGGTCAAGCCAGTAATCGAATACCGTGCGCGCAACCGGCGCAGCAACAGTGGAGCCCCAACCACCATTTTCAACGATGAGCGCCAGGGCAATGCTTGGGTTTTCGACCGGCGCAAAAGCCATGAACAAGGCGTGGTCGCGCAGCCGCTCGTCAATCTGGGCGGCGTTGTACTTCGCACCGCGAAGGCTGAACACCTGCGCGGTGCCCGTTTTGCCCGCCGCCCGGTACTTCGCATCGGCAAAGGCGCGGCGGGCTGTTCCGGATTTCAGAACATCGACCATGGCGTCACGAACGACCTTCAGGTTGGCGGGATCAAGATCGATGACATGGGTTGGCTTGTTAGAGGTAGGAAGGATCGCCCCGGTTTCAGGGTGATGAACCTTGCTGACCAAATGAGGCTCCACATAAGCGCCGCCATCGGCCAGGACAGCTGTGGCCTGAGCCAGCTGCAGCAGGGTAAAGGCGTTATAGCCTTGCCCGACCGCCACCGAAACGGATTCTCCGGCATACCATCGTTGCTGCTCCGGCTTGCGATAAGACTGGCGCTTCCAGTCGGTAGAAGGCAAAACGCCCCGTTTTTCGCCATCCAGATCGATGCCGGTCAGCTGGCCGAAGCCAAACTGCTTGCTGAAATCGTGCAGCGCGTTGACACCGATTTCGGGCCCCAGCGAATAAAAATAGGTATCGGACGACACCACAATGGCGCGGTGCATATCGGTCGGGCCATACACGGCACCGGCGGCGTTACGAAAACGCTGTCCGCCCAGCTCGTAGTAGCCGGGGTCGGAAATGCGCAAGGTGGGCGAACGCACACCTAGCTCGAGCGCGGCCAGGGCGACAAATGGCTTGTATGTGGAACCAATGGGGTAGGTGCTGTAGAGCGGCCGGTTGATCAACGGATAGTCGGGTGATTCGTTCAGTTCGCGCCAACTGTCTACATCGATGCCGTCGACGAAAAGGTTGGGATCGAATGAGGGGGCCGAAACAAAAGCCAGAACCTCGCCGGTACCCGGTTCGATGGCCACCAGCGCACCCCGTCGGCCCTGAAACTGCTCCTCGGCGATTTTCTGCAGGCCGATGTCCAAAGAAAGCATCAGATCGGAACCCGGCACCGGGTCGGTGCGATGCAAGGTGCGCACGGGCCGCCCCGAAGCGGTGACCTCCACTTCTTCGACGCCGGTCTGGCCGTGCAGGGTGCGCTCCCAGGTTTTTTCAATGCCTTTTTTGCCGATGCTGTTGGTGCCCCGATAGTTGCCTAGCGTGCCCTCTTCTTCGAGCTGCTCCATGTCAGACTCAGAAATACGTCCCACGTAGCCGATGACGTGGGCGGCTGACTCGCCCTGAGGATACTCGCGCACCCACCGCGCCTTGAGCTCAACGCCCGGAAACTTGTACGCATGCGCCGCAAACCACGAGGCTTCGAGATCGGTAAGGTTATTGCGCAATATGACGCTGGCGTACCGCCCGGACTGACTCAGCGCCTGCTCGAAGCGACGCCGCTGAAACGCACTGATGTGAACAATGGGATTAAGCTCTTTGAGCAGGGCGTCCATGTTTTTGACATTGGCCGGCACAATCTCGAGCGTGTAGTCACGGTAGTTGCGCGCCAGAACCACGCCGTTACGATCAAGGATCTCGCCCCGGCGCGGAGGCACTGGCACGACGGCAATGCGGTTTTCTTCGGCCCTTGCGGCAAAGCCTTCGTAACGGTCGACCTGCAAATACCACAGCCGCCCCACCAGCCCTAAGAAACAGGCCAGTGCAAAGATTCCGGCCACCCAGATACGCAGCATCATGCGGCGCTTCTGATGCAAGGTGGTTCTTTTGTACTCAAACATGCTCGAAACCTCAGCCGGCGCCGGTATCGATTTCGTCTCGACGCCGCTGAGGAAGGTGTAAAAGGGTGTCGGCCAGCGGCCACAAGGCCACAGTGAACAGTGACGACCAGACCCAGGTCCAGCCTGTCCATTCGCCTGCCAGCCAGGCGTGCACGATGCGCGCTACGGCTTCGGAGGCGACGACTATGGGCAAAATGTGCACGGCCTGAGCCAAAGCACTGAAGTGTAGTAGACGCCTGGACAGCACAATGGTTCCGTAAGCGGCCAATACGTAAATCAGCGCTTGCTCGCCCATCAGGCCGGCGTCATGCACATCCATAAGCAGGCCGAACACAAACGCGGTGGTCATGCCGACGCGGCGCGGCTCGTTCAGACACCAGAACAGTATGACCAGCAGCAGTAAATCGGGCGCCGGTTGCCACAACCGCCAGGGCAGCAATGAAATGATCCACACCAGCAGAATGGAGCCCCAGATGAACAGCCCCCCTGACGGACGACGAAAGGGGGTGACGTCGATGGGCTCGAGCTTGGTGAGCGAAGACTTGCCGTGCACGGGCATCCGGCCTGTGGTGTTAATTGGGCGACGCTGAGCCATCAGATTCGTCCTCTGCGTCGTGGTGAGCGGGCTCGACCCTTAGCACCAGAAAATGCCGGTAGCGCTCTGGGTGCGACAACGGCGTGGCGACGGCCGTTGAAAACCCAGAAGCGTTATCGCGAATGATTTCGTCAACCTTGGCCACCGACAGCCCCGCCGGAAACAGCTCACCCACCCCGCTGGTGACCAGGACGTCGCCGGGCTGGATGTCAGTGTCGTTGGTCAGGTAGCGCACTTCGACCTTGCCGTCGGGGTGTCCACCAAAGGCAATAAGTCGCAAACCATTGCGCAACACCTGCACCGGTATCGACACCTTTTCGTCGTTGAGCAGCGCTGCTTCGGAGGTAAAAGGGGTGACCCGCACGATCTGGCCCACCACTCCGCCCTCGTCAATGACCGGCATGCCGGGCAAAATGCCGCTGTTGCGGCCCTTATCAAAGACCAGGTGCCGGGTAAATGCATTGGGCGGCTCGTACAACACCTGAACAGCCACCGATGGCTGCACCACCATGTCGGCCACGCTTAACAAGCGCCGAAGCTGCTGGTTTTCAGCCGAAAGCTGTGCCGCGTGCGTGGCGATCTGGGCCAGCTCAATGCGCTGACGCTGCAGGGCTTCTTTTTCAGTACGGGCCAATGAGGCTGCGTCGGTCCAGTCGCTGACGGCGGAAATGGCGTCTCGGGGCACCATGACGGCCCGCTGGAATGGGTATAGAGCCACCGAGATGACCTCGCGTGCTGGATCAAGCGCGCGCCAGCGGGTGTCGACAATAAGCAGAACCAGAGCCAGGACTACGAAGCAAAACAGCCGAAACTCGGCGGTCGGTCCACGCTTGAATAGCCTGATCGTCGCTTGTTCTTGCATTGTTGACCGCGCTTGCCTTCACATGCCCGGAGGCCCAAGGCCTGCCGCGTTAATCGTAAATAAAAACCGTACCCAGCCTTTCGAGGTGTTCAAGGGCTTCGCCGCAACCGCGAACGACGCAAGTGAGCGGGTCGTCGGCCACCACCACGGGCAACCCGGTTTCTTCTTGGAGAAGACGGTCGAGGTCGCGCAACAGCGCACCGCCGCCGGTCAGTGCAATACCCTTGTCGGTGATGTCGGCGCCCAGCTCGGGGGGCGTTTGCTCGAGAGCTGTTTTAACGGCCGAAACGATCTGGTTGAGCGGATCGGTGAGCGATTCGAGGATTTCGTTGGATGAGACGGTGAAACTACGGGGCACGCCTTCGGACAGGTTGCGTCCTTTGACTTCGATTTCGCGAATTTCGGCGCCCGGAAAGGCCGAGCCGATCTCTTTTTTGATGAGCTCGGCGGTGGGTTCGCCGATGAGCATGCCGTAGTTGCGACGAATGTAATTGATGATGGCTTCGTCGAATTTGTCGCCGCCGACACGCACCGAGCCTTTGTACACCATGCCGCCCAAAGAAATAACGGCAACTTCGGTGGTGCCACCGCCGATGTCGACCACCATTGAACCGCTGGCGTCAGACACGGCCAGGCCGGCACCGATTGCGGCGGCCATGGGTTCTTCGATAAGGAACACCTGGCTGGCGCCCGCCCCCAGGGCCGATTCGCGAATGGCGCGGCGTTCGACTTGGGTGGAACCGCAAGGCACGCAGATGATGATGCGCGGACTGGGCGCAAACATGCTGCGCGGGTGCACCATGCGAATAAACTGTTTGAGCATCTGCTCGGTAACGGTAAAGTCGGCAATGACGCCGTCTTTCATGGGGCGAATGGCTTCGATGTTGCCCGGCACACGCCCAAGCATCTGCTTGGCTTCGCGGCCTACCGCCTGAATGATTTTTTTGCCGCTGGCGCTTCCATCGTGACGAATGGCCACCACAGAGGGCTCATCAAGCACAATGCCTTTGCCCCGGACGTAAATAAGCGTGTTGGCGGTACCCAGGTCAACCGCCATATCGCTGGAGAAATAACTACGGAGGAATCCGAACATGTGCAGGAATTATTGTCGAAAAGATTGGAATACAAAGGACAACCGGGCCATTGACGGCTAAGCTTTTAATGATAACTTATAATTTACTCAAACCAGCAGTGATTTTGCCCTGCTTACCTTAAATTGCGGGCATTCCCCCAATAACATCCCCCAATCTTATGGCTATTACCGATCAAGACGTTGCACGCATCGCCAATCTCGCTCGCATTGCCCTTACCCCTCAGGGGGCCGAGCAAACCCGCCACGAACTGAACGGCATTCTGGGCCTGATCGAACAGCTTCAGGCTGTCGACACGCAGGGCGTCGAGCCTATGGCGCATCCGCTTTCGGCCCATCAGGCCATTAGCCTGCGTCTGCGCAAGGACGAGGCCGCACCGGGCAGCGAAACGCAACGCGCCGCGCTCATGGCCAACGCTCCTGCCACCGCCCAGGGCCTCTTTCTGGTGCCCACCGTCATCGAGTAACTATGCCCACCATGCCTTTACATTCCGAATTCGATTCCATCGAAGCGCTGCGCTCGGCCCTGAAAACCAGAAAGGTCAGTGCGCTTGAGCTGGCCGACAGCGCGCTTGATGCCGTACAGGCGGCCTCGCACCTGAACGCCTTCTTGCACGTCGATGCCGAGCTTACCCGCACCCAGGCGCGGGCGGCCGACGCCCTTCTGGCAAGCGGCCAGGCCGGCAGCCTGACCGGCGTGCCTATCGCCCACAAAGATGTTTTCGTCACGAAAGGCTGGCGCACCACGGCAGCCAGCAAAATGCTGGCTCAGTACACCAGCCCCTTCGATGCCACCGTGGTTTCCTTGCTTGAACAGGCCGGTGCCGTTTCGGTGGGCAAGCTCAATTGCGACGAATTCGCCATGGGCTCGGGCAACGAAAACTCGGCCTTTGGCCCGGCCCGCAATCCTTGGGATACCGACGCGGTGCCCGGTGGCTCGTCGGGCGGCTCTGCCGCCGCCGTGGCAGCGGGCCTGGTCATGGCGGCCACAGGTACCGACACGGGCGGCTCGGTACGCCAGCCCGCGGCGTTTTGCGGCGTCAGCGGCATCAAGCCCACCTACGGCACCGTGTCGCGCTTTGGCATGGTGGCCTACGGCTCCAGCCTCGACCAGGCTGGCCCTTTAGCCCGCCACGCACGCGACCTGCTCGAGCTGCTCGACCCCATCAGCACCTTTGACGAACGCGACGCCACCAGCTTGCCCGACTGCGACGGCGTGCCCAACCAGCCCGGCCGGGTGCGGGCCGAATTCAACGACGCATTGGCCCAGCAGCAAGCCGCCGGCGCCAAGCCCTTGCAAGGTCTTCGCATCGGCGTGCCTGCAGAGTTCTTCAACGAAGGGCTGGCACCGGAAGTGGCTCAGGCGGTCGAAGCAGCGCTGCAGGTGTACGAATCACTGGGCGCCCGACGAGTGCAAATCTCGTTGCCCCGCACCAAGCTCTCCATACCCGCCTATTACGTCATTGCCCCGGCCGAAGCCTCCAGCAACCTGTCGCGCTACGACGGCGTGCGTTACGGCCACCGCAGCGACACTTATGGCGACTTGGCCGACATGACCAGCCGCTCGCGCGCCGAAGGCTTCGGCCCCGAAGTGTTGCGCCGCATACTGGTGGGCACCTACGTGCTGTGCCATGGTTACTACGACGCCTACTACCTGCAGGCTCAGCGCGTTCGCCGCATGATCGCCAACGACTTCCAGCAGGCCTTTGCCGACCATTGCGACGTCATCATGGGGCCGGTTTCGCCGTCGGTAGCCAAGCGTATCGGCGAAAACCGCGACGACCCCACCGCCGACTGGCTGGCCGATATCTACACGCTGGGCGTCAGCCTGGCGGGCCTGCCGGCCATGTCCATTCCCTGCGGCTTCAGCTCAGGGGCCAAGCCGCTGCCCATTGGGCTGCAGCTTATCGGCAACTACTTCCACGAAGGCCGTCTGCTGGCCATTGCCGACAGCTTCCAGCAAGCCACCGACTGGCATCAACGTAAACCGGAACAGCAATAATGGAATGGGAAATCGTCATCGGGCTGGAAACCCACACCCAGCTCGCTACTGAATCGAAGATTTTTTCGAACAGCAGCACGCGCTTTGGCGCAGCGCCCAACACGCAGGCCAACGAGGTCGACATGGCCTTGCCCGGCAGCCTGCCCGTGCTCAATCGGGGCGCAGTCGACTGCGCCATACGCTTTGGTCTGGCCGTGGGCGCCCAGATTGCATCGCAGTCGATCTTTGCCCGCAAAAACTATTTTTATCCCGATCTGCCCAAAAACTACCAGATCAGCCAGTTTGAGCTGCCGGTGGTGCAAGGCGGCTCGCTGCGCTTTTTTGTCGGCGACCAAGAACACACCGTCAACCTAACACGCGCGCACCTCGAAGAAGACGCCGGTAAATCGCTGCACGAAAACTTCACGGGGCCGCACGGCGAGTCGTCGACGGGCATTGACCTGAACAGGGCTGGCACGCCGCTGCTCGAAATCGTCTCTGAGCCCGAAATGCGCTCGGCCGCCGAAGCCGTAGCCTACGCTCGTACCCTGCATGGGCTGGTGGTGTGGCTGGGCATTTGCGACGGCAATATGCAAGAAGGGTCATTTCGCTGCGATGCGAACGTTTCGGTTCGCCCCAAGGGCCAGGCTGAATTCGGCACCCGTTGCGAGATCAAAAACCTTAACTCGTTCAGGTTTCTTGAGCGCGCCATTCAATACGAGGCCCGCCGCCAGATCGAGCTTATCGAAGACGGCGGCACGGTACGTCAGGAAACCCGTTTGTATGATGCCGATCGCGACGAAACGCGCAGCATGCGCAGCAAAGAAGACTCTGACGATTACCGGTATTTTCCCGACCCCGATCTGCCGCCACTGGTCATTACCAACGAGTGGGTTCAACAAGTAAGCAAGGCTCTGCCCGAACTGCCCGCCGCCAAGCGCCAACGGTTTGAATCCGAGCTGGGCCTGACCAGCTACGACGCGTCTCAGCTCACCATGGATCGCGCCTACGCCGATTACTTCGAACAGGCCGCCGCCCAACTTCCCAAGGATCAGGCCAAGCTCGCCGCCAACTGGATACTGGGCGAACTTTCGGCTGCGCTTAACCGCGACGAACTGCCCATTGATCAAAGCCGCGTGGCGCCGCCACAACTGGCTGCACTGATTGCTCGCATTATCGACGGCACAGTCTCGAACAAGATCGCGCGCGACGTGTTCACGGCCATGTGGTCGGGTGAGAACAACGGCGACCCCGACGCCATTATCGAGGCCCGGGGCCTGAAGCAGATTAGCGATTCGGGTGCCATTGGCGCCATGATCGACGACGTGCTTGCCGCCAACCCCGCCATTGTCGAGCAATATCGGGCAGGCAAGGACAAGGCCTTCAATTCGCTGGTGGGCCAGATAATGAAGGCAGCCAAAGGCAAGGCCAACCCGGCGCAAGTGAACCAGTTATTGAAAGAAAAACTGGGTTGACGGCGCACCGGCCTGGGCCGCTATGCTGCGGCCCAGGCCGGATTCATCAGCTGACGCCGTATTTGTCGCGGTAAGCCGCTACGGCCTCGCGATGCTCGCCAAATTGAGGGTCGCCTTGCATCAGCGCCATGATGTCGCTGAGCGAAGCGATGCTGACCACTGGAATGCCGTAGGTGCCGGCCACGTCTTGCACAGCCGAGTGGCTGGAAAGCGCGTCGTCGGCGCCGGCTCGTTCCATGCGGTCAAGCGCAATAAGCACGGCCGCGGGCTCGGCGCCGGCATGGCGAATGATCTGCACCGACTCGCGCACCGAGGTGCCTGCCGTAATCACGTCATCGATAATCACCACACGCCCCTCGAGCGGCGCACCGACCAATACGCCGCCTTCGCCGTGGTCTTTGGCTTCTTTGCGGTTGAATGCAAAGGGCACATTGCGCTCGGCGGTTGCAGGGTGGTTGGCCAGCGCGACGGCCGTTGCGGTTGCCAGGGGAATACCCTTGTAGGCAGGGCCGAAAAGCATGTCGAACTCTACCCCGGAATCAATCAGTGCCTCGGCGTAGAAATTTGCCAGGCGGCCCACGGATGAACCCGAGTTGAACAGCCCTGCATTAAAGAAGTAGGGGCTTACACGCCCCGATTTGACCTTGAACTGGCCAAAGCGCAATACGCCCTGCTCTAGAGAAAAACGAACGAAGTCGGTGCGGGAATTGGTGTCGGCCATGACTCAACTGATAAATACTTGAAAGCCGTATTATCGAGCATAAACCGCAGGTCATAAAACCGATGGCCCGAAAAGCAGCGATTGCCGGCCAAAAAAAGTTCGATCAGCTAAATTTAACGCATCCCTGGCCCCTATTCCGGGCCTGCTTTACCGACCCACCAGGCGCGCTCCGCAACAGTCAGGCCGCGCGCAGCAAGCGACTGAACATCCGTGTCGCCAACAACCCCGGCGGTGTATGGTGCACCGAAGGGTCCAGCATGCGCACCAGCTCGGCCATCAATTCGCGACGATCAGAGGCCTGCACCAGACGCTCTTCCATTTTGCGCATCTCTGCCGCAAAGTCGCCCGCAGCGTCAGTGGGCAGGCCCGCATCGATTGCACCGGACGAGGCGGCCGACATACTGCCGATTATGCTTTGCCCGTGCTTGCCTTCCGACGGGCCAAGGCTGCGAGCCTTCCTGGGCAGGGCATCGCCCCAGATCCAATCGTGAATGACCTGGCGCTCGTAGCCGCTGAAGACACCGAACATATCGCCCCCTTGGGAAAGCAGATTCCAGAAACGGCTTTGCTCGGGATTGCAATTTCTTTTGAACCATCCGTGTCGTTCGAGCTCGTTCAAAAAACGGGGAATATCGTTGACGCAGGACAGCCACTGATTGATCGTACGGCCCGCCACCTTACATCTGTTGGAATGCATGTGCCGCCCATGAACCGCTTTTTGCGCCATAATGCGCGCCATTTCGGCCTCGAGATCAAAAGAGTCAATGACCTCGACGGTGCCCTTGCCCAACTCGTTCAGCAAATAGCCGCGCCGTATACGTTGGTAATAGTTTTTGTCGTCGCCCATGGCCGGCTTTAAACGCGTTACTGCTTCCAGGGCCTTGCGCGCATGGCCGCTACCGGCGTTGTCTACCGTAACGTGCACCTGAAAATAGTAATGGTCGATGCCCAGCTCTTTCAGTTCGTGGCTGGTTATTAACAGATGCAGCGGCAACTGTTCATACCCCAGGTTAAAACCGATGATCTCGGGCAGATAGTGCGAGGCGCTTCGCGCCAGGCTCAGTTGAATCGCACCCTGCACGTAATGCGCATCATCCAATGCATCCAATTGCTCGCAATCGTTAGCCGCCAACAGCCGCCGGTACATCACCACGTGGTTGTCCGCCGGCAGCCCCTCGCCCAGTTCTTCAAGATATATACGGATCAGGCCCCGATAACGGTCGTCCCACCATTGACTTAAAGCGCCGTAAAGCCAGGCGCCGTCCACCAGCTTGGTCGGCGCCACCCCGCGCAAAAAGTACAAGGCATGCGACCGACTGGAAAAATAACGTCGGGGCGCACCGGCTTCCCGTTCCTGGAGGTAGTCGAGATACTGGCGTCCCACGATCTCGTGCCGTTGTGCCATCCATTCGATCAGGCCCGACTCGCACGCGGGGAGATCGCAGGGCAGTTTGCCGGCCTGTTCCAGACACTGCTCGAGGTAGTCGAAAGAGGCTTCCGACCCTTGTTGTGCAGGCGCCTGATACAGAAGCTCGTAGTGGGCACGTGCCTGGCCGACACCAGAAGGGTGATCTTCGCTCAGGGCCCAGCCCAGGGTTGATTCGCTAGTAGTTCTGTTCTGCATTCGATTTCACCAAGCTCGCCAAATGCCTTTGAATAGCAACCCACATGCCCGGGGCCGACCAAGCGCGGCATTTGCCGCTGCGCTCGGCCCCATGCTAATTTGGAACCCTTGCCCACCCCCGGGGGTACCCATGCAGGATCAACCCGTTTTCTTGCAACATGCAGACCCGGCGCTAATGCGTTTAGCCGCATTTGCACGCCGGCACGACTACTCTTTTACCACCCCCAGCCCCAGCACGCACGCCCGTGTAAACAGCCGCCCCGAAAACCAATGGGCCACCGACATGCGCGGCGTTCTAGGGTGGAACCGCCCGTTCAAGGCCGATGCAATCTCGCCCGAGCTATACCAGCTGATGCAACAGGCGCTGCTGCCGGTGCGCATCAAAGGCGGCTGGAAAAGCCGCCTTCGCCTTTCCGCCCTTGATGACCAGCTTTACTGGCACTCGGGCTTTCCCACGTCGGAAACAGATGCGGTATTTTTTGGCCCTGACACCTATCGCTTCACTCAGTCCATTCAGCTTTACCTGCAAAGCCGCCGGCAACCCATCCGGCGCGCTTTTGACATAGGCTGCGGTGCCGGAGCCGGCGCGCTGAGCATTGCACTGGCAAGGCCTGAGGCCGAAGTATGGGCCGGAGACATCAATGAGGCCGCCTTGCGACTTACAGCGGTGAACGCTCAAATGGCCGGCGCGGGGGGGCTCCAGCTGTGTCGCAGCAACCTGCTCGATGGCGTGGCAGGCGAATTCGACCTGGTGGTGGCCAACCCGCCTTACCTTAATGACCCGCTGGAACGCACCTACAGGCATGGTGGCGGCAGCCACGGGCAGGCCCTGGCGGTGGCCATGCTAACGGCCGCACTGTCGCGCCTGGCCCCAGGGGGAACCCTGCTTCTTTACACCGGGGCGACCATTGTTGACGGCCAGGATACGTTTCTGAAAAGCGCACGTCCGATCCTTGAAAAGGCCACGGCAGATTGGCATTATCGCGAACTGGATCCGGACGTATTCGGCGAAGAGCTGGATAACCCGGGCTACCGGGACGCCGAACGCATTGCCGCAGTATTGCTGCAGGTCAGCAAGCCTTGAACGCCGCGAAGCCCCCTGAGCAGCGCCGCAGGCTGTTGACGCTTTCGCGGCTTTTCTAGGCAGCCACAATGCAATCGCGGCCCGAATGCTTGGCCTGATACAGGGCTTTGTCGGCGCGACGCAAGGTATGCTGGTAATCGGGATGGCCGTCGTATAGCGCCACACCGATGCTCATCGTGATCGAAAGCTTATGGTCGCCGCCGGGCAAATCGAACGGCTCGGCTGCGACGGTACGACGCAGTTTCTCGGCCACCCGCAGCGCAGACTCTTCGTCGATATCGACCAGCAAAATCAAAAACTCTTCGCCCCCCAGGCGAAAGGTATAGTCGCCTGCCCGGCTGTTATCACTGAGCAGCACGGCCAACTGTTGCAACACCATGTCGCCTGCCTCGTGACCGTGTGCGTCATTGATGCTTTTGAAGTGGTCGACGTCTAAAGTAAGTATGGCAAAACCTGTGTCGTGCTGACGAGCGTGGGCCACCTCTTTGGACAGAACCACCGGTAGGAACTTGCGGTTCAACAGCCTGGTCAATGCATCGCGCCCGGCTTCAAGTTCGCTGGTCTGCTGGAACATTGAATCAAGCGACAAGGCCACGGTCTGAGAAACGTTACGCAGCTCGCGAAGCAGTTGCGAGCGATCGACAGGTTCGCCGTTCTTAGCTGAGAAAGCGGGCAGCAGCTCGTCGTCGATGGATTGAATGCTTTTGAGTATGTCGGCAGTCTCGCTCATCCCGCTGAAAGCATGGGCGCCCTTGTGCCTGAACCATAAGCCGAACTCACTGGCGCCGATGCGAGGCAGCACCGCCCCATCCTGGCCCACGGCCAGGTCAAACATAAGCTTGTTTTCCCAATCAAGCAGCGCCGCACGTTGGCGTTGCCTTTCTGTCGCCACGTTCTGGACGACGGAGAACAGCCGGTAGGCCTCTTGGCTGCGGCTATTGCGTTCGTGCGAGCTGGAGTAGGTCTGGCCCATGATCTCCATGGCCAGGTCAATGATCAACTGCATGAACATGATGCCTTCAAGCCGTTTCTCCGGCTCAAGGTCTGTGTCTTCGCGAACAACCTGAGCGAAACGCTCTTTTAGGTGGCGCGCGCCCCGCAATACCAGGTGAACGGGCACGTTGATGCGCGCGTGGACCTGGCCGACATTTTTTTGCAGGGCAACCAGCGGCTTGACGTCGTCGTCGATACGTGCAGAAAAAACGGTGGATACCCAGGCGCACAGTGAACCGTGCAGCCTGTCTCGGACCTGGTCGTGCGACAACAGCTTTGAGGCGGCAGGGTCGTTCAGCAAACAAGCATAAAAATGGTCGGCCAAAACAACCTGATTACGCTCACCGAGCTCGCCCACCCGCTCGATGACATCTCGCGGAAATCGCGCGAGCACCGCTTGCCATTCAAGGGCTAGCTGCTCGGTGGAAAAGCTGAACATATGTGGTTCCTGTCAAACTGTGGGCCGATGCGGTTGGACCGGCCCGATTTTGGCTCCCATGGCACCGTCAAAGGCGCGCCACGGGTTTTCTGATAAAGTCTTGGGCGATAAACCCGGCCAGGGTAGGGTCGGCCTTGGCAAAAACAGCAATGGCAACAGGAGCGGCATGAATCATAGCCGAATTGCGCTGATGATCGTTACCTTGGGAATAGGGCTAACTGCGTGTACAGGCCCTGCGTCGGTGTCTCGTGGTGAGGGGCCGGCTTCCGAGACGATGTCGTTTGACCAATTGGCCCAGACCGATTTCAATCGAACCGTTACGATTGCCATGCGCGATAACCTCAACAGCCTGACTCGGCTGCTAGAGAAATTATATCGCCGCAACCCGAGCGAGTGGCGCAAAACGGGCGCTGCCGACATTGACGCTGCCATATTGGCCGGCCGCATGGCGATCGAGTCAGGCCATCCGCCGCCGGGCCTGCAGGGTCTGCGCGACATCCAGATATTATCAGTTGCGCTTGACCCGCAATATCAGGGTGACCGGGTTGCGGCCTTTGTACTGGGTTTAAGCGACATGATCGTTCAGGCACATGGGGGAAAAATCCGCTTTTATGCCTCGGACATGCTGGAAGCCACCCACGTGTACAACGCAGCCCGTAACGTCGAAGCCGC
This sequence comes from Pusillimonas sp., assembly GCF_035515275.1. Lineage (GTDB taxonomy): Bacteria > Pseudomonadota > Gammaproteobacteria > Burkholderiales > Burkholderiaceae_B > Pusillimonas. The sequence goes on from NZ_DATJBQ010000178.1 coordinate 81,243, forward strand.
TGCCTGGCTGCTGGCCAGCCGACGCAATCAACATGGCCAACCACTGCTGCTGGCCAACGAGATTTCCAACGAATCAACAAACCTGAGCTTCGAGCGAGAGTTCGGCCAATTGATTGGTCGTCTTGATCTGGTGGCCAACCTGCTTGACGAAAACATTCGCCGCGTGGGTATCAATTACATGCAGGGCCTGCTGTTCTTCAACTTCCTGCCGGTGCGCTAGCACAGCGCCCTGACCGCGCCAGACAAGCACGAGCCGGCCTGCTCGTCAGAGGCCGGCTCGTGCGTATGTAAGGGACCGGTTTTTATTTTCTTACCGCCTCGATCTGGATCAACAACCGGACGTCGTCGGGCACACCCATGTCGATGCCCCAGTTCATGCCCCACTGGCTGCGCTTGATGGTGGTTTCGAAATCACCGCCGCACACCGGCGCCTTAAGTACCGGCTGGTCGTAGCAATTGAACCGCTTGCCGTCCAGGGTTACGGGCTGTGTCTTGCCAAGCAGGGTAAGCTCGCCCTTCACCGATTGAAGCTTGTCGCCGTTGAACTTGAACTCTTTGCTGACAAATTTGGCTTCGGGGAATTTTTCAACGTCGAAAAAGTCGGCTGTTTTAAGATGCTTGTCGAACCCTTCGATCCCTGAACTGACAGAGGCGGTGTCGATGGTCATTTCGGTGCTACCGGTACCGGCTTCGCGATCAAGCTCGACAAATCCCTTGACCGTGTCAAAGCGGGCGCGCACGGTCGAGGTATTGAAATGAATCACCTCGAAGTTGACAAATGTATGGGTGGGTTCGACTTCGTAGCGTATGGGCGCGGCCTGAACACTACTTGTTGCGGCAAGGGCCGCTATGCAAAAGGCGCTGGCGACAATCTTCATGATGGCTCCTGGTCAGATAAAGGCCCAGATCAACCGGCGCAAGTATGGCGGCGCCGCGACACCGGAAGTCAGGCACCTGCCAGCATAAACCATGGGGCGACAGCGCGATAGCCGTCAAAGCGCCCAGTCGTAATCGATGGTCAACGGCGCGTGGTCGCTGAACCATTGTTCTTTATATATGGACGCCTGTTTGGCCGTGGCGGCAATGGCCGGCGTGGCAATCTGATAATCAATGCGCCAGCCCACATTATTGGCCCGCGCCTGGCCCCGGTTGCTCCACCACGTATAGGCGTCTCCCGTTGCGTCCGGGTAAAGGCTGCGATACACATCAACCCACTCCAGCTCGTCAAACACTCGGGTCAGCCACGCACGCTCTTCGGGCAAAAAGCCGCTGTTTTTCAGGTTTCCTTTCCAGTTTTTAAGGTCGATTTCTTTGTGGGCGATGTTCCAGTCGCCGCACAAGACCACCTGACACCCGCGCTGCGCGAGGTCGTTCAAATGGCCGAAGAAATGCTCCATGAATGCAAATTTGGCGGCTTGCCGGTGCTCGCCGCTGGAACCCGAGGGCAGATAAAGAGAAATTAGCGCCAGCTTGTCGTACACCAGTTCAAGATAGCGGCCTTCGGCATCGATTTCGGGTACGCCCAGACCCACGATGACGTCGTTGGGCTCGTGGGGCGTGTACACGCCAACCCCGCTATAGCCCTTTTTTTCAGCGTAATGAAAATAGCCTTTGCCGCCCGGCAGCGTCAGCATTTCCGGCGTCATATTGGCTTCTTGCGCTTTGAGCTCTTGCACGCAGATGAAATCGGCGTTTTGTGCCTGGGCCCAAGGCAAGAACCCCTTGTTGGTTGCCGAACGTATGCCGTTCAGGTTGGCAGAAATGACACGAAGCATGACAACATCACCCTAACTCAAAAAAACAGTGAACCTCGCCGGCCGCATCAGGCTTGTTGCAGTGTGGCGTCCAAAGCACGTATGTCGCGGCGCTTCCACCACAGCAGAAGCAAGCCGGGCACGGCGATCAGCACCGTCAAGACAAAAAATGTGGGCCAGCCCAGGTTCTGGACCAGCGGCGGTGTAAGCGGCCCTGCCAAATAAGTACGCCCCACGGCCGAAAGGGCCGAAAGCAAGGCAAACTGGGTGGCTGAAAAACGTTGGTTGCACAACGCCATCAGCAACGCCACGAACGCAGCAGTACCCAGCCCGCCACAGATGTTTTCCACGCCCACGACCAGGGCCATGGAATATAGATGAGGCGGCGTAACCGCCAGCACCCAGTAACCGAAGTTGGACACAGCCTGCAGTATGCCGAACCACATCAGCGAGCGGTACAGGCCCATGCGCGACATCAGCGCCCCGCCCGCCAGGGCGCCCACAATAGTGGCGGCCAGACCAAATATCTTATTGACCATGCCCACCTCTTCGGTGCTGAAGCCGGCGCCGCGCAGCAGGAAGGTGGTCGAAAGCGCGCCCGCAAAAGCGTCGCCCAGTTTATACAGAACAATCAGCAGCAGGATCATGACCGCACCGCGGCGGCTGAAGAACTCGGCAAGGGGTTGAACCACGGCCTGGGCCAACGTGCGCGGCGGCGCCACCACCACCTCGGGCTCGGGTGCCAGCAAAGTGGCCACGGCACAAACCAGCATGAACGCACCCATAAGCATGTAGGTATGCTCCCAGCCCAGCCAGCTACCTGCCAGCACCAGCGCAAGCCCGCCGGACACGATCATGGCCAGCCGGTAGCCCAGCACTTTCAGGGCGGCCCCGGCCGCCCGCTCGTTGTCGCGCAGCACGTCGGTGCTATAGGCGTCAAAGGCAATGTCTTGCGTGGCCGACAAGAACGCCACCAACACCGCCAGCAGCGCCAGCCACAGCAGATTGTTTGCCGGCGACAAGAGACCCATGCAGGCTATGGTAATGGCCAGCAGCACCTGGCAGGAGAACATCCAGCTGCGTCGGCGCCCTAAAAATGGCGGTGCATAGCGGTCGATCAGCGGCGCCCACAGAAACTTCAGCGTATAGGCTGTACCAACCAGGGTAAGAAAGCCGATGTTCTGCAGCGATACGCCCGCCACGGTGGCCCAGGCTTGCAAGGTACCGCTGGTAAGCGCCAGCGGCAATCCGCTGGCAAAGCCCAGCACCAGCAGCGGGAACACACGCGGGCTGGTGTAAACATTGGTCAATGAAGCGATGATCGCCCCCCAATTGAGTTCAGATGATTCTTACTTTGGCGCCGCCATAGGCGATTCAAAGCGATAGACCGCCAAGGTACTGCGCCAGCCGGCGAGAAACTTTACCTCGTTTTCGCCATTGAAAGTGGCCAGATGCGTAATGCGCAGCTTGAGCTTGGCCGCCAGGTCTTCGAAATCTTTAAGCGTACACAAGTGGATGTTCGGCGTGTTGTACCACTGATAGGGCATCTCGCCCGTTACCGGCATCCGCCCCCGCAGAATTGAAAACCCGTGCGGCCAGTAGCCGAAATTGGGGAACGACACGATGCCGCAACGCGCCACCCGAGCCATTTCGGTCAGGATATGCTCGGTATGATGCATGGCCTGCAAGGTTTGCGACAATACCACCGAGTCAAACTGCTGGTCATCGAACAGCGCCAGCCCTTCTTCAAGGTTTTGCTGCACCACCCGCACCCCACGCCGCACGGCGGTAATGACCCGCGTGTCGTCAAACTCGACCCCCGCCCCTTCGACGCTTTTCCGGTCTCGCAAGTAAGCCAGCAAGGTGCCGTCTCCGCAGCCCAGGTCGAGCACCCGGCTGCCTGGATCTATCCAACTGGCGATGCGGGCCAGATCGGGACGCAACGCCAGTCCGGCATCATGACTTGCCGCGCTGCCCGCAGCCAGGTTTGGTGTGTGGCTCATGTCGGCACCCCGGTTCGCGATTGCTTTGCCAGCACGCCGTTGACGGATTGCCGCCCGGGCAAGCCCAACTGCAGTGCGATGCGGTCATAGTAGCCCTGCACCACCGCATGATATCGGGGGTCTTCAAGCAAAAAGGCATCGTGCCCATGGGGCGCGTCAATCTCAGAGTACGTAACCGGCGTTTTGTTCTTGAGCAAGGCCTGTACGATTTCGCGCGACCTTGAGGGCGGAAAACGCCAATCGGTGCTGAACGACACCAGCAAGAACTCGGCGGTTGCCATACTAAGCGCCTTGGCCAGATCACCCCCCGTTGCTCTGGAAGGATCGAAGTAGTCAAGCGCCCGGGTGATCAGCAAATACGTATTGGCGTCGAAGTAGGTCGAGAACTTCTCGCCCTGGTACCGCAGGTAAGACTCAACTTCGAACTCAACGCCGTAGCCGTAGTGGTATTCGCCGTTCTTGCCCGGCGATCGCTGTGTGCGGCCGAACTTGGCGGCCATGTCATCGTCAGACAAATAAGTAATGTGGCCGATCATGCGTGCCACCGACAAGCCGCTACGGGGCACCGTGCCGTGGTCGTAGTAATCACCCCCATGAAAATCCGGGTCGGAAATAATCGCGCGCCTGGCCACCTCGTTGAAGCCGATATTCTGGGCCGACAGCCTGGGCGTGCTGGCTATGACAATGCAATGTCCAATGCGCTCGGGGCAAGTAATGGCCCAACCCAATGCCTGCATACCGCCCAATGAGCCGCCCATGACAGCCGCAAACTTTTCAATGCCGAAGTGGTCGGCCAGCCGCGCTTGGGCCAGCACCCAGTCTTTGACTGTAAGCATCGGAAATGCGGCGCCCCAGGGTTTGCCGGTGGCCGGGTTGATACTGGCCGGCCCTGTCGAGCCGAAGCACGAGCCGATGTTGTTGACGCCGATGACAAAAAAACGGTCGGTGTCCACCGCCTTGCCAGGGCCCACCATGTTGTCCCACCAGCCGATGTCCTTGGGGTTGTCGGCCGACATGCCGGCCACATGATGCGATGCGTTCAGTGCATGGCAGACCAGTACGGCATTGCTGCGGTCGGCATTGAGCGTGCCATAGGTTTCAACGGCCAGCTCGTAAGACGGCAATACCTGGCCGCTGCTGAGCTGCAACGGCTCGGTGAACGAAATGAATTGGGGGGTGACCAGACCGACGGACCCTGCGGGTACCACCACGGCGTCGGGGGATGTGGATGCGTCGGATTCGGAAGAAATATGCAGCGGGACCATATGGACCTTCTTTAGCTGGATTTATCAGGCGCCCGCAAGCGGATCAGGCAAATCGGCGCCACATACATCCTTCTATTCTAGCATCAGCGCCCTTCGCGCGACATTTACGACCTTGTATTGGGGAGGCCCTTGATTTACCTAAACGAATAAAGTTGATACATTTGCTTATTCAAAGAAATATAAATATACGCGGGCATTACCACCGCGAACCACGGGAGACCATATGAAGCCGCTATCGAGGCGCGAACTCGAATGCCTGCATTGGGCTTCGCTGGGGAAAACCAGCTGGGAGATCGGCGCCATCCTTGGCATAACTGAACGCACCATCAACTTTCATATTCAGAATGCCTGTCGCAAGCTGCAGGTGCGCGGTCGCCAGGCCGCCATTACCGCCGCGCACCATGCAGGCCTGCTTCATAGGGCGGTTTTTAGCGCGTCTTTGCCAGCGAATCCAGAAACTGCCGTGCGGACTCATGTTCAAAGCCATCTGCGGGCCCCATGACCAGGCCTTCGACCAAGCCAGTGTCGGCTACCCACACCTGCGCCTGAAGCAGCATACTGCCGGATTTTCCACCCTGTAGTTCAAATCGTTGACCAAATTCGGGCAGTTCGACCGGCGCCTCGAGACCCAGATTGCGATACAACGACGCAATAACCGTTTGACCCATGCTTTCGCGCAAGGCGGGGTCGCCGGCCATGGCGGCAGGCCAGCGTGCGTGCCCCACTGCAAAAATCGTATCGCCAACGTCGACGGTGGTCAGGTTGAAGGAAACATCGTGACCCGAGAACTGCAGGGCTCTGGTGTGAGTACGCGGCTTATCAGGAAACAGCACCATTCCGACCCCGTCGTCCACCGAGACCTCGCGCCAGTTGTACTCGGGAGAGCATCCCGCCAACAGCGTCATTAATAGGGCCAGTACAAAAATTTGAATTTGCCTCATGGCGTCTTCCTGTGTACCTTGGATCTTATCTGGGCAAATTTATG
>NZ_DATJBQ010000179.1:0-16872 GCF_035515275.1 Pusillimonas sp.
GGCCAGCCAGGGCAGGAACAACAACAATCCCAATACCAGCAGCTCTATAACAATGAAGGGCATGACCGAGCCGTAGATTTGGGTCAGGCGTATGTGGCTGGGCTCAACGCTTTGCATGACCATGCACAGCAGGCCGAACGGCGGTGTCAGCAGGCCGATCTCCATGGCCAACAAAAGCATCACACCGAGCCAGATGGGGTCGATGCCGGCTGCGTTGGCCAGGGGCATGAAGAAGGGCAGCGTGATCATCATCATGCTGACCTGGTCAATCACGCAGCCCAGCACCAGAACAATGACCAACATGCCCACCACCAGCCACAGGGGCGACAGATCGTAGGCCGAGATCAGGCCCAGCAGGCCGGTGGTGGCGCCCGAAAAGCTCAGCAATTGCGAGAAAGTGGTGGACGCGATCAGCACGAACAGAATAATGACCGAAATGCGCGCCGTTTCCATCAGCGACTTGTAGAACGACTGCCAGGTGAACGAACCATAGAACACCGTAGCCAGCGCCGAAGCCACCGCGCCAATGGCGGCCGATTCGGTGGGCGAAGCCCAGCCGATCAGCATGCTGCCCACCACGGCCACAAAAATGGCAAACAGCGGCACCACGTCGCGCACGAAGGGCTTCCATTTTTGCCAGCCGCGCAGCGTTTCACCCGACTCATCGGCGGGCGCCAGCGAGGGATCGAGCTTGCAGCGCACCACCACATAGCCCACAAACAACAGGGCCAGCAGCAAGCCAGGCACGATGCCGCCAATAAGCAATTGAGAAATCGATATACCGCCGAGGCTGCCCAGCATGACGGCCAGCGCCGAAGGCGGGATCAGCATGGCAATGCCGCCCACGGCCATGATGGGGCCCATGGCAATGCTGGGGTGGTAGCCGCGCTTGAGCATCTCGGGCAGCAGGGTGCCGCCCATCATCGCGGTGTTGGCAATGGTCGAGCCCGACAACGTGGCGAACACCGTACCGCCCACCACCGACACAATCGACAAGCGGCCCGGCACTTTGTTGATCAGGCTTTCAACCGCCGTAATGGCTCGGTAAGCCACCCCGGTATGAAACAGCACCTCGCCCATCAAGATAAACAAGGGAATCGGCGTTAGCGAGAAGCTGCTGACCGACTGTATGGAGTTGCGCACCAGCTGCCCCAGGCCGGCTTCGCCGCCCATGAAGAACCAGGCACCCATCAGGTTCACGCCCAGGAAGGCGAAGGCCACCGGCACACCGACCAGCATCAGTGCGAACAACACGCCCAGCAAAGCGCTAAGGGCCCAATACCATTCCATCATCATGATGCCGCCTTCGCGCACAGGAAGGCGCAAGCCAGACGGCGAATGAACTCGACCGACAGCAGAATGAAACAAATGACCATGGGTATGGCCAACCACCAATCCGGAAACACCAGCACCTTGAAGATCATGCCGCCCTGCTGCGCGCTGTCGACCATGCTGAACACGCTTTCAACCGCCAGGATCAGGCTGATGACGAGGCAAATAAGATCGCCGAAGATACCGAACGCGCGGCGCGTGGCCTCGCCCAGGCCTCGGAGCAGAATGTCGACACGAATATGGTCGTTGGTGTACACCAGCCACGGCGCCGCCAAAAAGGCGGAAACCATCAGCATGTATTCGGTCACTTCAACCGACCATGGAATGGACATAATGCCCATATTGCGCAGAAGAACGTCAGCGCATACCAGCAACGCCATGGCGGCGAACAAAATAGCAGCGACGACACCTGTACCTATCATTACCCCCCGGTAAAAAGACGCACCGGGAAAGGCATGTCGCCGTTGCGGCGACTGTCCTGTGTCTTCCATAGACTTACCTTAAATCCAATACAACGAAAACTTCAGCCCACTGAAGACCGTCGGGAAAAGAATTTTACACTTAAAGCATTTTCACCATATTAGGGTTACCGCTAAGTTTTACGGTTCTAAAACAGCATTTCATAGGGGAATAAAAGCAGATTTCTCTGCGACGAAAGACGGTTCGCGGCGCGGTTTTCGTGCCACAATGCCTGCTTTAGGCGCATGAAACCCAATGGGCATTCACGATGTGCTGTTTCGGTCGCTGGAAGAACATGGCTGGGCCGTTAGCGACGACCTGGTTCCGGCCGCTTTGGTTACGTCGTTACGCGACCATGCCCACCACCTTTGGCACCAGGGCTCTTTCAAGCCTGCCGGCATCGGCCGCAACGCAGGCGCCACGCATAACGCGCAAATACGCGGCGACGCCATAAGTTGGCTGCACCATAACGACGCCACGCCGGCTTGCGCCGGCTTCCTGGCCTGGGCCTCAACCCTTCAACACGATCTGAACCAGCATTTCTTCCTGGGTCTGCGGCGTTGCGAACTGCACTTTGCGCGCTACGAGCCGGGGCGAGGATATGCCCGACATGTGGACCAGCACCGCGGGGTACAGGCACGCAAAGTGTCGCTCGTCTTATATTTGAACGAAGCATGGAACGCCGGCGATGGCGGTGAGCTTCGCTTGTTCGCGCGTGAAGCGTCTGCCCAGGCAGCGTCCAATACCCCGGAAGCACAGAATGGCAGCGAGGCGCCCACGACAAGCATCTTGCCGGTGGGCGGGCGTCTGGCCATTTTTTTAAGCGATATGCCCCACGAAGTTCTGCCGGCCCGGCAGACCCGCTGGAGCCTGACGGGCTGGTTCCGCAGCGACGACGAAGGTTAATCGCCTGGGGTGACACCGCGAATCGTCCAACGCACTTGACTCCCGCCGCCATGTAAGCACCCGGCCACGGAATCGGGTACCGGCTTACACGCTTAAATATGCTCGGCGCACCTCGTCGTTAGCGGCCAGCTCTTGCATGGTGGCGTGGTAGCGGATCTGGCCCTTTTCAAGGACGTAGGCGCGGTCGGAAACCAATTCGGCAAAGTGCATGTTCTGCTCGGAAAGCAAAATACTGACCCCATTGGCCTTGAGCTCGAGGATCATGTTGGCCATTTGCTCGACAATCACCGGCGCCACCCCTTCAGAGGGTTCGTCGAGCAGCACCAGATAGGGGTTGCCCATTAGCGCACGGGCCACGGTAAGCATCTGCTGTTCGCCGCCGCTCATGCGCCCGCCCGGGCGTTGGGGCATTTCGCCCAGGTTGGGAAACAATTTGAACAGGCGCTCGGGCGTCCATTCGGGGGCGCTTTTAGGCAGGCCCGCGGGACGCGGCGGCTGGCGCCCCACCGCCAGGTTCTCTAGCACGGTCAGATCGGTAAAGATGCGGCGGTCTTCGGGCACAAAAGCCAGACCCAGGCGCGATGCGTGGTAGGGCTCGCTGCGAGAGATGTCGTGCCCCAGGAACTTGATGGTGCCCCGGCGTTTGTCCAGCATGCCCATCAAGGTCTTCAAGGTGGTGGATTTTCCGGCGCCGTTTCGGCCCATCAGGGCCACGACCTCGCCTGCCTGCACCTGAAGGTCAAGATCGAACAGAATTTGGGCGGCGCCGTACCAGGCGCGCAGGCCCTTGGCATCCAGCAATGTTTGCGTCGCCATGCTCATTATGCGGGCTCCTTCTGGGGCGTGTTCTTTTCGAATGTTTTACCGGTGCCGAAGTACACTTCTTGCACGCGGGGGTGGTCGCGAATTTCGTGCGGCTTGCCCTCGGCGATCAGCCGGCCGCGAGCCAGCACGATCATGCGGTCGGCATAGGCAAACACGACGTCCATGCTGTGCTCGGTAAACAAGACGGCCATATTGCGTTCGACCACCAATTGTTTGGTCAGCGCCATAAGCTCGTTGCGCTCTTTGGGCGCCATGCCCGCAGTGGGCTCGTCCATTAGCAGCAGCTTGGGGTTGTTGGCAATGGCTATGGCCAGTTCAACACGCTTTACGTCGCCGTAGGCCAGGTCGGCACAGGGCCGGTCGGCCTGTTGCGCCATGCCCACCTTGGCCAATAGCTCAATGGCCTCGTCGCGCTTGTGGCCCGCCGCCCTGCGCCAGGTGGAAAGCAACTTGCTGTCGGCCGAAAGCAGGGCCAGCTGCACGTTCTCGACCACGGTGAACGAGGAAAAGGTCTCGGCAATCTGAAACGTGCGGCCCACGCCCAGCTTCCAGATGTCGCGCGGCGGCAGGCCGGTCAGCTCGTGGCCGTCGAGCTTGATCGAACCGCGGTCGGCGCGAAGCTGGCCATTGACCATGTTGAAGGTGGTGGATTTACCCGCCCCATTGGGGCCGATGAGTGCCAGCAGTTCGCCTGGGGCCAGCTCGAAACTGATCTCGTCAACGGCCTTGACGCCGCCAAATGATTTTCCGAGACGGGTGACTTTCAGCAGGCTCATAGCGATACCCCTTTTGCGCCGATGTGTTGGGTTCTACGGTTAAGGAACGCGTCGTAAACCTGCTTGAGCGTGCCGGCAATGCCCTGCGGGAACAACAGGACCAGCAGCAAAATGATGCCGCCCAGCATGGCACGCCAAAAATCGGTGCTGCGGGCAACGGTGTCGTGCAGCCAGGTAAACGAGACGGCGCCGACGATGGGCCCGACCAGGGTTTGCATGCCGCCCAGCAGCACCATGACCAGACCGTCTATCGACTTATTGACGTGCAGGGTTTCGGGCGCGATGCTGCCCTTCGAAAAAGCGAACAAGGCACCGGCCAGGCCGGCAACCGTGCCCGCCAGAATAAAGCCGTACCAATGAATGCGCTTGACGTTGATGCCGATGGCATCGGCCCGCAGGAAGGAGTCGCGCCCGGCCCGCATGGCGTAACCAAAAGGCGAGAACAGCACGCGCCGCAGCCACAGAATGCCTGCCATCACCAAGACCAGGGTCAAGTAGTAATACGTGGTTTTGTCGGCAAGCCATTGAGCCGGCCAGACACCGGTCAGACCGTTGCTGCCGCCGGTGACGTCGTCCCACTGGAAGACGATGCCCCAGGTTATCTGGGCCACCGCCAAGGTAAGCATGGCCAGGTATACGCCGGAAAGCCGAACACAGAACCAGCCGTATACAAACGCCCCCACCGCCGCCACGACCGGCCCCACGATAAGCGCGGCCTCCATGGGCAGGCCGAACTGCTTGACCAGCAGCGCCGCACCATAAGCACCCAGCCCAAAATAGGCGGCATGGCCGAACGAGTGCATGCCGCCGGGCCCCATGATGAAATGCAGGCTGACGGCAAATAACGAGGCCACCAGCAGGTCGATCAGCAGCACCGTAACGTAGGGTGAATCAATGGTGAGCACAGGCAAGGCCACGAGCACCGCCACGAACAGGCCCACGCCAATCTTGAAGCGGGCGCTTGCCGGAATAAGCGGTTTTTCGCCCTGGTTGTTTTTGTGACCCGCACGTTGAGGCCGCCCGAACAAGCCCCACGGCCGCAATATAAGCACTACCGCCATCACAATGAATTCGACCACCAGCGTCAGCTTGGTGAACGACACCGTAATGCCCATGACCTCGACCACACCCAACCACACACACAGGGCCTTGAGCTCGGCGATAAGCAGGGCCGCCACATAGGCGCCGGGAATGGACCCCATGCCGCCCACCACCACAATGACAAAGGCGGCGCCAATAATGTGTATGTCCATTTCAAGGTTGGCCGGTTCGCGCGGCAACTGCAACGCGCCGCCCAATGCGGCCAGCGCAGCGCCCAAGGCAAACACCGCCGTAAACAGCCAGGCCTGGTTAACGCCCAGGGCGCTGACCATGCCGCGGTCCTGGGTGGCGGCGCGCACCAGCGTGCCCCAATGGGTACGTGTCAGCAGCAGCCACAACAGCCCCAATACCACTGGGCCGGCGGCGATCAGGAAAATATCGTAAGTGGGGAACTGGCGCCCAAGAATCTCGACCGCGCCTTCCAGGCCGGGAGCCCGTGGCCCAAGCAGCTCTTCAGGCCCCCAATACCAAAGTACAACGTCGCGCAGCATCAAGGCCACGGCGAAGGTGGCCAGCAACTGAAACAGTTCCGGCGCATGGTATATGCGGCGCAACAGAAAGATTTCGATCAGGGCGCCCAGCGCCCCCACCAGGACGGCGGCAAGCAGTATGGCCGGCCAGAAGCCCAGGCTGTCTTCCAGTGCGAACACCAGCGAGTAGGCCACATAGATGCCCACCATGTAGAACGAGCCGTGGGCAAAGTTGACGATGCGCGTGACACCGAAAATAAGTGACAAGCCCGCTGCAACCAGGAACAGCGACGAGGCGCCGGCCAGGCCGTTAAGCAGCTGTACGATAAAACCGGAAATATCCATGACGACGACCCGCAATAAAGATAAAGAAACCGGGGGGTTTACGACCAGTACGGCGGCCCGAAGGCACGGGCGGCTCTACCGCCCGTGAAACTTGCCGCCTTTGAAAGCCAAAGGCCGGGGCACTGCTACGAAAGGCGTTTACTCCACTGCGGGGCGCAGCGCTTTGACCTCTTCGTCGCTGGGCAGCAACTTGCCGCCGTCGATGTATTCGCCGGTAGGCATGGAGCCTTTTCGACCCTCGTTGACCAGGCGGCCCACATGCAGGCCGAAGGTGGACTGGTTGTCGATCTCGCGGAAGTGCGCGGGGCCGAACGGGGTGTCGAACTCAAGACCCTTGAACGCCTTGATCAGGGCCTCGGTGTCGGTGGAACCGGCCTTTTTAATGCCCGCTGCAATGGCTTGCACGGTGGCGTAGGCGACCACGGAGTTCAGCCGCGGGTACTCGCCGTATTTGTCTTCGTATGCCTTTTTAAAGGCGTTGTGCTCGGGGGTGTCGATGCTTGTGTAGGGGTAGCCGGTAACGATCCAGCCGTCGGGTGCGTCACTGCGCAGGGGGTCCAGGTATTCGGGCTCGCCGGTAAGCAGGCTGACGACCTCGCGGTCTTTGAACAGGCCGCGAGTTTTACCTTCGCGCGCAAATTTGGTCAGGTCGGGGCCAAACAACACGTTAAAAATGGCGTCGGGCTTGGCGTCTTCAAGGGCCTGTACAACCGGGCCGGCATCAAGCTTGCCAAAAGGCGGTGCCTGCTCGGCCACAAACTCGACATCGGGCTGCAGTTTTTTAAGCTCGTCTTTGAAGGCGGCCACGGCAGCTTGGCCGTACTCGTAGTTGGGGTAAATAAGCGCCCAACGCTTCTTGTTGAGGGCGGCGGCGGCCGGGGCCACTGAAGCCGAAAGCTGGTGGGTGCCGTAACGCATGCGGTAGGTGTAGCGGTTGGCGTTTTGCCAGATTACTTTGTCAGAAAGCGGGCCGGACGCCAGATAGAAAATTTTGCGCTGCTTGGCGTAGTCGGACACCGCCAGACCCACGTGCGAGAGGGTTACCCCCGACAGAAAATCAACGCCCTCGCGCGACACCAGTTCTTCGGCAATACGTACGGCTTCGCCGGCGTTTGCGTTGTCGTCACGAAAAATGGTTTCAAGTTTTTTGCCCAGCACGCCGCCGGCTGCATTGATCTGTTCTTGAGCAAGCTCCCAGCCTTTTTTGTAGGGGCCCATATTGGCGGGCAAGGCTTTGTAGCTGTTGATTTCACCGATCAGAATCACGTCGTCTGATTTTGCGTGAGCAGCCCCGGTTAAACCGGCCAGCGTTGCCGAAAAGGCCGCAGCAACGGCCAGTAATTTCAATGACTTCATGGTTGTCTCCTGGAGCATGCAGCGTGCAGGGTTGTTGTTTACACGTCGGGTTATTGCCCCGAACCGGTGCTTTTAAAAATGTAGTCGCTACTTAAATTAAATGTAGTGAGCACTAAATATGTTCAAAAAATACTAAGGGAATATTTAGGCGCGCGCAATGTGGGTAAGCCCTTATAGTTTGGTTTTTTTTGGGGCTAGCTGTAACTGTTTGAAAACCGTGTTTCTTGGCGGTGAATGCTGCCGGCTGATGGAAAGACGGGGATGCAATCGGTGTTGTATGTGAATAGCGGGACTGTGTTGACGATTGCGTTGACGGTTGCATTGACGTTGTACGTGAACTGTGGGGGTGTTGTGAATGTGGCGGGGGGGTGTTTCTGGGTTCTTAAGCGCCGCCGAGGGGGGTGAAGGTATTTTCGGGCGGTCGGGCGGATTGTGGCAGCGCCCTCCAACGCCCGAAAATACCTTCACCCCCCTCGACGGCTGGGGTTTTGCGATTGGGAGGCGCTGCACTGCGATGCGGGTGTGATACGGGTGTGATGGGGGTGCGCTGCGATGTGAGGCGATGTGACGCGAGGCGCGGAGGTTGCGATCGCCTGTGCGTTTGCGCGGGCTCGTAAGAAAAGAGTGGTGTCGGTTTAGGGGCGGGGTTTGTTAAATTGCGCAGATCAGATCGGTGTCGTTGGGCGGAACGCCCATGCTGTCTTTGGCGGCGGCTACGTCCATGTCGCGGGGAAGGGTTACGCCGTTTTTGACGGCAAGCACTTCGGCCATGATGCTGACGGCAATTTCTGAGGGGGTTTTGCTGCCGATGTAGATGCCGATAGGCCCGCGCAGGCGGGCAAGCGATTCTTCGGTTTGGTCGAAGTATTCGATGAGGCGTTCGCGACGCAGGGCGTTGTTGCTGCGCGAGCCGATGGCGCCCACGTAAAAGGCTTGGGTTTCCAGGGCCTCGAGCAAGGCAAGGTCGTCGAGCTTAGGGTCGTGGGTAAGCGCAATAATGGCCGAGCGGCGGTCGGCGCGAAATTCGCGCACCACGTCGTCGGGCATGTCGGCCGTAATGTTTACGCCTTCTACCGACCAACTGCCGCGGTATTCTTCGCGCGGGTCGCACACGGTAACGGTAAAGCCATTGAACAGGGCCATGGTGGCCAGGTATTCGGTAAGCTGGCCGGCCCCGATCAGCAACATGCGGTATTCCGGGCCGAAGTTGTTCAGCAATACGGTGTCGTTGACGCTAAGCTCAGAGGGCTGGTCGGCAGGGCGCAGGGTAACCTTGCCATCGGCCAAGTGTACTTCGCGCTGCATGAGCTTGCCGCTTTCAAGCTGGGCCACCAGTTGCTTCAGCGGCTCGGGTTCGGGGTCGAATTCAAGCAAAAGCTCAAGGGTGCCGCCGCAAGGCAAGCCGAAGCGATGGGCTTCGTCGGCCTTGATGCCGTATTTGAGAAACTGGGGGGCGCCCTGCGGTATGTCGCCGCCTGCGCCCTGGCCCGAATAGGCGTGGGTAAAACGGTAGATCAGGTCGTCTTCGATGCAGCCGCCCGAGACCGAGCCCACCACCGTGCCGTCTTCGCACAAGGCCATGATGGAGCCGATAGGACGCGGCGATGAACCCCAGGTGCGCACCACCGTTGCCATAAGGGCGCGGCGGCCGGCCTGGCGCCAATCGCGCAAGGCGCGCAATACGACAAGATCGAGATTATCCATAGCTAAGCAATTTACTTTGTTTCTGCAGGGTGAGCCCGCGGTTTTAGGCCGTGGCCCGACATACAACAGACACCTTTAGTATAAGAGCTTCGCGCCGGGCCGGCTTGATTTAATGCCGGCCCCCAAAAGGCATGACTGATCGCTGATACGCCAGGCGTTGACGCTGGGCAGGTTACTGGCGATGCGCTCGCAGAATCAGGGCCGCCAGGCTTTCGGGACGGTTGTTGTCGCTGCATGCCACTCTTCCGGTGGCGAATACCGGTGCGGTCAGGCCGCTTAAAACCGAACCACTAGGCATTTCGACCGCTAATCTTGCTCCTTGTTCCCACGCCAGTTGCATGGTGTCGTACCAGCGCACCTGCCGGGCAAGGTTGAATGCCAGGTCGTGGGCAATGTCCTGCTCGTCGGTCAGGGCGCGAGCACGGCTGCTGCTCAAGTAGCGCAGCCTGGGCTGACGCACCGGTACATCACGAAAAGCCTGCTGCAGGGTAAGCGCGTCTTCTTCAAGTAAGGGGCAATGCGACGGCACGGCAATATCAAGACGCGTTGTACGGGCTGCCCCTTGCTCCAGCGCCAGTGCGGCCACGCGCTTCAGTGCCGTGTCGCTGCCTGCAATAACCAGTTGGCGTGGCCCGTTCAGATTGGCCAGGTAAACGGGGTGTTCGGGCGAATGCACTTGCTGAATCAAAGGCGCTAAGGCTTCAGCGCTTAAACCGTTAATGGCTGTCATGCCGTAGCCGGCGGGAAAGCGCTGCTGCATCAGGGTGGCGCGCAGCTTGACCAAGCGCACGGCGTCTGTGTACTGAAGCACGCCCGCCGTAACGGCGGCCGGAAAGGCGCCTATCGACAAGCCCGCCACCATATCGGGCGCGGCACCTTGTTCTACCAGCACGGTGGCCATGGCCACCCCGGCGGCCAGCAGGCATATTTGCACGGCCACGGTCGAACGCAGGGCGGTGTCGGTGTCCCATGCAAGCACGTCGTCTGCCAGCGTCTGGCTGGTCTGTTCGATAACGCGTTGCGCCTGCGGCAAATGCGCGAGGCGCTTCAGCATGCCGGCACGCTGCGAGCCCTGGCCGGGAAAGGTGAACAGCACGCTCATGCGGCGCCTCTGGCACAGGCTTGGCTCGAATGGGCCTGCCAGGGGTCGTTTACCAACACGGGGCCCGTGTTGGTTTTCAGCAAGATGCGGCCGCGCCGGTTGCCAGGTTCAGGGACTCTGCGCGCGCTCGATAACCACTCATTAAATGAGAAACCTGCGTGGCCGGTGTCAATCTGTAGATCGACGCGGCAATCGCCCTGTTGCACGGCTGCCGCCAGCGCCTGTACCTGGCTCTGGGTAAGCGGCTCAGGCGCTCGCACGACAAGGTCCAGGTCGCTGCCCGGGTGCAGCACGGGCAGGCCGGTGGCCAAGGCAAAGCCCAGGCCGCCGGTTGGACCCCAGGGCAAACCAAGCGAGTTCAGGGCGGGCGCAATCGCAACCAGTGCCGATTGCAGTCGAGCCAGCGCACAGGACTGGCTGTGCTGGGCCGCGGCCTTGCCTTCGGGCTCGCTGCACGCACGGTAACGGGCCTCAGCCCTGGGTAACAAACCGTGGCCGGCGCAGACTGCGCCTGGCACCAGATCTTCCGGGCGGGTAATGCGCAGCACCGCCTCTATAAACAGATAGGCGGCCTGACGTTGATGTCGGCCGCTGCCTCTGATACCTACTGGCAGCATGTTGGCGCACTCGGTGGCTTCCCGGCGCACGACCACCGGCGTCAGCGCGCCGGCAGCCAGCCACTCGGCCAGCCAACCGTCAGGTCGGGACGCAGCACCGGCGTCAGTGCCCCCATGCGGCAGGCCGGACCCGCAAGGCGTAGCCCGCCACTGCAAGTCGTGTGGGCTTCGTACCCAGACAAGATCATGAGCGCGCGGAAGGGACGGATTCATCTTGGTTCCAAAGCTCGCGCATGCGTTCGCGTACCTTGAGCGAAGCGTTGCGGTTCGGGGCGCCCAGCCGGCTGGAAAGATCGCGCAGAGGATCGGATCGAATGCTCGACACGGCCTCGCACAGCAAGGCCCTGACCGCAGCCAGGTCTTGCGCTGTGGGCCGGCGGGCGTTCTGCGCCTGCAGGCTCTTCCACAACATGCCCAGCGAAGCGTAGCTTTCAATGTCGTAGGCCATGGGCGGCACGCCTGCGGCCAGGGCATCAAGCTGTTCGACCGTGCGCTGGGTAATGCGCGCCGCCGAGGCCTTGCCCATGGCATGCACCTGCACACCCGGGTCGCGCAGCGCGATCAGGCGGTTGGCCTGACAGCCCAGCGCCAGAAACGCGCCCGATATGGCCTGGCCCACAATCAGACCGATGAACGGATGCCCGGCCAGCCGCGCCTGCGCCGCCGCATCCACCACCGCGGCAAGCGCCTGATGAATGCCCAGGCCTTCTTCCAGCTTTCCGTACGCCTGGCTGGGCACGTCGATGACGGCGACAATGGGCCGGCGACGCGTGTGGTGTCCGGACGACTCATCGGGCAACACGGTGCCCGCGACACCTGCCCGGTCGGTGGCGGCGCTGCCGGCGTCCTGCTCCACGCACTGCCGGATGGCTCGAGCCAGGTACCACCCTTCGGCCAGGCCGACTTCACCGTTTCGAACCCGGGGAAAGCGATTGGACGGGTCGGGCACCACCGCAATATATCGTGCTTGTTCGTCGCCCAATGCGGCGTCAACCACGCGCACAGTGGCTGGAAAACCGGGCTGTGTCTGCACATGCTGCGTCAACGCCGAAAGCCAGGCCACGCCGCGCGACGACGCTGCCTCGTCGTCGCCGCCGGGCGTGGAGTTGGCTGATGCGTGGTTTTCAAGTGTTGGCATCGTACCGACCGGGCCTTGCGTGAACGGACCTGCCAAGCCTGGCTCGGCCGGGGCCGAACGCGTCCGGCCGACACCCGTTGCCCCCGCCAGCCATGAACGCATCTGGTCGGGTTCAGGGCTTGCCTGCGGGTCAATCGCATCAAGCATCTGAATAAAGTCGTTGCAGCGCGCGCTGCGAGGTGGCGCCGGCACGCCGCGCCCAATACATGCCAGAAGCTGTGCGCGAATCTCGTGCAAGTCGTCTGCCACGAATTCGTCGGCCAAGCCGCTTGCATGGCGCTGCTCGCCGCCGGTAAGGCTCCAGATGAAAGGCTTGTCGTGGGAATCGAACTCGTCGATGCCGGCCTCTTGCTCAATGACTGCAGGGCCGTTCAGGCCCAGCCGTGCCTCGCGGGTGACAATAAGGTAGCTGCACAGACCTGCTGCAATGCCCATGCCGCCGTAGCAGCCCACCGTGCCGGCAATAATGCCCACCACCGGCTGGTAGCGCCGCAGATCGACCAGGGCGGCGTGGATATCGGCAATGGCGGCCAGGCCCAGATTGGCCTCTTGCAGCCGAACGCCGCCGGTTTCAAGCAGCAGTACGGCACGTGTGGGCACGCCCCGGCGGTTATCTTGAGCGGCCAGCTCGAGCGCCGCCGCGATCTTTGCGCCCCCTACCTCGCCCATGCTGCCGCCCTGGTAAGCACCGTCTATGGCCAGCACCACGGCGGGCGCTGCGTCGAGCCTGCCTTTCACCACCACCACGCCGTCGTCGGCCTGGGCCACAATGCCTTGCTTGGGCAGCCACGGTGATTTAAGACGCTCGAAGGGGTCAATAAGTTCGCGCGCAGCGCCGGTGTCCAGCAGGCTGTATGCGCGAGCGCGGGCGTCCAGCTCGATGAAGCTTTGACGTAATGTCAGTGGCAGCGCCATGGTCGGCCTCCGTTCAAATATAGGCATGCCGCAAGAAGGCTGCTGTGCGTTCGCCCGGTGCAACAAGGCCTCATGCCGACCCCGCTTCTTCAAACGCCTGCTCGATGCGCAGGCGCACCACGCCCGGCGTGGCGCCGCAGTCGTCAATTTCGATGCGGGCAGCCGGCAAAGCGGCCGAGCCAAATACCCGGTCAAGCAACGCAGCCCACACGGCAGAGCGGCCGTCTACTGAAGTGGTGATGCGCACTTGACTGTGGCCTTGAGCGGGCTCAAGCAGCACCTGCAGGTCACCCGACCCCACCACCCCGACTACGGTACGGCCGGCTGCCACACCAGTTGCCGCGTACGTGAATGACATTGTTTCCATGTTTGCTCCCACATCGTTGGTTTGGGAAAAGCTGCCTTCGTTAATTGATCGAGAAACAGCGCTGCAGCCAGCAGGTCGGCCGCACCGCCCGGCGACAGCCCCTGGCTCAGGGCGTAATCATGCAGGCCCTGCAACGCGCGGCGCCCTGCCGGGCTGCCGGTGCCGCCCATTGCCAACACAGCCGCCGCCCGCGCTTGCATGGCGGCCAACGCCTGCCTGCCGCCGCGCGACAGCAGGCAGGTGTCGTCCAGTTGGGCCATCACCGCCAATAAGGCGTTCAATCGCGCAGCGTCTTCGGGCTGACCCGCCTTGCGCGAGCGATAAAGTTGCGGCAAGGCTGTATTGGTCACTAACGGGAAGCCGGCCTGGGCCTGGGCCACGGCGCCGCCCACCCTGTAACGACGGCGCGCGGCCTCGCCCTTGTTGCCGGTGTGCACGGGCGCGGCAGGGTCGGGGCAGCGGGCCAGCGCCCCTGCCAAGGACGCTACCGTGCCTGCACGCCATCCCGGGCCCCCGCGCCTGCAGCCTGCGCGGGCCGCTGCGGTGATCAACAGGCCCAAAGACCAGATGGCGCCGCGATGCGTATTGACGCCGCTTGTTGCTCGCAGCATGGCGGCCTCGGCCTCGCGCCCTTGCGCGCCTATAACGCGCCGCAACACGGCAATCTGCTCGATTTGCGTGCCCGCGCGGGCCATGGACAGAAAATACGGCCGCAGCGTTTTGGCCGAAAGGCGCATCAACGAAAGATTCAAGTCGCTATGGCTGCCGTTGCCCCGACTGTCGACCAGGCCGGGTTTGGGCGTAAGCTGGGCTTCGTCGATCAGGGCGCACACCACACCGTCAGCCAGGCGTTCGACCCAATTACTGGTTTCGCCGCCCAGACTTGCAGCCGCCAGCGAGGAAGCGCCGGTGTTCATTACCAGCTCCGAAACCGTGCCGGCGGCTTATACAGCCCGCCCGACCACTCGACCAGGTCGGCAATGCTTTTGGCCGCCAGCAAAGAACGGGTCGCGTCGGCCCGTCGCACCCCAAGGTCTTCAGGAAAGGCCACCAACCCCTGCTTGCGCATGCGCTGCACATCGGACGCAACACTGGTCATGCCGATAGGCGTGACGCCCGCCACGGCAGCCAGCATGGCCTTGCGCTCGTCCAGCGAGCGCGCCTTGTACAAGTAGGCAATGCCCTCTTCGGTCAGCACGTGCGTAACGTCGTCGCCGTAGATCATGACCGGGGCCAGTGGCATGCCGCTGTCTTTGGCTACCTGCACGGCATCCAGCGTGTCGACGAAAGTCGGGCGCTCGCCCTCTTGAAAGGTTTCAACCATTTGCACCACCAGCTTGCGCCCGCGTGCGAGCTCGTCTTCGCCCTGAATAAGGTCAAGCCAGGCGGGTGTGGCGTGGCGGCGCCCGCCCGGGTCGTGACCCATATTGGGCGCCCCGCCAAAACCGGCCAGCCGGCCCCGCGTAACGGTAGAAGAATTACCCCGGGCATCCATCTGCAAAGTCGAGCCGATGAACATGTCGACCGCGTACTGCCCGGCCAGTTGGCACAGCAAGCGGTTCGAGCGCATGGAACCGTCGGAACCCGTAAAGAACACGTCGGGGCGCGCGGCAACGTAGTCTTCCATGCCCGATTCGCCCCCAAAGCAATGCACGCTTTCGACCCACCCCGACTCAATGGCCGGAATCAGCGTGGGGTGCGGGTTAAGCGCCCAGTTGCGGCAGATTTTGCCCTTCAAGCCAAGCTGTTCGCCATAAGTGGGCAAGATAAGTTCGATGGCGGCGGTATTGAAGCCGATGCCGTGGTTTAGCGAGCGCACCTGGTGGCGTTGGTAGATGCCGCGCAAGGCCATCATGGCCATAAGTATGTGCACCGGCTTGATCAGGCGCGGGTCGCGGGTAAACAAGGGCTCGATAAAAAAGGGCCGGTCTGCCTGCACCACGAAATCAACCCATGAACCGGGTATGTCGACTCGCGGCAGCTCGGCGGGGTCGTTGACCAACTGGTTGACCTGAGCAATGACGATGCCGTTTCGAAAGGCGGCGGCCTCTACCAGCGCCGGCGTGTCTTCGGTGCTTGGGCCGGTGTACAGGTTGCCTTGTTTGTCGGCTGCGTACGCGGCCACCAGCACCACGTTGGGAATCAGGTCGATGTAAAGCCGTGCATAGAGCTCGGCATAGGTATGTATGGCACCGATTTCAAGCCGCCCATCTTGCAACAGCTGCGCCATGCGCAGGCTCTGGGCGCCGGCAAACGAAAAGTCGAGCCGGTGGGCAATGCCGTGTTCAAACAGATCAAGATGCTGGGGCAAGCTAAGGCTGGGCATGATCATGTGCAGATCGTGCAACACGGCTGGATCGGCTTGCGCCAGCGCGCGCGCTAAAAAATCGGCCTGCTTCTGGTTATTGCCTTCGAGCACGACACGGTCGCCCGGCGCCAGCAGTTTCTGCAAGGCCTCGGTAAGGCGGTGGGTGGGCAGCACCCTGCCTTGGGCCAGGCCGCCCACCTGGTCGAGGCGCCGACGCTTTTCGGTGGCACGCGTGTTCCAGCGGGTTTCGGAGAAGGGCTTCACCAGATGGTTCCTTAACTTGCCTGCGAACCTGCACCATAAACCCGGCACGGCAGGGCATCAATCAACCTAGTGGCGCAATCATTAGCCTTATGCTAATAATTACACATGGAGGCCTTATGAAATTCGACACCATCACCCTGCGCAAGCTTGAGGTTTTTTTGGCGTTCATGCGCCTGGGCAACCTGGCCCGGGTGGCCGAGGAACTGAACCTAAGCACGGTCAGCGTGCATCGCGCCCTGCATTCGCTCGAAGATGGCGTGGGCTGCCCCTTGTTTCGGCGTGAAGGACGCAACCTGCATCCACTGGATACGGCCTACGCCTTTGCCACCCACGCGCGGCGCTGCCTGGATGAGTGCCGCCAGGGCGTGGAAAAGGTGCGAGAGCTGGCGGGCGTCAACACGCAGCGCTTACGTATCGGTTCGCTTTATTCCTTGACCCTGCATTGCATTCCTCAAGTCATTATTGCGCTGAAGCTGCGTCGGCCCGACCTGCACGTCGCGCTATCCATGGACTCCAGCCAGGGGCTGATCGACGCGCTGCAGGCCGGTAAACTGGATGCCGTCATTGTGGGCGCCAACGGCCCTATCCAGCGCCCTGGCTTGCTTTCGGTGCCCATGTTTGAAGACGCCATGTATTTTGCCGCGGCAGCCGTCTCGAAATATGCCCGGGCGACAAGCAATATCGACCTGGCCGACGCGCGTAACGAAACATTTGTCATGCTGGGCCAGGGCTTTGTCACGTCCGAAAGCTTCGCCGCCACCTTCGAGGCGGCCGGCTACGAGCCCAATACGGCTATGCAGGTCAACGATATTTTTTCGCTGATCAACCTGGTGGGGCAAGGCATGGGCTGCAGCCTGCTGCCCGGTCGGGTTCGCTCGTTCAGCGAC
>NZ_DATJBQ010000180.1:0-10573 GCF_035515275.1 Pusillimonas sp.
GCGCAACTGCACATAGCGCCCGACGACGTCGACTACATCAACCCGGGCAAGAAGCTCTTGAACAAAGGACTCTGGTATCAATACAGGCGCGGGGGCAGCTGTTGACTACGGATACGCTTGTAATGACGCTTGACTGCAGCAGCATGCTTGCGCTTGCGCTCGGCGGTGGGCTTCTCGTAGAACTCGCGCGAACGCAGCTCGGTCAAAAGGCCGTTTTTTTCAATGGTGCGCTTAAAGCGGCGCAACGCAGCTTCAAAAGGCTCGTTTTCTTTAAGACGTACAGTAGGCATGTATCGATAAGCCTCGTAAAAAGGGGTGGCAAAATTCGTAAAGCATTAGATTCTACCACGAAACCCGATGTTTCACGAGTTAAAGCCACTTATGGGTCGTTAGCTACTGCGAATTACGTTTTCCCTTGCGCATCCAGGCTTCAAGCTGGTGGGGGCGCAAGCTGTCGTAGTCTTCGAACGGCTGGTGGATCCAGGGGTTGGTGGGCAGCTTCTCGACATAATAGTCGGGCGTAGCCAGGGCATGGCCCTTCCACCACAGAACCGCGCTTTTCATTTCGGTAATCGCGGGGAACTGGGCGCGCAGGTGTTCGCCCACGCGGTTGAATGTCATGCCGGTATCGACCATGTCGTCTACCAGCAACACCCTGCCGTCGAGCGTGCCGCGTGTAATGGTGATGAACTGCGCGATATCGAGCGTGCCCTGCTGAGTGCCCGCCGCTTCGCGATAGCTGCTGGTGGCCAATATGCCCAGCGGCACATCATAGATACGGGAAAGCACGTCGCCCACCCGCACGCCGCCCCGTGCCAGACAGATGATCTTGTCGAACTTCCAGCCCGACTCATGAATGATAAGCGCCAGACGCTCGATCAGTTCGTGGTACTGGTCCCAACTGATCCAAAGATCGCGTTCTGTGCTGGCCGGCAGGTTCATGGCGGTATCTCCTGTTTTTACTTAAGAGCAAGGAGCGTAATCATAACCTGCCCGGCGCTGCAGCAAAACTGCTTAATTGAGGAACGGGTGGCGTAACACGATGGTCTCCAGTCGGTCGGGGCCTGTGGACACCATATCGATGGGCACGTCGCAAACCTCGGCAATGCGCTGCAGATAATTGCGCGCGTTGACCGGCAAGGCGTCGTACTCGGTGATGCCTACGGTCGACTCTTGCCAGCCGGGCATTTCCTCGAGTACGGACTCGGCCTCGGCCGTAGCGTGCGCACCATACGGAAGCACGTCAAGGAACTGGCCCTTGTAACGGTAGCCCACGCCAATCTTGATGGTCTCAACGCCATCGAGCACGTCGAGCTTGGTGACGCACAGGCCCGAAATGCCGTTGATCATGACGGCACGTTTCATGGCGGCGCCATCGAACCAGCCGCAACGGCGCGGGCGGCCCGTAACCGAACCGAACTCTTTACCTACCGTGGCCAGACGCGCACCGGTGTCATCCAGAAGCTCGGTAGGGAACGGCCCCGAGCCGACACGGGTGGTATAGGCCTTGGCGATGCCCAGCACGTAGTTCAGGCTTTGGGGGCCAACGCCGGCGCCCGCAGCCGCCGCGCCAGCGACGCAATTGCTGCTGGTCACGAACGGGTAGGTGCCGTGATCAATATCAAGCAACGACCCTTGGGCGCCTTCGAACAGCAGGTTCTGACCGGCCTTCTGGGCTGCGTACAAGTTGCTGGAGACGTCGGCCACCATGGGCTCGAGCTGCTCGGCCAATGCCATAGCCTGATCGCGCACCTCGTCGGCCGACACGGCTTGGGAACCCAGGTACTGGGTCAGCACGAAGTTATGGTAGTCAAGCGCTTCTGCAAGCTTTTCGTCGAAAATGGCAGGGTCGTAAAGGTCTTGCACACGCAATGCTCGACGAGCGATCTTGTCTTCGTAGGCAGGCCCGATGCCGCGACCTGTGGTGCCGATCTTGCCCTCGCCCTTACGCAGCTCGCGAGCCTGGTCAAGTGCGACGTGATAGGGAAGAATCAGCGGACAAGCCGGCGAGATTTGCAGGCGCGAACGCACGTCCAGACCAGCCTGCTCGAGCTCGACGATTTCTTTCAGCAAGGCCTCGGGCGACAACACCACACCGTTGCCAATATAGCAAGTTAGTTCGGGGTGCATGATGCCCGATGGAATCAGGCGCAGAATGGTTTTCTGGCCATTGATCCACAAGGTATGGCCCGCGTTGTGACCGCCCTGGAAGCGCACTACGCCTTGAGCCGACTCGGCCAGCCAGTCGACAATCTTGCCCTTGCCTTCGTCACCCCATTGGGTGCCAATCACGACGATATTCTTGCTCATAACGTTTTCAAGAGTGTGGTCTCAAAGGACCAAAAAAGGTTAAGTCGTGTGCCGGTACCCGGCCCGACGACGAAAAAAATGCTTAAGGATTGTTGCGTACCTGCCAGCTGCCTTCGGACTCGACAAGCTCACGGTCAACGATGAACTCATCAAGATCGGAAGATTCGCCCGGCAGCAACTGCACGACGATTTCGCCCGCCCGCCGCAAGTCTCGAACCGACTGCATCAGTGCCGGGTCGGTACCCCACGGGGCACGTATGGCCTTGGCCCGCCCCGCCGGCGGCAAACCTGCCGACAACTTGCGAAGATCGAGACTGAAGCCGGTAGCGGGACGCTCGCGCCCGAATGCACGGCCGATTCCGTCGTATCGACCGCCTTTGACCAGGGCATCGTGCCAGCCCTGGGCATAGATAGAGAACATGACACCCGAGTGATAACCATAACCGCTGCCGGCGTCGGCCAGATCGATGCTGAACTGGTACTCGGGCATGGCGCGCACCAGGGTTTCGAGGTCGGTCACGGCCTGCTGAATGCGAGGCAGGGCCGGCAGGGCCTGAAGGGCATGAGCCAGAACCTCGGTGCCGCCGTATAACGAAGGCAATGCAAGCAGTGCCTGAAGCGTTTCGGCGCGAAGCTCGGGAAGGCGGGCGCCCAGCTCGCGAATGCCGGGAACATCTTTGGCACTGAGCAGTTGTATGACTTCGTCGGCCGACCCCGCGAACGCCAGGTCGGAATCGATAATGGCACGAACAATGCCCAAATGATTAAGGTCGAGTCGTGCGCCCTGCACACCTGCCCGCTGCACGCTTTCAAGGGCAAGCTGAATGATTTCGATGTCGGCCTCGACCCCGGCATGACCGAATAGCTCGGCGCCAATTTGAAGCAGCTCGCGGTCGGACAACAAGCCTGCCGGGCGCGCATGCAGAACCGGCCCACAATAGCACAGCCGGGTGACTCCGGCCCGATTAAGCAGATGGGCATCAATGCGCGCAATTTGCGGTGTAATGTCGGCACGTAGCCCCAGCGTACGGCCTGACAACTGGTCGACCAGCTTGCAGGTGCGCAAAGACAGGTCGCTGCCCTTTTCAGACAACAATGAATCCAGGTACTCGACCAAAGGCGGGGCAACAAGCTCGAACCCATAGGTTCGATACAGGTCGAGAAGCTCTCGGCGCAGCTCTTCGATGCGGCGCGCTTCGGCTGGTAGAACATCGGCCAGGCTTTCGGGCAACAACCAGGTGGACATCATGCGTTTCCGTTAATACGGGGTAAGGTCAGGCACAAATAAAAAAGCGACTTGGGGCGTAAGCCCGCCAAGTCGCTTGCGGATGGTATTTCAACTTACGGCGTATTGTAGCGTGTTGTGGCGCCGATCCAAAATGCGCGCCGGCTTGTGGCCCGAAAAAGCGACAAGCCGGAGGGCCTTAGGGCTGGGTCTGCGCCGTGCCGCGACCGCTGCCCCAGAAACGGAAGAAGTCGGAATCAGGGCTGATAACGAGCAGGTCTTCTTTGTTGGAAAAGGCCGAGCGATAACTTTCGAGGCTTTTGTAGAAGCTGTAGAACTCGGGGTTTTTACCATAGGCGTCGGCAAAAATACTGGCCGCCTGGGCATCACCCTGGCCTCGAATGCTTTCGGCCTGGGCATAGGCCGTAGCAAGAAGCTCCTGGCGCTGACGGTCGGCCTGGGCGCGGACTCGCTCGCTATCGGCAGCGCCCGTTGCACGCAGACGGTTGGCTTCCTCTTTGCGCTCGGCCTCCATGCGCCGATACACCGATTCGGAGATCTCGGGGGCGAAATCGATGCGACGCAGACGCACGTCAACCACTTCGACCCCTAGAGGGCGCGCGCGGTTGTCAACCGTGGTGAGCATTTCTTTCATGATGTCGCCCCGCTCGCTGGAAACGACTTCTTTTACGGTGCGCACGTTGACCGATGCGTTAAGTGCGTCGCGAATCTGCGCGCCGAGTCGCTCTTCGGCGGCACGCGTATTGGCACCGAACGTTACATAGAACAGACGCGGGTCATAAATACGCCATTTGACGAAAGAGTCGATGAGCAGATTCTTTTTCTCGGCGGTTTGAATACGCTCGGGGTCGCGCGACTCGATGGTTTGCAGCCGCTTGTCAAGCCGCACGACGTTCTGGAACGGCGGAGGCAACTTGAAGTAAAGACCGGGTTCGGTGATGGTTTCGCGCACCTCGCCCAGGGCGAAAACCAGTGCCGAATCGCGTTCTCGCACAACGAACACGCAAGAAGACAGAACAGCCAAAACGATAAGAAGGCCGATAAGGTAGGGAAAAAAGCGTTGCATAGGGGCCTCCGGTTAGCGCGAATAAGGATTAGCTAGCGCACCTGCAGCGCCATTGCCGTACGGAGTACTTCGCGTCGAAGAACCACCCTGAGACTGTGCGGCCGCAGCACCTGCGGCGCCAGCCACCCCGCTGGAAGAATCTGAACCTGAAGGTGCTACCGGCTTACGCACTGCCTGACCCGCGATTTTGTCTAGGGGCAAATACAGCATATTAGTGCTGTCGTTGGTATCAACGACGACTTTGGCGGTGTTTTCAAGTATGCCCTGCATGGTGCTTAGGTACATGCGCTCGCGGGTAATGCCGGGAGCCTTGGCATACTCGGCTTCGACGCTGGTAAAGCGAGCCGTGTCACCCTGAGCATCGCCGACAACCCGGGCGCGGTAGCCCTCGGCTTCTTGCACCATGCGCGCCACCTGCCCTTGCGCCTCGGGCAGGACCCGGCTGGCATAGGCGTTACCTTCGTTGATAAGACGCTCGCGATCTTGGCCGGCCTTGACGGCGTCGTCGAACGCAGCCTGTACCTGCTCGGGCGGCTGAACGTTTTGAATGGCCACGGTGCTGATCTGTATGCCGGTCTGGTAGCGGTCAAGGATTTCTTGCGCAAAACGCTGAACACGGGCGGCGATTTCGGTACGTCCCGAATACAGCACGGAATCCATGGGCTGCTGGCCCACGACTTCGCGCATGGCAGTCTCGACGGCCTGCCGCACGGACTCGTCGGGCTGACTGGTCTTGAACAGGTAGTCGGGCGCGCCCTCGGGGTTAAGGCGGTACTGAACCACAAACTGGACGTCGACGATGTTTTCGTCGGTGGTGAGCATGAGTGATTCGGGCAGCACCTTATTACGCGCATTACCCCTGAAACCGACTTCAAAAGTACGCAGTTGCGCAATATTTACCGTCTGGGCGTCTTCAATGGGATACGGCAGGCGCCACTGCAAGCCGGGGGTAAGCGTTTTGGTATAGGCACCGAAACGCGTTACAACGGCCACCTGGCCTTCTTGGACAATGGTAAAGCCACTGGCGAGCCAAAGCGCGACGATGATGACAAGAATGATACCAATCGACTTGGGTGAACCCGAGGGCAGCGAAGCGCCCGGCCCTGTGCCGCCGCCTCCGTTACCGCCGCGACGCGGCTTGCGCCCGAACAGCGAGCCCACGCGATTGTTGAAATCGCGCCAGACCTCGTCCAGGTCGGGAGGGCCTCCTCCCTGATTCGGCCGGCGTGGCTGCTGCTCGGAATCATTGCTGTTTCCGCCGCGCCCCCAGCCCGGATCATTGAGATTGAATATTTTCGATATTGAACGCATTGTTTCTCGTAGTCTGACCGGCTTCAACGATTGCCCCACGCAAACCGTCCAGGCCGGCACGCCTTAGGGCGCTTACAAATACTCGCGCAATGGTACCATGTTCATCGCGCTCGACCCGGGGCTCGTACCCCGCTTCGTCGATTTTGTTATAGACCAAAATAGTGGGAATCTCGCCCGCGCCGATGTCGGCCAGTACCTTGCGCACCTCGGCAATTTGTTCTTCACGCTGGTGGCTTGACGCATCAACCACGTGCAGCAAAAGGTCGGCATGAACGGTTTCTTCAAGGGTGGCCCGAAACGCAGCTATCAGCGTGGGAGGAAGGTCGCGAATAAACCCCACCGTGTCTGAAATGACCACCTGACCGGCTCCCTCGACCCATAGCTTGCGCGTGGTGGTGTCAAGGGTGGCGAACAACTGATCGGCCGCGTAGGCATCGGCGCGCGTCAGGGCATTGAACAACGTTGATTTACCCGCGTTGGTGTAACCCACCAGTGAGACTGACAAGGTATTGCCCCGCGCCCTGGCGCGCCGCTGGGTTGCCCGTTGACGCTGGGCACGGTCAAGGCGCTCTTTCAAAAGCTTGACTTTGGAGCCGATGATGCGCCGGTCCATTTCCAGTTGCGACTCGCCCGGACCGCGCATGCCGATACCGCCCTGCTGACGCTCAAGGTGAGTCCACATCCGGGTAAGCCGGGTGACCAAATGCTGCAACTGCGCCAGCTCGACCTGAAGCTTCCCTTCGTGGCTTTGAGCCCGCAAGGCGAAGATGTCAAGTATGAGCGCCACGCGGTCGACCACTCGGCGGTTCAGGACCCGTTCGAGGTTACGCTGTTGAGCCGGGCTTAAGGCCTGGTCGAACAAGATAATTTCGGCTTCTTCGTGGTCGGCGACCAAGAGGGCTTCTTCAAGCTTGCCCTTGCCGATAAAGGTGGCTGCGTCGGGCCGGGCTCGGCGCGCCACCACCGTACCGACTATTTCTGCTCCCGCACCCTTGGCCAACATGACGAACTCGTCGGCGTGTGCCTGGTAATCGGGGCTGCCCAGATCGACGCTTACTATCAATACCCTCATTGACGGCCTATAAACGAAAGACCCGCCGGCGCGTAGCGCTCGGCGGGTGTTTCTTGCTGACGAAAACCAAACGGATTACGCCGAAGCCTGGTCGTCGACCTGGAACGCTACGGGGCGAGCCGGTACGACGGTTGAAATGGCATGCTTGTAAACCATTTGCGTAACAGTATTGCGCAAAAGCACGACGTACTGGTCGAATGATTCGACCTGACCTTGCAGTTTGATTCCGTTGACTAGATAAATCGATACGGGCACGTGGTCCTTACGTAATGCGTTAAGAAATGGATCTTGTAGTGTTTGCCCTTTATTGCTCATTGGCTTAGCTCCAATTGTGTTGTTATATGAATGACGCCCAAAGAGATACTTTACAGGGTTTTCCCGCAATGCGCCACGACATACTGTTGATTTAGTGTATATTTTTGCGCGGCTTTTTTACTGCACGTTGCTTAATATTTCGGTCAATGCCGAACAAAGGCGGGTGCAGTCGGCGTCGGTACCAACGGTAATCCGCAGGTGCTGATCAATGCGCGGCAATGAAAAATGGCGTACCAATATACCCCGATCGCGCAAGGCCCCGGCCAGTTTCACCGCATCCACCGAGCGATGCCGGGCAAACACGAAATTGGCCATGCTGGGCAATACATCGAACCCCATCTGATCCAGCCGCAGCGCCAGCTGATCGCGCGAACGCATGATTGCCCCGCGCGTGCGGTCAAAGTGTTCGTCGTCGCTGAATGCGGCCAGGGCGCCGGCCTGAGCCAGCATATCGAGCGGATATGAGTTAAAGCTGTCTTTGACCCGACGCAAGCCTTCGATAAGGTCAGCCGAACCCATGGCAAAACCTACCCGAAGCCCCGCCAGCGACCGCGACTTCGAGAACGTGTGGATCACAAGCAGGTTGTCATGCCGGGCCAACAGGCCAACGGCCGACTCAGCGCCAAAATCGACATAGGCTTCGTCAACCACTACGACGGTGTCTGGGTTGGCTTGTGCGATGCGTGAGATATCGTCAAGGCCCAGCACCATTCCGGTAGGCGCGTTGGGGTTGGCAAAAATAATGCCGGCCGCCGCCCGCGCGCGCTCACCCAGATAGTCGTTGGGGGTCAGGCTGAAATCGTCCGCCAAAGGCACGATTTCATGAGGCACATGGTATAGCCGGCAATAGGTGGGATAAAAGCTGTAGGTAATGTCGGGCATCAGCAAGGGCCGACCGCCCCGCAGGAACAGACCATGAAACACGTGGGCCAGTACTTCGTCAGAGCCGTTCCCCACGAATACTTGCGCGGGTTTCAGGCCATGGTGGGCGGCGATGGCCTGTCGCAACTGCTCTGAAGCCGGGTCTGGGTAAAGGCGCAGCCTGTCGTCGGCAGCCTGCCTCATGGCCTTCAGGGCCAACGGAGAAGGACCATAGGGGTTCTCGTTGGTATTGAGCTTGAGCAGGTCGGCAACCTTGGGTTGCTCGCCGGGCGTATACGGAACCAGGCCGGCAACATGGTCGCTCCAGAAACGGCTCACTTGGACTCCTGCAGATAAGGGTTCTGAGATGATTTGAACTCAATGCGCAACGGCGTGCCGTCAAGCTTGAATGCCTCGCGAAAACGCCCCTCGAGATAGCGGCGGTATGAGTCAGGCACGGCATCAAGGGCATTACCGTGCACAATGATGCGCGGTGGATTCTGCCCGCCCTGATGAGCATAGCGCATCTTGGGACGGAAAGGCCCCTTGCGCGGCGGGGGTTGTTGTTCGACGGCGGCGATAAGCTCGCGAGTAAGCCGGGGCGTGGACAACTTGGCAAACGCCGCAGCATGTGCCGCATTGACCGAACGCAGCAACGCGTTGACCCCCTGGCCCTTAAGCGCCGATACGGTATGCATCTTGGCGAAAGACAGGAAACGCAGCTTGCGGTCGAACTCGCGGCGAATGCGGTCGCGCTGGTCGTCGCTTAGTCCGTCCCATTTGTTGATGGCCACCACCAGGGCACGGCCGGTTTCAAGGACGAAGCCCGCAATATGGGCGTCCTGGTCGGAAATTTCGGTGCTGGCATCAAGCATCAGCACCACGACATTGCTGGCCTCAATCGCCTGCAAGGTTTTAATGACCGAGAATTTCTCGATGGCTTCGAACACCTTGCCCCGCTTTCGCAGCCCGGCGGTGTCGATCAGCGTATACGAACGATTTCCTCGCGTGAATTCGATCTCGATGGCGTCGCGCGTGGTACCCGGCATGTCGAACGCAATGACCCGCTCTTCGCCCAATAGCGTGTTGATCAGCGTCGACTTGCCCACGTTGGGATGACCCACAATGGCAAGCTTGATGCGATGTTGAACGTCTTCTTCCGGGCCGCCCTCTTCCTGCTCATCGGCAAGCGCTGCCAGGGCGTCGTCGGACAACTCGGAATCGTCCTGTTCGACCGGTTCATCTGTCTCGGCAACTGGATCAAGATGCGAAAGTGCGCGGTCAATCAGGTCGGCCACCCCGTCGCCGTGCGAGGCCGAGATGGGCCAGGGCTCGCCCAACCCAAGTTCGTGAAACTCGGCGATGGCGCCGCCATGGCGCATTCCCTCGGCCTTATTGACCGCCAGAAACACCTTCTGGCCCGAACGGCGCAACAGCGTAGCGATTTCGTGATCGTGCGAATTCAGGCCGGCACGTGCATCGACCAAAAATATGACCACATCGGCTTCTGCAATGGCCTGGCGAGTCTGGCGCGCCATTTCGCGCAAGATGCCGTCTTTGGCCACGGGCTCGAACCCGCCGGTGTCGACCACCAGAAACGGACGATCGCCCATGCGGCCTTCGCCATAATGGCGGTCACGCGTAAGACCCGAAAAATCGGCCACCAGAGCCGCTCTGGAACGAGTCAGGCGATTGAACAGCGTGGATTTGCCCACGTTGGCCCGCCCAACCAGAGCGACTACCGGTTTGAATGAAACAGATTTCAATTGACACCAACCAGCATAAGATTGCCGTTGCCCGTTTGCACCAGCACGCCGTAATCGCTGCCCACCAAGGGCGATACCACTGCACCGCCCCCGACTTGCACTCTTCCGATCAGGTCACCGCTGCTTCGCGACAGAAAATGTACATAGCCTTCGTAATCGCCTACGGCCACTGCTTGCGGCACAACCGCCGGACCGGACAGGCGTCGGTTGCGCAGGCCTTCTTGTTTCCAGGCTTCTTGCCCGTTGGCCAGACCAAAGGCATGAACGACGTCGCGTTGGCTGACGCCATACAACTGCTGGGGGTCGGTGGTGATGCCCGTCGTGCTGGAGAACGGATGCTCCCAGATGGGTCGACCACCTTGCGTGATGTCGAAGCAGACGATGTGGCCCTGATACGCCACGCCGCACAGCAGCGGTCCCTGAACTTGAGGTGCGCCGACGATGTCGCTGATACGCTCCAGGTCGGTGGCGCCGCGCGACACCGTGACCGTGCCCTCCCATTGAACCGCACCGCTGTCTGCGTCGATGGCAATCAGCCGGCCGTTGGGCAGACCCGAAAGCAGCATGTCTTCGATAATGACCATGCGCATGTTGGTTTTGAGCGCCAAGGCCGGACCCGGGCGCTG